>CALAZZ010000213.1 GCA_937926515.1 uncultured Bacteroidales bacterium | reverse complement strand
TTCAAGGGCAAAGGGTAAAGACTACGGAGGCGGTTTTTTATAATTGCCCATAACGTTTTGCAGCTATGAGCAGTACAGCCTTGCACATAGTTTCAAATTTAGTACAAAACTTAATGGCTGTATTGCTTATAGGTGCTGTTATACACAGTGCGGTTATTTAGCAGAAAACTTAAATAGTAGTAAAAAATTAAAAAGAAAAATAGATGGGAATTTTTGATAAAAACAAATTTGATAGTGTAAAAACTGATTGGAGTACACCTTGGGACTTTTTTGAGCCATTAAATAATGAATTTAATTTTACAGTAGATGCTGCTGCTGATGCAGAAAACTGTAAGGTGAAAAGATATTGGGATGAACAAGTAGATGGGCTTAAACAAGATTGGAATAACGAAGTTGTTTGGTGTAATCCACCTTACGGAAGAAATGTGCCTGAATGGCTTAAAAAAGGACAAGAAGCGGCAAAAAATGGTGGCACAAGTGTATTCTTAATACCAGCAAGAACAAATACGATATGGTTTCATAAACTATGTTTGACTGCTGACGAAGTTAGGTTTGTAAAAGGAAGACCAAAGTTTTACAACTATGCTAATGAAGATAAAGAAGCAACACACGGACTACCTGTGCCACTATGTTTGGTTATTTACAAACCTAACTCTAATGGGTGTAAAATAGGAACTTATGATTGGCGAAAATAGTGCGTTGGAATTTTTCTTTTTAATTCATCAAATTACAGAGAATTTTCAATCGAAGCACTTTGGTAGCATTGTGTATAACGGCTGGCGGTATGAAACGTTGGGATTGCGAGCCACCAGCCTATCAGATTAACAGAAAGTAAAAACGGGACATAGACTTTGAATAACCTACAAAACCCCAATGTTTTATGACCGCATGTTAGCTGACTGTATGGGCGGTAAAATTGCACAAACCAACAATTGAAATGCTGACGTAGTATTTATTTTTTTTGTGCGTTGGCAAAATATTTTTAAAAAAATTAAACTTTTATTTGAATTATCATTGTATATACAAAAAGAATAACTATATTTGTATATACAAAAACGATAACAATGACAATATTTAGAGGAGCAAACGAGGGAATTACAGAAATGATTGGCGGTTCATTCTATTCTAATGATTACGAAATAGCAGAAAGTTATTCTGAATTAGAAGAAAACGGAGAAGTTTATGAATTTAATCCAATAATTAATTTATTTGATGTTAGTGATTTTATTTGCGATTCTGATTTTGATGAAGGAATTGAAACAATAAAAAAAGAGTTAGAAAACTTTGATTCAATATTTGAAAAATATGACGGATTATTTATACAGGATGGAACTCAGATTGTTTTATTTGGCTCATTGGACGTTAATGATGATTTTAAAAAACAAACATTATCTGAATTATTAAAAGACTCAAAATCAGAAACAAGACGCTATGACAGGTAATTTATTTGATATTACAGAAGAATCTAAACAGGAATATAGAAACCTGAATGATATTTATTTTATACCGCCTTTCTCAGTTATTAACTCAATGGTTGGGAAATGGCAGAATCGCAGACGTTGGTGGATAAATAAGGGTATTAAGTCTGAGATTGGAAGAAAAGAGAACTTACTTGGAAAGACAGGATTTAAAACTACTGTTCAAACTGACAAAGGAGGAAGTCTTATGAATAATCCCAACCAATCGAATACAAGTATATTCGACCCTGTTTTATGCGAAATAATGTATAATTGGTTTGCTCCCAGAAAAGCTAAAATATTAGACCCTTTTGCTGGTGGTTCAGTTCGTGGGATTGTTGCTAATTACTTGGGGCATAATTATACTGGGATTGAATTAAGGCAAGAACAAGTGGATAGTAATCGGGAACAAAGTTTGAATGTTTTGGATATTAAAAATCAACCTCAATGGTATGTCGGAGATTCAAACAAACAATTGGATGGTTTTAATTGTGAATTTGATTTTTTATTTACTTGCCCCCCATATTTGAATTTAGAAAAGTATAGTGATTTAGAAGATGATATTTCAAATATGAACGAAAAAGATTTTTATTTGATATATGAATCTATAATAAAAAAATCAATCGCATTGTTAAAACCTAACTCAATAGCGGTTTTTGTTGTCGGAGATGTTAGACATCCAAAAGGACATTATAGAAGATTTCCAGACCGAACGAAAGATATATTTGAAAAATATGGAATGAATTTAATTAACGAAATTATTTTTTACAAAAACGGTTCTGCTGCTTTGAGAGCTAAAAAATCAATGGATTATAAAAAAGTAGTTAAAATTCATCAAAACATATTAGTTTTTCAGAACACAAATCGGTTTGAAAAACCGAAAGCGGGCGGGCAAAATTAATTTATTGTCAAAATCGCAGAATGATGATTAATTGTATCGAACTAAGGCATTTTTTATATCGCATGTTAGCGGTATGTGCCTTATTCCTTCAATTTCAAAGTTATGTAATAACCTTTTTAGGCATTACCGCTAACGGGATGCAAGTATGCGCCCGTTTTGAGGCACGAAAAATGGCGTATGACTTGCTGTTATGACCCGTTTTCTTCCTTTGCGTTCTTTAAAATCATTCTAAATATACAAAATAATTAAAAATATTTGTAAAAAAACTTGTACAATACAAAATAACGTTGTATATTTGCAGTATCAAATAACAATTAATACTTTTTAAATGAAAATAAATTACAAATTCACTAATACACTACGACAATGAAAAAGGCAAAAATTTTCTCAGCAGAAGTTAACGGAACTTTCACTCAAGTAAAAGCTTACAAAAAAGCAAATGCAGTAGCAAGATTCCAGCAACTTGATTCAAATGTAAAGGCATCAAATGTAAAGATGTTAAATGTTCAAAATTCACATCAAGCACCTGTTGAAGATTTATACCCTGAAATTTGCAAATAATGCATAGTAATCACAAAAAAAAGAAATCATGACTACTTTATTTCAAACATCAGAAAAAAATCCATCATTCAGCACTAAAGGAAACGGTCAATTTGGTAACGTAACACGTACAGGATGGAAGCCTTCACGATTAGGTGAAGCTAAAAAACAAATTATCGTAAACGCTCTTAATGATAGTGATGTTCAGCAAGTTTACAAGCGAGGAAACAAGATATATGCTTTCCTTTTGAACGGAACTGAAAAGCTTATAGCGTAATGCCTTTCTGGACACTTGACAAAAAGAGCAATACTCCCGGAATATTCGGGAGTATTGCTGTTATGAGTAAGCATATCGGCATCCCTGCAAACACTTTGTATAACTATTTCAGCCGAAAAAATAAGCAGGAATTTGAAAACGAAAGCATCCGAATAGTCAAAATTGATGTCGTTCGGTCTTTGCGTTCTCAAAATGGGCGGTAACGGTGGTAATATGGCACGTTTGGCTTGCACTGACTTGTCAATTTACTGCCAACTTTCACAGCCAAATGGGCTATATTACGTGTTATGCCCCTTTTTTTTCTTTGCGTTCTTATTTGCTAATTATTTGATATTCAGCTACATTTATTTAGAAACATTCTAAATACATTAAAAAGAGAAAAAAAATAGATAAAAAATTTGCACAATTAAAAAATTGCCGTATATTTGCAGAGTAATTAGTTCTTTTAATTATTAAAAAGTTCGTTGAAGCGGTAAAAAAAATCCGCTGTTGTTTCGCTTCGATGAACATAAAAAACAAAACGATAGCGGTGAATAATATGACAACATTAAAAGTAAAAAATTTAGATGAAGTTTACTCAACTTTAAAGAGTATGGCTGGTGAACTAAAAGTGGTCGGATGGGATGCCGATTTCAAAGGTGTAGATTTTGCATCAGCAGATAGCCTTTTAGGTTGGTTTTTAAAAAACATCAGCAACCTTAAACAAGGGTGTCAAAACTTGTTAGTAGCAAGTGCCTACGGCGAAGGCAATTATGCTATTTATGAGGACAGGCTCATCATCAGCAGCGAAAAAACTGGATTAGGCCTTTTAGTTGTCGTTTCAAAAGAATGGAATGACGATAACGGATACCACGATTATAGTGGTCGTTATCAAACTGAAAGCGGAACGCAAGAAGTAACGTTTTTGTTAAAATATGAAGAAAATTAAGAAATCCAACGCTGGAAGGAAACCTGTACCCGACAAAAAGGTACAGGTTTCTCTGTATATACCTACTTCGCAGATTGAGAAGTTCGGAGGTATTGAGAAATTTAAGGAAGCCCTTTATGAGTTCTTGGCTTTGCGTTCTTAAATGGGCGGTAACATCAATGTATTTTTGTTTGTTGATAGGGATAAATTTGTATGTTTGTACCTGTTTAAAGAACATTACCACATGAGAATCGAAACTTTTTTTTTAGACTAAATAGCCCCTACGGGCAAAAGCAGGTACAAAGGTGTGGTAGCCGTTCGCCTGCTTTTTGCTTTGTGGGGGCTTTTAATAGGAGGCCACAATGAACACCAACGTCATAAGGGTAGGCGATGATTACTTTAAGTTCGTTGAGTATTTCAACGCTAACCAGGAGGTCGAATCAAAGATGGTAGCCATAAAAAGGCAAACACTGACTGATGACTTCGGGCGTGAGTTCCTGCGTGGTGTACCTAAGTATGATATGTTTTGCAACATCCCTGATAACGATGGCACGGCAAGAATACCCAAGAACCTGTACAACCTATACACACCATTGAACCACAGAGCTAAACACGGAGATTGGAAGTGGACAAAGATATTGATTGAGCATATTTTTCAGGACCAGTACGAATTAGGTATGGATTACATTCAGTTGTTGTACCAGAAACCGTTGCAGTTGCTGCCAGTTTTATGCCTTGTAAGTAAGGAAAACCAGACCGGAAAAACAACGTTCCTGAACTGGCTACGTATGATATTTCGTGAGAACATTATCGTAATAGGCAATCAAGAGATCCAGTCGCAGTTCAATTTTATGTACGGCCATAAGCTGATTATAGCAATAGAGGAGTCACGTATCGAGCGAACGAACGCACAGGAAAAAATAAAGGCAATGGCTACACAAACCAAAGTAGTGATGAATGAGAAGTTTCAGCGTGCGCACACCGTTGATTATTTCGGTAAGATTATACTGGTATCAAACCATGAGGATAATTTCATATCAGCCAATAAGGAGGACATCCGGTACTGGATACATAAAATACCAACAATACCACCGCACAACAATAATTTCGATATAGAGGACAACCTACGTGATGAGGTGCCGGCGTTTCTACACCACATTAAGACGCGTGATTTGTCTACAAAAAAGGAGTCTAGAGCCTGGTTCGCAATAAACCTTATTGAAACAAGCGC
Source organism: uncultured Bacteroidales bacterium (assembly GCA_937926515.1). Taxonomy (GTDB): domain Bacteria; phylum Bacteroidota; class Bacteroidia; order Bacteroidales; family F082; genus CALAZZ01. The sequence goes on along the minus strand of CALAZZ010000213.1, from coordinate 23,827 downwards.
ACTACATAAGGTTCGTGAGTACAGCCACACACCGCTGTTCTTTGATTTACGTGAGGCGTTGATTTCATTCTTTGCTACTAACGAACAGGATGTGCTAAAGGCGACCGCAAAACAGCTGATTGAACACCTGCTGCCAAAAAATAATCAATACAACACGAAATACCTTACCAAAGTATTGAAAGATGAGTTTGAAAAGCAACCGGTGTTTGGACGATTTAATGAGCCGGCATTTAATTGGCTGGGTGGTGCAGGCCAGTTTTACATCTTCAATAAGGAGGACTATACGACTGATGAGCCTGAGGCAATCGAGGAGACGAAAATAGACGTTTTACCCTTTTAATTAACATCATGACTGATAATCAAAGATATAGTAAACGTGTAAATGTAAATGAGACGAAGTCCTATATATGCATATCTCGCGTTATACTATATTGTCTTATTTACATTAACTAAATATATAATAATAAGGTAGTTAGTTAACGAAAAAGTGTAAATAAGTTACTTTTTAACATATTTTAACAAAAATAATACGAAAAATAAAAAAGTGTATTAACATAAACGTTAAATATCAAACAGTTACAAAATAAAATGTAAATCAAATGGATAAAAACACAAAAAAGGTACTTTGCTTCTCAGCGCTCGATCAAATGCAACGAAGACTGAAAACGTACGAAATGAAAGGTAATCCAAATCACGAGTACTTACAAAAATCATACGGGTATCTTAAAGCAATTACAGACTATATCAATGATATTGAAACTGAAATCGTAGATCTTAAATTCAATCAAGACATCCTTGTTATATCTGATAACACTAACGCAAACTCAAGACTGAGGCTGGCGAATAAAAGGATAAAAGACTTAGAAGCAATGATCGAATCAGTAGGCATCGATATACAGACGCAACGGTTTATGATGCCTGATCTACCAGAAATGAAACGACAAAACAGTATAAACCAAGCAAAGGCTAAATGGCCAGAGCTTTATTAAAAGGAGCGTAAAACCCCATGACCAACGCCCAGCATAACCGCAAAAAGCTATCACAGGTGTGTTCACTTGAGGCCTACCAATGGCTCCAACAATGGATCGTTGACCTTAGACCGAATGCCAAGTACCCGCCACGACCGGAGCATTATTTCTATAAGAACACTACGCACCGCAAATACCTGTCAAACTTCGTTGAATCAGTAATCGTGATGGTGATGCGTAAAAAAGGATGCGACCCCATCAAGGCTAAGGACGCAGGCAAGTCAATCGATAAGAGTAAGACAGTGACAGACGTACTAGGACGAACCAAGAACATCGGTGGTAGGGTATGGGTAAGGGATAAGGACGTTAAGCCCGGCAGGGCGGATATAGTGGTCTTCTACAAAGGCCAGCTATGGAACCTTGAGGTCAAGGTAGGCCACGACCGGCAGAGTGATGCACAGAGGGTAGAGCAGCAGAGGGCGCTACGTAACGGTGAGCGGTACGAGGTGATCCGATCGGTGGATGACTTCTTAGGTCTGATAGAAGGATTATATACAAACACAAACAAATAAATCAAAATGAAACAGACAACCCTACAACCCCTACCCCAAACCCAGCGAGCCGACCAGATGCTGAACTTCTTTAAGCAGGCCGCCCCGGGCAAGTACCCATGTAACGAATCACAGGCCGCGCTGATACGTGAGTGGTGGGGTGCGCTCCATTGGTACGATCCGAAGCATGAGTACACGTTCAACGACAAGGGCGATTGGTTAAGGAAAGAGAGGAGGGTGTGATGGTGCAACTCCGCGACCTCCTCCAGCCAGGTAAGACCGTAACCATACGCAGGCGCTTGCAGCCACGCTATACGATTACGGCCTATTACGTCCAGAACGGCACTCGATCGGCACGAGTCGAGACGCTGATAAAGACTGATGAGATAGACCGCGAAAGGGCGGAGTTGAGTAAAAAGCACAAAAAAAGAGAAATATACTTAGAATATATTGACAATACATCAAAAAAAGTTTAATTTTACACCAAAAATTCAAAACACATGGCATCACTGAGCAGCTTATACATGAAACTTGAAACCCTTGAGACGCTCATAAAGACGATAAAGGCTAAGAACGAACAGGGCGTTGAGCTTACAATCAACGTCAATAACGATAGTAATAAATGGGATCAGAATGTATCGGCATACGTATCACAGACCAAAGAGCAGCGCGAGGAGAAGAAGCCTCGTTTTTATGTCGGCAATGGTCGGTTGTTCTGGACTGACGGAGTCGTGAGCGTATTGCCTAAGAATAAGGCTAAGGCTGAGGCGGTCACGGCTGAGGAGGTAGTGGACGACCTACCCTTTTAAGATAGAGCGGGGTGGGCCGGAATGGCGCCAGCAATGAGTAGAGTAGTAAAAAAACACACAACAATGGAAAACAAAGGCGGAAGACCACCACATTTTACAACACCAGAGCAGTTACAAAAAGCCATTAGCCATTACTTTGAACATGGCATTCCAAAAAAGACCTATATAATTGATAAAAAAGCAGTCAAGATTGAAGTACCAACAATTACAGGATTGTGCTATCATATTGGATTTGAAAGCAGACAATCCTTTTATGCTTACGAAAAGAAAGAGGGGTTTAGTTACACTATAAAAAGAGCAAGGCTATTTATAGAGAAGCATTATGAGGAGCTACTCCAGGTGGGCAACACCACAGGGGCTATTTTCGCACTGAAAAACTTTGATTGGACTGATAAACAGCAACACGAACATGATGTATCACCCTTAATCACTCACACACTTATAGACGCCTTAACAGAAAGCCCTGATATTTCAGAAGAAGAATTGGAATTGGCAATAAAGCTGGGTATGATCAAAACAAAAAAAAATAACTGCATGTAAGTCATAACTAAACAAGTAATGGAAACAGTGGCACTTACCAAACAGGAATTATTACAACATGCAGTTGAAAACCCGATTATTACAATAAGGGCACTCAACAACAAAAGTTTTTACCACTTTTTTAGGTTTTTTTGGTCTGAACTGTCCTCAGAGGAATTCAAAGACAATTGGCATATCAGATATATTTGTGACCAGTTACAAATAGTAGCGGAAAGGTTAGCAGAAGGAAAACCAAAGGCGTATGATCTACTAATTAATGTACCACCAGGAACAAGTAAAACCAGTATGGTATCAATAGCATGGCCGGTATGGTGTTGGACGAGGTGGTATTGGATGAAAGTAATTGCATTGTCATATAGTGCAACCTTGAGCTTGGAAAGTGCTGAGTATAGTAGAGACCTTATCAGGAGTGGGAAGTTTGAAATGATCTACCCGGAAATACAGATCAAAGATGATAAGGATACCAAGTCAAACTTCAGAGTCGTAAGGAAAGAAAAGACGTCGGAAGGGCACGCTGCTCGTGCGTTGTATGGCGGTAACAGGTTTTCAACTTCTGTAGGAGGATCGTTAACTGGATTCCACGGGCACATCCTTATCGTGGATGATCCGATAAACCCGCAACAGTCCGTTTCAGAAACAGAGTTAAGGAATACAAACAGGTGGTTGGATCAAACTCTAACCACCAGGAAAGTAGATAAGTCAACTGCGGTAACTGTAATGATCATGCAACGCCTACATGAGAACGATCCAACCGGAAATAAGCTGAGTAAGAAAAACGCAAAGGTTAAACACATTTGCTTACCTGGTGAAATTGATACCTACAAGCACAAAGTAACTCCTCCGGAATTGGCATTGAATTATGTTGATAATTTACTTGACCCAGTCAGGTTGAGTAGGTCAGCATTGGCAGAGCTGGAAATGGATTTAGGGCAGTATGGTTATTCCGGTCAGATAGGACAAGACCCTACCTCTCCTACAGGGGGGATGTTTAAGGTGGATCATTTGACAATCATTGATTCATTGCCTTCTGATAATTCCATTGAATCCCGTGTAAGGTATTGGGACAAGGCAGGCACTGCTGAAGTACCAGGAAAGAAAATAACTTCTGCCTATACCGTAGGTGCCTTGATGTTGAAAACCCGGTCTGGTAAGTTTATTGTTGCTGACATAAAACGAGGGCGTTGGTCAAGTGAGGAAAGGGAGACAATAATTAAGGCTGTAGCAGAAGCAGATGGAGTAAGGGTACAGGTATACATTGAACAGGAACCTGGATCAGGGGGTAAGGAATCAGCAGAAGGTACTATTAAAAACCTGGCAGGGTTCTCCGTTAATGCTGATAGGCCTACTGGGGATAAGATATTTCGTGCTGACCCCTACTCCGTACAGGTAAATTATGGTAATGTTCAATTGCTGAGGGGGGCGTGGAATAATGAGTATGTAGAAGAATTACGATTATTTCCATTATCAAAGTATAAGGATCAGACTGACGCATCAAGTGGTGCATTCAGCAAGCTAACCGCAAAACGTAGGGCAGGAGTCAGATAAAACAAAAAGAAATGGCAAAACAAACCAGTAAAATAACAACAAACCAACAACAGCTTATACAGCGCATGCAGGTATTGAGCGAATTGGTTAACCGGGTTCAGTTAGGTGCTAAGATGGGAATTTCTCATGATGGTGCCCGAAACTTATATGATAGTTTAGGCTATCCTGATTCGATTGCATATACTGATTATGTTTCCCGGTTTAAACGACAGGACATCGCCGCAGCTGTAATTGATCGCCCTATCAAAGTAACATGGAGGGGACCACTGGTATTATTACAAAGCGATGATGATAAGGATACGGCGTTTGAAAAGGCATGGAAAGAACTGGAAGCCCGGTTGAAGTTAAAAAATAAATTTATACAATTAGATAAGCAAGCCAGTTTGGGGAGGTATGCCGTATTGATGTTAGGCTTCGGAGTAAACGCTCCTGAGAAACATGCTCAGCCATTGACAAAAGGCGAAAAGCTGGAATACGTTAGAGTGTTTAGTGAGCAACGGGCACCTATCATTACATTTGAGACTGATACAAAAGACCCTCGATATGGATTACCTAAACTATACGAACTAACCATTCAGGACGAGGGGCAGAAGGCAACGATGGTAACGACGATCAAAGTACATTACAGCAGGGTATTGCATGTGGCGTATGATTGTGTAGAAGGAGAAGTATTTGGTACGCCCCAATTGGAAAAGGTTTATAACCGATTAATGGACATTGAAAAACTATCCGGTGGTAGTGCTGAAATGTATTGGCGGGGTGCAAGGCCTGGTTTTGGAGCAAAGATTGACAAGGATTACTCTATGTCAAAAGAAACCGAGGATGATCTGATGCGCAGGATTGACGAGTACGAGCACAACCTGAGGCGTATTCTGATGACTGAAGGAATAGACATGCAAACATTGCAGACGCAGGTCAGTGATCCATCAAACCACTTGGACATCCAGGTACAGCTGATCAGCGCCGCAACAGGAATTCCGAAACGCATATTGACAGGAACAGAAAGAGGGGAATTGGCAAGCACTCAGGACACGGAACATTGGTATTCAATGATTGACGCAAGACGGGGAGAGATGATTGAACCTAACATCATTTACCCATTTGTCAGGATAATGCAAAGCCAGGGAATCTTACCAAAGACGGAAGACTACTCAGTAAGGTGGCAAGATTTATACGCAACCAGTGACAAGGACAAGGCGGATGTAGGTAAGGTTCGTGCAGATGCGCTGAAGGCATACGCATCGGAACCAATGACGCAGGCTATTGTGCCGCCTCTGGCATTTTTTGAATACTTCTTAGGATTGAGCGCTGACGAAATTGAGTTAATTAATGAAATGATGGAAGCCCAGGTACAGGAGGATAACAGATCGCAGGAAACAGAACAAGAGGATTTGGAGATTGAAAATGAAATAAGGGAACGGGAAGAAGAACAGAACGACGACGAATGAGTTTTATCGATACATATCCAATTACAAGTAGCCCTAAACTAAAGGGAGTGGTTTCTTATGTCAGGGCGCAGAAATACGATCCTACAAAGACCACTGCCTTGCGTAATGCATTTGCAAGGGATATGAGGAAGCGTTTTGATGCTTTACAACGCGAAATAAACAGCCTCATAGTAGATCAGGATGCATTTGGGCTAAGAGTGCCAGAAAGCCCTGAAACGAGCTTACAAGTGAGTAAATTGACTCTACACCAACCTCGGAAAGGGGTATTTGCATTTCCAACCTCAAAGGAAAAGGTTTCTGGATTCATGGAATGGTTACAAACCCGTATTGATACTGGAATACTTGAGGTACATCGAATGGAACAAATCGGGTCAAGTATAGACGATGCATGGACTAATATGTATGTGTCGGATTCATACAAACGAGGGGTACAGCGGGCAAGGCATGAAATGGGGCGGGCAGGAATGAAAGTTCCTGGAATGAGTGAGACCGGTGGAATCAATGCAGCAATGAGTAACCCGTTCCACATGGATCGGGTAGGGGTATTGGCTTCTCGGGTATATGAAGACTTGAAAGGGATCACAAACCAAATGGCCACGCAGGTCAACCGGGTATTGTCGCAAGGAATGATTGACGGTGATGGGCCTCGTGACATCGCAATGAAATTAAACCAAGTAATTTCAGGTGGAGGGGATACGTTGGCGATTCGTGACAGTATTGGAAGATTCGTTCCGGCAGAACGCAGGGCTGAAACCTTAGCACGAACGGAAGTAATTAGGGCGCACCACCAGGGAATGATCCAGGAATATAAAAACTGGGCGATTGAGGGAGTTGTGGTGCAGGCCGAATGGATAACCACGGATGACGATCGTGTTTGTGAGCAATGCCGACAGATGACAATTGGTAGTGATGGACAGCCCCGTATTTATTCGCTTGATGAGATTCAGACTTTAATTCCATTACATCCGAATTGTAGGTGCATCGCATTGCCGGTGGCGGCTGATAAGGCTAAGGATAAAGCGGAATCATTCGAGGGGGCAATTGGAAAGATTACAAGATAATCAGTACAAAACAAAACATATAGAAATGTTACAAGAACCTAAATGTTACACAAGAAAATGCCAATACTTTAAAGGAGTTGATCAGCCAGATGGAACTGAATTAACAGAACGTGTTGTTTGCGTTGCTTTTCCTGATGGGATTCCTCAAGAAATAGCCTACGGAGATAATAAACATTTGGTGCCTATCAAAGGTCAAGACAATAATGTTGTATTTGAAAAAGAAATCGAAGACGATGAAAAGGACATTTGAGATTTACAAAACCCCATCGCCAGGAACTGTAATGCGAACCAAGAAATTGGGCAGCATCGAGTACCTGGTGCTGCCCGTAGTAATGATGGTTGAGGGAGTTCACAATGGCAGTGCCGGAGCAGTACTGCATACTATTGAGGAGTTGGGCAAAATCCCTGAGTCATGGAATGGGATTCCAGTGACAATCGGGCACCCAGAAAAGAACGGCATATTTGTATCAGCCAACAGTGTTGATATACCTTACATTGGTAGGGTATACAATACTAAAGTAGATGGCGATAAATTGAAAGCGGAAATTTACATTGATAAGAAAAAAATAACTGCACAATCACCTTTGGCTGATGCGTACATAAAGCAGGGACGCCAGTTAGAGGTTAGTGTAGGAGTATTCACAGAAGACGAACAAACAACAGGCGAGCGGAATGGCGAAGAGTATATTGCAATTGCAAGGAACTACCGTCCTGACCATCTTGCACTTTTGCCCGGGGAGCAAGGCGCCTGTAGTTGGGACGACGGATGTGGAGTTCGTGTTAATTCTAACAAAAAGAAAGGAGGTGATAACGTGACTGATGAAACACTCAGTTTGAATCAATTGAACGCCAAAGGGTATGTAATCCAGTTGATGCTTAACGCACGGAGTCTTAACAAACAAATTGAGGCTTTACGGGGCAAGTTAGATGAAATGAGTTCCGAACAGCAAGGCCACTGGTTGGCTGAAGCGTTTGAGGATTATTTCATCTACGAAAAGTATGACAGGAAAATAGATAAACCTATTGGATTGTTCAAGCAAATGTACAGCACCAATGACAGTTATGAAATAACACTGGTAGGTGACCCGGTTCCTGTGGAACGTAAGGTCAGTTATGTGCAAGTAAATAAAGTTACTAATAATGTTCAAAAAGAAGGAGGAACAATGAGCACTGAAGTTAAGCCCTGTATTGTTAAGAGGGTGGATGCGCTGATTGCGAATGCTGCCACTCAGTTTACTGAGGATGACAGGGATTTTCTGCAAGGCCTTGAGGAAAAGGTTTTGGATCGAATGATTCCTGTGGAGCAGATGCCCGCAGAAGCACCCCAGGTTAACAAACAACAGGCAATTGATGTTTTGAAGGATACGCTGAAAAGCCCGGATGATTTCCTGGCTGTTCTGCCATCTGAAATGAAAGACCAGTTTTCCGCTGGTTTGAGACTGCACAGGGAGCGCAGGTCACAGTTAATTGAATTCATTCAAACCAACTCTGAAAAGGTGTGGGAAAAGGATGAGTTGGAAAAGCTGGACACTGTGATGCTGGAGAAGATTGCGAAATCTACAAAGGCGCCTGTTGATTATTCCGCAAACGGGGGACAGGCCTCGGTACAAGTGAATTCTGAAACGGAGGAGATGTTATTTCCTCCAGGTGTAAAAATTGAATAAGAAAGGAGGAAAATAGAGTTATGGCAAAGAACACCATTAAATTAAAAAAGTACCTGGATGTTAATGTGGAGTATCCTGCAAACGCAGCAATCACTCCGGGCAACCTCATTGAGCTGTTGTCTACAGGAAAGGTACGCAAGCACACCGCGGAAGGAGGGTTGACCCTGCCGATGTTTGCATTGGAGGATGAACTCCAAGGGCGTGACATTGATACAAATTACGCAGAAGACGCCCCGGTACAGTGCTGGATAGCACAGCGTGGGGAAGAAGTTTACGCACTAATTGCTGATGGAGAAGATGTGTCTGTAGCGGACAAACTTGCCAGCAATGGTGACGGTACGTTGAAAGTGGTAGAATCGGATGATGTTCCGATTGCGATTGCACTGGAGGCTATTGATCTGAGCGGGTCAAGTGGCACTTATCCAGCTACCGGTTTCCGAATCAAAGTACGAATCCTATAAAGAAAAGAAAGGAGAAGAAATGGACACAGTAGATTTTATCGGAAAAGGAACCGCACAAGGGGAAGTTGCACAGATGATGCTCAACAGTGGTAGTTTGAATCCTGGTAAATTGCGCCCGTGGATCGGTAAGGATGGCAAGACCTACGTTACGGTTTTCACAGGAGGTAGCCCAACCAAGAAGGAGAATTACAAAACCTACGCGCTGAACAACAATGCCGGTACTCTGCGCCCGGACGAATGGAAAGCACTGGACGAAGCGATTCTTCCAATTGCTGAAAGCCGTCTATCTGGCATTACTGATTTGATTGGCAAAGGTCTTGTCTACAATGTAGGCAATGCAATGGGTACTACGGTGCTTGAAAGCCACACAGTCAGTGACGCAATGGAGGCAGAACTGAGTATGGATGGAGTTACCAGGGGTCAGGGAGACCGCCCAGTATATGGAACTACCTTCCTGCCCTTGCCAATTATCCACGTTGATTACGAGATTAACGAAAGGGTATTGTCATCCAGCCGTATGTTGGGTAACCCGTTGGACACCACTTCAGCTGAAAGGGCAGCCCGCAAGGTTGCAGAGAAGTTGGAGGCGATGTTGTTTGCTTCACAGCAGTACACATTTGGAGGTGGTACGATTTATTCGTACTTGAACTTCCCTCACCGTAACCTGGCATCCCTGACCAAGGCTTGGGACACAGCTACTGGCGCTGAGATTGTTGCGGATGTACTTGCATTGAAGCAGGACAGTATTGATAATCATTTCTATGGCCCTTGGAAGCTGTATGTTCCTGTTGGTTACGAAACTGTTTTGGATGGTGATTACGATTCCACTCGTGGCAATACGATTCGTGAAAGAATACTTGCCATTGCAGGAATTGAAAGCGTATCGGTTAATGACACCCTGCCTGCCAATAACGTATTGTTGGTGCAGATGACTTCAGATGTTGTTCGTCTGGTTCGCGGTATGGGTATTCAGAACATCCAGTGGAAAACTGAGGGTATCTTTGTTAACAAATACAAAGTGATTACGATCCAGGTTCCGCAAATCCGAGCAGACCACAATAACAAAACTGGTATTGTGCACGCGACGGTGTAGCAACAAAAAATCACTAATCATGTGACTTTTTATTTATCATTAAATCAATTGAAATTATGCAACGTACAAAAAAATTAGAAAAGGAATCCCTCCCTGGCATAATGAGGTTTCAGAAACTCGGAGGGGGTACTTTTCACTTGAAAGATGGGCGACGTATCAAACCGATGCAGGTGTTTGAGTCAACTTGGGAGGCCATTCCTGACAGTTTCCGGGACTTGGTTAAAGTCTTGGAAAAAGGGGATACTCCAAACAAGCCTAAGATTGTTGAAAACTTTAGTATTCCAGTATATGCAATGGCTCATGTAGGAGCAGGTTGGTATAACGTGATCAATGCGCAAGGCAAAGCAATCAACGAAAAAAAATTACGTAAGGCGGAAGCAGAAGAAATGTTAGAAAAACTGTAGTTGATTATGTTGTGGAATGTACCGAAATTATGGGAAGGTGGTCGCTGTTTCATCATCGGCGGAGGCGGTTCGTTACCTCGCGTGTTTGGAGTGCCTGAAGAGATCATCTCCAAGGTGCAGGCAAACCAACTGCCTATAAGTACCTACTCTCCATACATGAGGGCAATCCATAATTGTCATGTAATTGGGGTCAACATGGCTTACGAACTGGGTGACTGGGTTGATATATGTTTCTTTGGCGATGGCATCTTTCCAATCAAATCACCAAAAGTGAAATACTTCCCTAACCTGAAAGTGACCTGCTCCAAACAAGTACAGGAATTCGTAGGATTGAAGTTTCTCAGGAAAAACAAAAAGAAACCACTGGGTATTACCACTGAGCCTACAATGGTCAGCTGGAATCACAATAGCGGTTTTGCTGCCATTAACTTAGCCGTACACTTAGGAGTAAAGGAAATAATCCTACTTGGTTTTGATATGGGCACTGACCCTAACCAACAACCTCAATGGCATGGGGTGTACGGGAAACGAAAACAAATGACGGGGTTGTATCAACTGCATTCAGAAGGGGAGTTTGAGATCAAAAGGGACTTGGATAAACTGGGAGTTTCAATTCACAATGTTAGTCCTGCAAGTTCCTTACAATCATTTCCGCGTAAGACCTTAGCTGAGGTTGGTTTTAATCAAAGCATGATAAAACCAAAACCACAACGAGTAATTGCAATTGGAACCGTATACAATGAAATGAAATGTTTGCCTGATATGGTTAAGTACTGGAGGGCTCAGGACATCGAAATGTATTACATTGATAATTATTCCACGGATGGTACCTGGGAGTATCTACAGGCTGAAAACATCCCGTCGCATCGTTTAGACACAAACCAGGCGTTTGATTTGGCAGCGATACAGGATGAGATTGAAAAGACCTTACATAAACTAAAGCCGGATTGGTTCATTTATGCCGCCGCTGATCTGTATTATGCGACAGATAAACCGTTGAAAGAAACTATTTCCAAAGCAACTATTCAAGGGTATAACCAAATCACCTTGCCTTGTTTTTATGCCCACAATACTGGAGAACGCAGAAATAATCAATTGTTTGGCACATACTATTATGTAAGTAAACGTAAGAACCCGTTGGTAATGATCAGCAAGTACCACAAGGATATTAGTTTGAAAGGGGATTGTATAGTAATGCCAAATCCTAATTTTGTGGGGATAAATGGAATGATCATAAACTTCGGGCAAACTAAGTCAAAAAAGGAACGCGAAGAAACATATAAAAGAAGGCAGAAAGCATGGGAACGAGGATTATCAAAACACTACGGCGCGCATTATCTTGAGGGACAGAAAGTAAACTGGAAATGGGAAAAAGATCAGTTAATTGATATTCGTTCTCTTAATGAATACAAATACTACGAGCAGATGAGGTATTTGTTGAAAGGAGAGCAGGATACCCGCACCAAAGTAACTATCCTCAGTAAAAAGGATTATGCCGGAAGTGGTTGGCGAATCGTACAGGATATGAGGTTGCACTGCAATGAGGATTTTAATGTTGATGCAATTGTAGAGGAGGCGAATGTCGCATTCCAAGTGCCTTGCGCCTTACCAATCGAGCAGTATGGACGGGAGGAGGCTGAAACAAGAATCAGGAACTCAGACATAATCCATTTCAAAGGGGATTGGCCTGGTACTGATGACTGGGCAGGGATTGAAATTCCTAAACACATCCCAACGGTACAATTGGTTAGCGGTAGTTTCTTTAGGCAAATGAGACCGAACCTACAACGCAATGTAGCATTGGAAAAGTATAAGTTGTCGGATTATTCAGCGGATTTCAAATGCGCTACTACACCAGACTTATGTTATACTTCTGAATGGAAATATATGCCATTTTCATGGTTCAAATTTAATTATGTTTGGAAGAGATCAAAAGTATTTAACGTGGTTCATATCCCTTCTACTCCAGCAAAGAAAGGGACTGCAATCATTGACAAAGCAATGCAGCAAGTCTGTGCAATGAGAACAGATGTAGGGTACATTTCAAAAACAAATATTTCCTACGAGGAGATGTGGCAGTATAAACGATCAGCCCATCTGTACATTGATCAGTTAGTAATTGATGCATACAGTAACGCTGCAGTGGAAGCAATGGGTTTGGGGATTCCTGTATTATCAGCATTAGACAAAACTCTATATGACGTTGATTGCCCTGTAATTGCACCTGAACCAACGGTTGAAGCGTTGGTTGAAACCATTAACTATTGGTTAGATTGGGATCGTTTGGAGGAATTGAGTTTACGTTCATTTGAGTATTGCAAACAGGTTCACGGAACAATGGCTGAAAAATGGAAGCAAGTATATGAATCATTGCAGGGAACGAAAGTGGCCGTGGTAATTCCTACTTGTGATCCTGCACGAAAACCTTTCATTGATTTCCTGGAAGCACGGTTGCTTAGGCAGACCAGACAACCTAATATGGTTATCAAAATAGACTACCCAAACAGCAATGGAAAACCAGATTTGGCGAAGCGGTATCGGGAGGGTTGTAAAAAGGCATTTGACGCTGGAATGGATTTGGTGGTGTTTATGGAGGATGATGATTTTTACCCATTAACCTACATTGAGGATATGACAAAAGCATGGGAGAAAGAAGGTCGTCCGGCAGCGATTGGTCATACCAATACGAGGTATTATCATTTAGGTGTAAAGGGATACAAAGATTGGGGTAAGCAACCACACGCTTCCGCTCATTGCACGGCGGTAAGCAAGCAAGCGAATTTAAGCGTTTGTAAGGACGATTACATATCATTTGATATTGCTCTATGGAAAGAGAATAAAAGCGCTGTAAAAACGATGTTAGACCGGTTTCCGGTAAGTATTAAGCATGGAATAGGAATGACTGCGGGCAGAAAGCACGTAGTTACGAAATACAAACACTTTGATGAAGATTTATCCGTACTAAAACAATGGGTGGATGCCGAGGCATTTCAGTTTTATCAAACAATAATGAACAACGCATGAACGATCCTCAAATATATGATAGCATTTACGCCGTAGGTGGACACAAATCAGAGTATCATAAACGCTATACAAAGAGCAGATACTATCCAATGTGGCACCAGGTGTTTTTATGGGTGAAGCAGTTACGTAAACCAAAGGTGTTAGATATTGGATGTGGAGTTGGTCAGTTTGCTCAACTATTAATTGATAATGGGATTATGCAATACCACGGGATTGATTTCAGTAAGGTAGCAATTGCGATTGCTAAACAAAAACACCCGGAAAAGTTTCAGTGCGTAGATGCTTTACAGTACCAAGGGTATTACGGCGATTTTAACGCTGTTTGTCTGCTTGAGGTATTAGAACATATCCCTAACGATAAGCTATTGTTAGCACGGCTTAAATCAGGCAGTACTGTAATAATTAGCGTACCTAATTATGATTCTGAAACGCATATACGATTCTTTGATAATGCCAGGGAGGTGCAAAGGCGGTACAGGCATCTAATCAACTTTGACCAAGAGTCATTTGAGTTTGAGCAAGGCAATGGGAAAAAGATATTTTTGTTGAGAGGGATTAAGTTATGAAACAACCGATTCTTGTAACGGGCGTGGAAAGGTCAGGCAGTAGTTTAATTGCTAAGGTATTGTTGTTGGCCGGTGCGAAAGGGGGCAAGTTGACTAACATGTACGAGAATGTTGGAGTTAGATTAGCGCTTGCTAATTTGTACCGTGACATGGGAGTTGATCCTTCAGGACAGTTTCCATTACCTGACCCGGATATGGTGGAGGGATTGTTACGAATGAATCACAGGTTTGAGGTATCGCTGAGAAAAGAAAACATAAATGAAAATGATGTTTGGTTTTTGAAAACTTCCAGGATACTACAAACCTGGCAGTTGTTTCACAAGTCATATCCTGATGCCCGGTGGATAATTGTTCGCAGACGCACCGGGGATATTGTTAATTCATGTGTAAAAACCGCGTTCATGAGAGCCTACGCTGATTCTCAAGTACTACAATCTTTGAATCTGGAAAGTGAGGAGGAGGGGTGGAAATGGTGGATCAGATGGCATGAACAAAGAATCGAGGAGTTAATCAAACAGCAATGCCAATACAAAGTTATTTGGCCTGACCGAATGGTTGACGGAGACTTCAGTCAAATATATGAGATGTTGGAATGGATTGGCCTTGAATGGTCAGATCGTATTGTTTCCTGCATTGAACCGTTGTTATACAAAGCAAAACGAAAGGAAAACAAATGGCAACAAGAACAACCGTTGAAGAAGTGAAGCAGATACTCAATGATACTGAATTGAGTGATCCTATCATTGAAGGGTACATCAAGGCAGCAAATTCAATGATCAACAACGTACTGAGCGGTAAGTTGGATGAGGATACTTTGGAGGAGATTGAGCGTTGGTTAACAGCTCATATGATTGCATCTACCCGGGAAAGGCAGGCTGTTAAGGAGGGTGCAGGTGGGGCATTCATTGAATATACCGGCAAGTTTGGGGAAGGGTTGAAGTCTACAAGTTACGGGCAGATGGTGTTGACAATGGATACGACTGGATTAATGGCCGCGTTAGGAATGAAACAAATTAAATTGATAGCAATACCACAGCAGTAATGGGAAGCATTGAAAAGTTCATAAAAACCATTTGTGTACAACCCGCCATTTACTGGGGCAATCCTCAGCCGGATGGATTTGGCAAGTATGAGTTTGATGCGCCTGTTCAAATCTACGTTAGATGGGATGACAAAAACCAGGTAGTGACGGATAAGAATGGAAAAGAAGTGTTATCAAATGCAGAGATAATGGTTACGCAGGATTTGGATGAATTGGGAATGTTGTTACTTGGTGAACTGGGTGATTTGGACAGCACGGCTGATCCGTATGAAAGTGGGGCGGTTACAATTATGTCAAAAACAAAAATACCAATGATCAAATCAAAAACGGATTTCGTTAGAAAAGTATATATAGGAAAGTGATGGCAGCAAAGGTAGTATTTAAAGGGCTTGACAAAGCGATAGCGAAGTTAAACCGGGAGGTTGATAAGATTGAAACCCGGTCAATGGCTGGTTTGATTAAAGGTGCTATGGAAATCATGAATGATACAGAAAAGACTTCACCAAAGACTCCGGTTGATTTAGGTAACCTACGGGCAAGTAGATTTATTGTCACTGCGAAAGCAATACCTCCTGTAGGTGGAAGTTTCAAAGGATCAGATTCCGGTGAAATGAAAGCGGAACATAGCGCGGTCAAATCAGCAGTACAGGCTGAAATAGCAGGTGAGAAAAATCCAATTGTGGTGTTTGGTTTTTCTGCACGATATGCGGCTAAGGTGCATGAGGATATGGGCGGAAAATCATACACGCGTAAGGGTTCAGGGGCTAAGTTCCTTGAAGCCTCCGTGAAAAGAAATACAAAAAAAGTAATTAAGATACTTCAGGATGAATGCAGCATCGGTTGACATAGTGGATATGCTGGAGGAAGACAGCGATTTGGGGTTGGTTTTCAAAACTAATTTATTTGTCGGGCATACACCTGACAAACCCAATAACGCTGTTACGATTTATGATACCCCCAGTTATCCACCGAGCCTGACGTTTGACAAGGATGAGCGTTATTCATACGCCTCCGTACAAGTGAATGTTAGAAATGTCAATTATGAAGCTGCATTCACGCTGGGTAATGCGATAGTGGATTCGTTGCATGGACGGGCACATGAAACATGGAACGATACATTTTACGCAGTTATCTATTGCCAAACAGAACCTGCACTGTTGGAATATGATAACAAACAACGAGTGAGTTTAATCATCAACTTCGAAATACAAAGACGAAAGGAGATTTAATATGGCTTCACAAGCAATGGCAGGAATTGGAACCAAGTTCTATAAATGGACATCGGGTTCTTGGTCAAGAATCGCTGAAGTAAACTCCATTAACGGACCTAATATGAGCCGTGAGATCATTGACGTGACCTCATTGGATTCAGAAAACGGGTACCGTGAAATAATTGGGGCGCTCAGGGATGGTGGCACAGCTGCTTTGAACATGAACTTTTCTCGTGCTGGTTATGATCTTATGAAGGCTGACTTCGAGGACAATGACCGAAAGACATATAAGATTGTTTTGCCTGACACGGCGGAAACAACCTTTGAGTTTGACGGTCTGGTAATGGAACTTCCATTGACAATCGAAGTTGCTGACAAAATCAGCATGGATGTGAGTATTCAGATCAGCGGAACGGTGGACGTTTATGACGGATCGTCCGGAGGCGGTTCCTAAACAAAGAATTGACCTAATCATGGGCTTTTCAATTTTACAAACAATTAAATAACAACATTAATCATGGTAAAGTACATTAGTTACAAAGGAAAACAATTACCAATACGTATTTCGTATGCGGTATTGAAAGCAATGAAAGAGGTGGAAAAAGTATCAATCACAACAATGAAAGACGATGACTATTCCACTTACGAAAAGTTATTATTCCACGCACTCAGGAAGGGACATGAGGTAGAAAGCATGGAATTTAAGTTCAAAAAAGAAGATATGGAAGACATACTGGATGAGACGTTCTTTGAGTTTGTTAAGATAATTCCAGAGTTCTTTCCAAAAGCCGATATGCCCGTAATGGGGGCCACTGAGGAGGTTGTGGCAAAAAAGTTGAAGTAATTGATTTTCCTGCCCTGGTCGGTATTGCTGTTAGCCGGTTTGGGTATCGCGTTATTGATTTTTATGACTTGTCACCGTTGGAGTTTGCAAATGCATTGGAAGACTTTGGGAAGCGGGAAGAGTCATTAATCGAAATACGAACAAAAGTCAATTACGAAGTAGCACGATGGGTGGTAACTCATATATGGAACAGCGCAGGCAGAACCTTGAAAAGGATGATTACAAATCCGGTTAAGTCATTCCCATTTACGTGGGATTCCGGTGGAAAGGTAGAGGAGGTGAAACCGAAACAACAATCCGTTGATGAGATGAAAGAAGTAATGATGCAATTTGTGAGGAGAAACAATAAGAAATACGAACGTGAACAGAGGATAATCAATACTCCGCCTAAGCGAATGAGAAAAGAATGAACATAGGTCAATTAGTAGCAAGTATTGGAGCAGACGTCCAGCCGTTGCGTCAGGCAGTTGCCGAGGCGGAAAGCAGGATGAATCAGGCGTCTCAACGAATGACTACCAGCTTTCAAAAGTTTGAAAACACCCTGAAAAGTGTAGGTCAGACTTTACGGAATACTGGCAGGCAAATGAGTATGTATATAACTGCTCCGTTGGTTGGGGTAGCTACTGCTGCTTTTAAGATGGCCAAAGACTTTGAGAAGGCCATGCAAACTATTGTTGGTTTGGTGGGTATTGCTCAGGAGCAGGTGACAGAGTGGGGTAAGGAGATACTACAAATGGCCCCTGCTCTTGGTCGTGCTCCAAAAGAACTCGCTGATGCCTTATTCTTTGTCACTTCGGCAGGTATGCGTGACGCTGCGGCAATGGATGTTTTAAAAATATCCGCCAAGGCCGCTGTAGCTGGATTGGGGGAAACAAAGGTGGTTGCTGATTTGGTTACTTCCGCGGTTAATGCGTATGGAGAGGCTAATTTATCCGCCGCAAGCGCTGTTGATATACTTGTAGCTGCGGTAAGGGAAGGAAAAGCTGAAGCGCCTGAGTTGACTGCTTCGATGGGAATGGTATTGCCGATTGCGGCGGAAATGGAAGTTCATTTCAGTGAGGTTGCTGCCGCAATCGCAGCGATGACTCGTACAGGTACAGATGCTTCTATGGCATCAACTGCATTGCGGGGTATCCTGGCAGCCTTACTAAAACCATCAAAACAGGCAGAAGATGCCCTTAAAGGAATGGGGACTTCATCGGCCGAATTCCGAAGGGAGATAAGGGAAAAAGGATTGTTGAGTGCTTTGATGACCTTGCGAAAATTAACCTCTGAGTATGGAGAGGAGATGATGGCTCAGGTGGTACCAAACGTCAGGGCATTGGCGGGGGTACTTGACCTGATGGGTGCTAACTTAGAAGATAACATAAAAGTATTTGACGGGGTTAGGAATAGCCTTGGTGATGCTGATAGGGCGTATAAAGTCGCAGCAGAAACGGCGGAAACTACCTGGCAACAAGCAATGCAATCTTCCAAGGTAGCATTGATTGCAATCGGAGATGTAATTAAAGACTCTATCATACCGATTCTAAAAGGTTTTACAAATGCAATGGTTGGGATTGCGAATTGGTTTTCCAATCTATCAAAAGCACAACAAAAATGGATTCTTGTAATCGCTGGAACTGTTGCGGTATTAGGGCCTTTGTTGATCATGCTCGGTTTCATGATGACTACGGTCATTCCGGGTCTGATCAAGTTATTTATAAGTTTACGTTTAGCAACATTGAAGTTCAATCTGGTGCTGGCAGCTACAAGGGTTCAGTTAACAAAACTCGCGGCAATGTTAGCCGCAAATCCGTTCGGAGTGGCTGTTCTTGGAGTGGCTGCATTGATATATGCATTGAGCAGATTGAAAAGAGGTACAGACGCCGTCACTCAATCCATGAACGAACTAAACAGGAAAACAAAACAAGCTGTAGCAGGGGAGCGGGTTGAGCTGGATAAGTTGATTGCAGTATTGAACGATAATACGAGGTCAGTCGAGCAACGGCAGGAAGCACTGGAAAACCTTATCAAGTTAGCGCCTGAATACTTCGGTCATTTGAGGACTGAAAAAGTAAATATTGAAAGGGTAAACGAGGCGTTGAATGATTACACCATAGCCTCCCGCAATGCTCAGACACAGATTGAAATCTATACCAAACTTGCAGCGGATGCAGGACGATCCGACCGTGCAAGGGAGGGAGCACTGGGCAGACTAAGAACAACCTATCAACAGTTTGGTTATGATTTGAAGGGAGTTGTTTTGTCGTTTGAGAACGTAGAGCAGGTTGCAGCGGAGTTTACGCAAACACTGACTACTCAGCAAAAAGAAATTAAAGGATTGTTGGGGGTTTTGGAGGATTCCAATTCTACCCGGACTGCTCAGTTGGAAGCAATCGAAAAACTAAACAAAATCCACAAGGATACTTTAGGCAACATTCAATTGGAAGTTGTCAATATGGACAAGTTGACTGAGGCCATACATTTGTACATTGAGGCATTGGAAAAGAAAGCAAAGGCTTCGGCTGCACAGGAAATGCTGGAGACTCTTGAAAAGCGCAGAATCCAGTACACGATCGAGTACGAGGAGCAGATGGAACCGATGCGGCAATGGCGGCAAAGGGCTCAGGATGATGGGAGGGAGGTGACCTCCAATGAGGAACGCCGAATGCAAGCGGTAGAAACCGCAGCAAGAAACAGGTTGAATCGGCAGTTAGCGGAGACAGAGCGAATGAGAAAAGCGTTGATGGGTATTGTGGTTGAAATAGAGTTTGGTACACCTCAGGAAATAGAAATATCAAAACAAATTGAACAAGAGCTTGAAACAACAAAACAACAGTTTATTTCACTTGGAAAAACCGCTGAGGATGCGGCGTTGGATGCAGCACGTACATTACAGTCAAAGTATACAGCAGCATTGCAAGATGTACGCGCTGAGATTTCAGGGGCTAAGGAGGATGAGATTGATGCTTTACGTACATCAGAGACAGCACACCAGATTAGATTACAGGGCATTGGAAAGTACTTAGGTGCATTAATCCAAGAAGGGGAAACAAGGGCTAAGTTAGCGGCGGAGGCTGCGGAGGCGGCAAAGAAAGAACGAGATGCTGAGATAAAACGATTGGCAGGGCTTGGTGATATTGGTAGATTGGAGGAGAAATTACAGGCGGCTAAGGATGGGTACATCGCAGCAAATTCTACAGCACAACGGATCTTTTGGGCAAATGAAATAACATCAATACAAAGTACGATGGATGAGGTTAACAAGCTGATTTCATTGTATACTGAATTAAACCAATTACGATTACCTTCAACTGTTGAAGGAGGCGTTTCAAAAGGAGCAAAGGGATTAAGAACAAGACCTAACCTAGACAGAAGTAAGGTAGCGCAAGGTACAAGTGAAGAAAATCAAATTAAGATACTCGGTAACTTATGGAATGCACTGGATGCTATTGAACAAAAGGAATCCATACTTGGTGATTTATATGATGGAAACTCCGAAAAAGTTAACGAGTATTTAACTGCGATTAACTTGTTGATTGAGGACGGGTATGAAAAGAATGGAGAAGCAATTAACAATTTACTTGAGCTGTTGAAAGGTCAGTTTGATTCGGTGCAGGAAAAAGTAATGGCTGTAGCGGAAGTAATGGCGCAGGTATTATCCAGTGCTTTTAATGCAGCATTGATTTCAGGGGAAAACTTCTTCAAAGTATTACTAAAAGGAGTGGGAGACCTGGTTAAGAAACTTCTTGCGGCAGCCGCAGCGGCAGCAGTGGTGTCAGGTATTATGAGCGCGTTAGGTTTAGGTTCCTTTAAGGGAATGTTCAAAGGATTGTTTGGTAAGATGATCGGGTTGAAAGAGGGCGGAGTGATTACCAAACCTACTACAGCACTAGTTGGAGAATACGCCGGGGCAAGTTCCAATCCTGAAATCGTTAGCCCGTTGAACAAACTAAACAAAATCATTGAGGAAAGGGCTGTTCCTGGAACCGTGTTTGCTAAACTAAAACCAGCAGATTTCTCAGGACTGCCTCGATTTGCTGAAGGCGGTATTGTTGACAGACCTACAATGGGTTTGATGGGAGAATACCCAGGTGCAAACAGGAATCCTGAAGTCATTGCTCCTCTGGATCGTTTGCAGGATATACTAAAACGACTAATTACGCCTACAATCGGTTTTGACGCGCCTACAATAAGAGATCAGTACTTCGGGGGTATAGATGGATCACTTATGGGGTTGAATGCATTAAAACGCCTTAAAACAGGTTCCGAGGAATCCGGGTCAGGGCAATCAAAAGTAAAACCGCGTATGCTGCAACGCATTGAAGAAATGATGGAGCTATTCAAAGCACGCATTCAGCAACAACAGCAAGAACTTCCAGCGTTTGCACAAGGTGCCGTGATAAAAGCACCTACTATTGGGATGGTTGGTGAATACCCTGGTGTTAGGTCAAATCCTGAAGTCATTGCTCCTCTGGATAAATTACAAGAGTTATTTGGAAAGCAAGAAGTTTCCGTCGATGTAAACGTAAAAGGCCAGTTGACCAATGATGTCATATACATAAGCAATGAAAGATTTGGGCGTCATAAAACTTTAATTGAATGAGTATTCTAAGCAACATACTAACTGAGGACAGCTACGGAGAGCGGTATTATCTGCAATATCAAAACTTGCTGGATAATCAGGTTTCTGTTAAGATATACGAGCGAGATTACTCAGGTTCTTCTACTGCGTATGTTGCCGCGGGTAATGATGTTGATATTAGTAGAAGTTTTACAGACGGTGATTTTTTCAAACCAATCGCAGGCACCCAAATTCACTTAAAGATCGTAACCAATGAACCTAATGAATTCAGGGACTTTCGTCATGCTGATAATCGTAAGTACTGGGTAGAGGTTACGTTAGCAGGAACAACCGTAGCATTCGGTTATATTTTACCTGAAACTTTTGAACAGGATTGGGGTAGCAAACCTCATATAGTCCGGGTGACTGCGGCTGATCAGTTAGGTTTGCTGCATGATATGCCGTTTCAAAACAACGACGAGTCTCAGATAGTAGGAATTGAAAGAGTATCCGATATTATAACATTCCTCCTAAACAAGGCCGGAATGCGTGGGGTTAATCGTTGGTGGGATGGGGTTGGAATTCGCCCGCATTTGGCTGAAAACACTTCTCGTGGATTGTTTTATAATTTGTATATGGATTGCGGTAAGTGGAAGGATTATTCTTGTTACGAGGTATTGGTTGAGTTGTTGGAAGCATTCAATTGTCAAATTTCACAATATCAATTCCGGTGGATCATTAAAAGCCCTACAGAAACGCGGATTTACTACGGCGTAAAATATAACCGTGCGGGGGATGTTCTGACGACTGGCATCACGACAGATAGCGAGTTCCAGGTTACAGGAACGGGGCATGATGGGTTGTACGCAAGTAGATTATCAATGATTGTGGAGCGCCCGATTGGAAAAGTAGAGGTTGAGTATGAGAAATTACTCAGGGAAACCTTAGTGAGGGCAAGGTCAGTTGTTGGTGGGGGATCGTATCAAGTCAGGTTCTTTCAGAATTCATTTTCAATGTGGCCTACGAATTTGTTCGATGGAAGTGGTGTTGGTTTAAGTTTTGATGTTGTAGATGCCGCTGGCTCCGAAGGTCGTTTCAAGTTTGAAATGGATGTGTTCATAGCACCTCGTATTAATTATGAGGCACCGTTAGATTTTGAAAGTCAAATTAAATGGACTTGGAAAATAATACAGTCAGGTGGAGGTACGGAGTACGAATACACCAGATCAGCAGTAATCCCATCTGGTAGAAAAACAAAGGTAGAGGATTCAATAAGATTAGATGGACTGCAAGCAGGAGGGCAGTTATTACTAATCATACACCCAATGGTGCAAACAATACCGGCAAAGATTGCGTGGGTGTCAATAAGTGAGTATAGTATAATCGCAGTTGATACTTCAGATGAACCTTATCCCGGGAATGAAGTAATGAAGTTCACAGTTGACGAAAGGGAAAACAGGGTTTTGAAAGTAACTAAACCTTTTGGTTTGGAGGGCACATTGGCTTCAATGACCAATGCCCGTTCCATATATGCTTATGAAAATAATTTAATGGTATTGCAAGGTGGTTTATACATAAGAGCATACCAATTTGAGTACATGTTGACAAGCAGCCCGTTTACTTTGGTTAATTGGATTAAGAATACATATTTGAAACATTACGGTTGGAACAAATTACGAGTTTCTGCGGACATAAAAAACATGACAAAAGGTAAGATTTTATGGGGTTTTACAGAGGTGTTAGACCCTAACATTGATCAGACTTTTACGGTTGCTTCCAGTAGGTGGAATCCTAAACTGGATTACTACTCAGTTGAGTTGATTGGATTCACAACGAGGGATTGGATTCTGGCAACTGGGTTTTGGAATGATGGCGGGGTCTGGATTGACACAGAATTTTGGATTGATGAACTTTAAAAATATAAAACAATGAGTGGTTTTAATCCTATTATAAACAACGACAGTGGTTTGGTCGCCCGTACCAAACTCAACGAAATGCTGGAAGAGCTATTTGATGCTTTGGTGGAGCAGTTATGGGTTGATGATGATGG
>CALAZZ010000212.1 GCA_937926515.1 uncultured Bacteroidales bacterium | reverse complement strand
TCATCCATGGAAAATACAATTAACCTTAAATTATTGAATTTTGCGAATTAGCCTATGGTATTGTGAAAAAGGGAGCGAAGTATGCTTATCAGTGTGACTTTATTATCTTGCAATACCCTGTTAGATTTTAATGAATCGGTGCAAAGGTTACCAGAAGGTTGGCAAAGAAATTCCATAATGTGGCAACAGCTATTGCAAATACTTTGCTTAGATAGAAATTCATATTCCACCGGCTAACCAATAGCCAAAGGATAAAGGTGTTAATTGCAAGTCCAATAGTGGAAATAATGATAAACTCGGTATATTCAAAAGCGATGTTCGGGTTTTCACTTTGGAAGGTCCAGATGCGGTTGAGGATATAATTTGATGATGCTGCTGTCATAAACCCTATCGCATTCGCAATATATTTTTGTATGCCTATCCATTCCTTAAAGAGGTAGGTCAGACCAAAATCGACAAAAAGGCCTGAAAAGCCAACAAGCCCAAACTTTACAAACTTGATAAACAAGTTCTCATAGACCAATTGTATATAGAGCATATAAAATACCAATAGATATAATGCTAAAGATCAACAATAAGGACAAGTCGTTTACCATCACGTAAAACATCCACGTTGGCTCTTTCACCTCGTTTCAGTTGGTTCAGTCTGTTCATATAATCATATATGTTTTCGACAGATAGTCCATTAATTGCTACAATCACATCGCCACGCAGCATGCCGGCTGACTCGGCTGGTCCGTCCTTTGTGACTCCTCCTACAGGAAGTCCTCCACCGCTACTGGTAAAATCAGGCATGATGCCTAATGTAACCCTGAATCCACGGCTTGATTGTTGGCGTTCTTTGGGACCTGCTTCCTGGAAGGTTAACCTGTCTGGTCTTTTAGCTAACTGATTCGATACAGACGAAACAAATTCAAGCACTTCAACCATGCCATCAAAATTAATGCGTTCATAGGTGTCATTTGGGGTGTGGTAGTCCGGGTGGGCACCAGTGGTAAAAAACATGACCGGAACATCTTTGGCGTAGAAGGAAGCATGGTCCGAAGCACCATAACCTTCTGGAGAGAATGAAAGCGAAAGTAAATTGTTTTCTGCTTGCTCAGTAAGCAGGCTTTCCATTTCAATCGCGGTTCCCGTTCCGCTTACAGAAACCGATTTGTTGTCTGATAAACGACCGATCATATCGAAGTTGACCATGGTCACAATTTGCTCAATTGGAACCGGAGGGTTATTCGCAAAGTGCTTTGATCCAAGTAGCCCCATTTCTTCTGCACCAAAAGCCACAAAAAGTAAACTTCTGTCTATTTCACCGGAGCGACTGGAAAAGAAGTGTGCCATTTCGATCACACCCGCAACACCTGATGCATTATCGTCTGCACCGTAATGTGGTGCTATAGTATCCGGGTGTCGCGATCCTGAACCTGGTCCACCCATGCCCAGGTGGTCATAGTGTGCACCAAATAAGATATATTCATCTTTTAACAAAGTGTTGCTACTTGTTAACTTACCAACTATATTATAAGTCTCAACTTTTTCATAGAGGAGTTCAGCTGTTGCTGAGATGCGAGCTTGAATATTTATTTTTGATGCCTTGTCACCCCTCATCATCATGGCCTCAATACTATCGGTGAGCCACTCGTGCTGAAATAAATGCGCATCGGCCCAACTTTTTCTAAGATCAATAACTGGTAATCCAACATCTGAAACCGATCGTTCTACTCTAAAAGGTGCAGGGTCATCTTCAGGCATATTCGATCCCCCGCCTATGAATATAACACCGGCAGCACCCTGATCGCGTGCAAACATAGCTTTGTTGCGCTCATCAGCAAATGGAATAAAAGGACTGGTGTTGTTATCAGGTTCAGGATCACCTTTTAGCACAACCACCCACTTGTCTGTGGCATCAATATTCTCGTAATCGTTGTGAGTAAGTTCGTCAGTATTCAAAACGAAACCAAAACCGGCAAAAACAACATCGGCTGTAACCGAAGCACTACTGCTAAAGGCATAGAGGCCAAAATCATCACCAAAAGCAGCTGCTGATCTTCCTACACTCATTTGGGTATGTTCAATTGATGGTCGTACGGAAGTAATCACTTCAAATGGCTGTAAGCCTTCATTGTACAGTAATTCAAGGCCATAGGATGCAAACTGATCACGAATATATTGGGCAGCTACCATGTCTTCCGGTGTGCCTGGGTATCGTCCCTTTAATGAGTCGGAGGCTAGAAACATGATGTGTCCCTTGAGTCGGTCGGCACTAAAAGTCTGAGACATTGCGGTGTTTAACATGTTGCCGAATGCAATTGCCAGTATAACTAATATTCTGAAATTCATGTGTTATTTTGCTGTAATTAGTGAGGCACAAAGTTAACCAATTCGATCGATATCAAATGGTGAAGTCTCAATTGCTTGATATAATTACTGTACTGCAAGTGTTATACCGAATATGAAAATTGCATTAGATTGAACGGAATTCGGTAAGGTTAATAAATTCCCTGTGGTCATGCACATGCTTCATGCTTTTAGTAAAAGGACTTATTTTTACATTTTTAATTTAAATTGATTGTCTGTTGTGAATATAGAAGAGATAAGGACGTACTGTCTCGAAAAAACAAAGGTATCAGAAGGGATGCCGTTTGGCGATGATACCTTGGTGTTTAAGGTTTGTGGTAAGATATTTCTCCTGGTAAACCTTGAAGGACCCCTACATATCAATATTAAAGGAAAGCCTGAAAATGTTGCAGACCGACTTGATCGCTATGCTGAAGTTAAACCCGGCTACCACATGAATAAGATGCATTGGTATATGGTTGATATGGAACAGGTATCGGACAATAGCAGAATCAGAACATGGATTGATGAGTCTTATAATCTGATTGTGGCTGGGCTGCAAAAAAAAATGCGTGACCAGCTCTATCAATAGGATCAATACTTATTTCCCAACTGTTGTTTGATGTGCATTTGACCAGCCTCATTGTTTATTTGTGTATTTTTGAATATTACCTAATGTAGATTAAAAACATCACAATGATTAAAAATGTTTTTGAGGAAATGGCAGGGTTTATAAATGATAATACTGCATTTTCATTTTGTGTTATCACAGATTCACAGGGGTCTACACCACGTAAAGCAGGCTCCAAAATGATTGTATTTGCTGATGGTTCATCTACAGGCACTGTGGGAGGTGGAGCCTTTGAAATGCAGGTTCAGCATGATGCCCTCGAAGCCATCAAGACCGGGAAAATTATCACAAAGCAATATCAATTGGATTGCGACCTTGATATGCAATGCGGAGGAAGCATGACAGTTTATATCGAGCCCTTCGCAAAAAGACCTGAACTGTATATATTCGGGGCTGGTCATATTGGGCGCGAGTTGGGTCCACTGGCATCTAAGTTAGGGTTTTGGGTGACCTATATTGATGAGCGAGATGGCATTTTTAATTCAATTGAAGCTTTTGGAGCCACCTGTATAAATACCGATGTGATCAAATTTGCAGAGCAATTGCTTGATAACACCAAAGCATACATTGTGATTGCAACTTATGAGCATGCGCTTGATGAAGCATTGGTTGGTATCCTGAGTAAACGAAAATTCGCTTATATCGGCATGATAGGGAGTAAGCGCAAGGTGGCCACAATTAAGAAGAAACTTATTGAGAACAAGGGTATAAGTGAAAACCAGGTAAATAATGTGGATATGCCTGTTGGGATTCCATTTCGGACTGAAACACCATTTGAAATTGCACTTAGTATAGCTGCCAGATTAACTGACATAAAAAACAGCTGCCACAATGAAGCCTAATTTAATTCAATTCCTACACCATGATAAGCTGATCACGATTGATTTTGGTCAAGTAGCTTTCAGGCCTTCCACGACAGTGCTTAACTATCTGCGGATGCAGCCAGGATACAAAGGAACCAAAGAGGGCTGTGCCGAAGGCGACTGCGGGGCATGTACTGTTGTGATAGCATCTGTCGATGAGGATAATGAATTGGTATATCAGGCAATTGATTCTTGCTTGCTTTTTTTACCTGCATTGCACGGCAAGCAATTGATAACCGTTGAAAACCTGGCCATTCGTCAGGGCAGTAATTTGCAGCTTCATCCGGTACAGACTGCAATGATCGAACACCATGGTTCGCAATGTGGTTTTTGTACACCAGGCTTTGTCATGGCATTGTTTGCATTGTATAAAAATGATGCAATCCCAAACAAAGATTACATTTGTGATAACCTTGCAGGGAATCTGTGCAGATGTACCGGTTATGAACCTATTTTAGAAGCTGCCAGTGCATGTTGCAATGCCCGTAAACCAGATCAATTCAGCGACAGTAAAAAAGAAACTATAGAAAGGCTAAAAGCAATTAAATCCTCGACTTCTAAAGTCAGTCTGCAAACATCGGTTCAGAGTTACTTTTTGCCCTCTACTTTGGAACAAGCAATAGCTCTGCGGACTGCTCATCCGGATGCAACGGTAATTAATGGTGCAACTGATACAGCCATAAGACAAAACAAAACATGGGAATACCCAGCGAAAATTATTGATTTGTCAGCAATTGAAGAGTTGAAAGTAATCGAGAAACGTAATAGATTTACCTTTCTTGGCAGTGGAGTTACCATTGAGAAATTCAGGGAGTGGGCCAGCAATTATTACAAACCTTTACTTCCAATGCTGGATGTATTTGCTTCAATACAAATTAGGAATGTTGCAACAATAGGAGGGAACTTATCCACTGCATCACCCATTGGTGACCTGATACCCTTGATGATTGCATTAAAAGCAAGGTTAAAACTAGCTGGTAGCCAAGGGCAGCGTTGGGTTGAGGTGGAGGATTATATTACGGGTTATCGAAAAAATAGCCTCTTACCTGATGAATTACTGATAGGAATTGGATTGCAGGATCAGTCAGACGGAGTGCTCATACAAACAGCCAAGGTATCAACAAGGCGTGATCTGGACATTTCAACCGTGAATATTGCCATTCGACTCAGGAAGGATAATCATAAGAAAGTTGAAGAGGTCATTCTCATTTATGGTGGTATGGCTGCCAGCGTAAAGCGGGCCATTAATACTGAGAAGTTTATTTTGGGCAAGACCTGGAGCATTGAAACCATTGAACAAGCATTGCCTTATATTGAAGCTGATTTCACCCCTATTTCCGATGCTCGTTCCGGTAAGGAATATCGCATGTATGTTGCAAGAAATCTTTTGAAGAAAATGTATATTCAAAGTTTATCAAATCCGGTTTAGCCTATGATGCAAAACAAGAGTAAAAGGCCTCACGAGAGTGCAGTAGGACATGTAACTGGCGAAGCTGTGTATGTTGCAGATATGCAACCATCAGAAAATACTTTGGTTGGCCGAGTCGTTTTCAGCCCATTGGCTCATGCCTGTATCATAGGGTATGACTTGAGCGCAGCATTGAAGTTGCGGGGAGTTGTTGATATTTTGGACCACACCCGTATTCCCGGAATTAACCAACTGAATCATCTTGTTCACGATGAGCCTTGCCTGGCTAAGGATCTCGTGAATTGTATTGGGCAAGCTATGTTCTTGATTGCTGCTTGCGATGAAGAAACTGCAATACAGGCAGAAAAGCTGATCAAAATCCGGTTTAAAGAACTTAAGCCTGTACTCACATTGGAAGAAGCCATAGAGAAAAACATGAAACTGGCTCCCACAAAGCGCATTGCCTGTGGCCATCCCGAAAAAGCGATGAAATCCAGCAAGCATCGTTTGAAGGGAAGCTTGAAGATAGGCGGGCAGGAACATTGGTACCTTGAAACTCAGGCAGCCATGTGCGTTCCTGGAGAGAACCGTGAAATGAAAGTTTATGCCTCCTCACAAAACCCTTCCGAAACCCAACAGGTTGTGGCAGGAGTGCTTGGTTTGAAAGCCAACCAGGTTGAATGCGAGGTCAAACGTATGGGAGGCGGATTTGGAGGAAAGGAAACTCAGGCAAATCATCTTGCGGCTTGGGCAGCGCTTTTGGCTGATGCTACAAGATCACCGGTTAAGATAAGTTTATTTCGTGACGATGATCAAAAATATACCGGTAAGCGGCATCGGTTCTTGTCAAAGTATGAAATCGGTTTTGATCAGGACGGACTGATAACTGCCTATATAGTTGATATGAACGGAGATGCTGGAATGGCAACCGATCTTTCGATGGCCATTTTGGAAAGGGCGTTATTTCATGCTGAGAACTGCTATTATATTCCTAATATGATGGCAACAGGAACGATGTGGAGAACCAATTTGCCTTCAAATACCGCATTCAGAGGATTTGGCGGCCCACAGGGCATGGCTGTCATAGAACAGGCAATTGACAGAATTGCACGTTTTCTAAATATAGATGCAGCCGAAGTTCGATACCGTAATTTTTAT
The DNA here is from genome assembly GCA_937926515.1 of uncultured Bacteroidales bacterium. Taxonomy (GTDB): domain Bacteria; phylum Bacteroidota; class Bacteroidia; order Bacteroidales; family F082; genus CALAZZ01. The sequence goes on along the minus strand of CALAZZ010000212.1, from coordinate 22,699 downwards.
GGCATCGACACACACAATAAGACTCACTACGGACAGGTCGTTGAACGCAATCGCTTGTTTACCATGTGGGATAAACTTATCAAATCCAGTGATTATAAAAACAGAAGAAATGAAGTCAACGAATATAACAATCAGCATAAGCATTATAAGAAGGGTTTAGCACTTACCCCTGTCAAATTTGGAATATCTTTTACGACATCCTTTTTAAATCAGGCCGGTGCATTGGTAAACCTTTATAAAGATGGAACACTACTGGTGAATCACGGTGGTACTGAGATGGGGCAGGGGCTGCACACGAAAATATTACAAATTGCCTGTTTGGAATCCGGCATTCCAATGGATCAGATAAAAGTAAATGCTACAAATACCTCAAAGGTGCCCAACACTTCCCCGACTGCAGCTTCTTCAGGAACTGACCTGAATGGGATGGCTGTGCGTGATGCCATACATAAGATTCTGGGGCGATTGCGCCCGGTTGCAGCTAAACTGCTGCACCTTGCATCAAGCGAGAAAATGGATGATGCAATTCTTTTCAAGGATGGGTTTGCCATAGATGTAAATAACACGGATAACCGAGTTGCAATGACAGAATTAGCAAAACAAGCCCATAAGGATATGGTAAGTTTAAGTGCAACAGGATATTATGCTACACCTGGGTTGAATTTTGATAAAGAAGCCGGCAAAGGACATCCATTCCATTATTTTGCTTTCGGAATGGCTGTTTCAGAAGTATTGGTTGATACACTTACCGGAATGCACCGATCTTTACGAACTGATATCATTCATGATGTCGGCGACTCAATAAATGAGGCAATTGACAGGGGCCAGGTGGTAGGAGGATTTATTCAGGGCGTGGGATGGTGTACCACTGAGACCTTACGCTGGGCTGATGATGGTAAACTGTTAAACCATTCTCCTGACACCTACAAAATTCCTGGAATTGGTGACCTGCCAGAGGACCTTAGGGTGGAGCTTTTGGACCGTGCACCCAATCCGAATGTAATACGAAAGAGTAAGGCTGTTGGTGAGCCTCCTTTTATGCTCGCATTCTCTACCTGGATGGCTATCAAGGATGCAATTTCTGCTGTATCTGATCATAAATTTGAACCTGAATTCGAACTGCCTGCTAATAATGAATTAATTTTATTGTCAATAAAAAGATTAAGGTCTAAAAAGGATTGATAACAGTTCGATGGACAATTCAGATATTAATGGCATTAGATAAAAATTTGAGAATTCTTCAATCATGAATTTGTTAGTAATAACATCCAAAGCATCTGACATAGCTGAAATCAAGGAGCATATTCTTAATTCCAAGTCAATGGTATGGTCTATATCGCCCGGTGAGAAAGCTGAAATTATCCAGCTGTTGGTTGAGCAGGCAATTGATGTTGTCATAATTGAATGGTCAGAGCCGGCAAGCAACCAGACTCCGTTGCACATCGAGTTAATGGAGCGTTTTTCAAAATTGCCATTTATCTTAATCTGTAACAATAAGGATGTTGAACATGTAATTACCGAACTTGAAGAAGGTGTCCAGGATTATCTCATCAGAAATGAGATCACTTCAATTGAGCTGATGAAGTCTATAAAGGGTAGCATACGAAGGGAAAATATGCGTAACGAATTAGAGGCTGCCCGTCGCAATGCACTTGAAGCATTAGCTTATAAGGACAGAATGCTCGACAGATTAAGTCAACAAGTTCGTACCCCGCTGAACGCCATTACAGGTATGGCAGAATTGATGCAGGATACCTCACTCAATAGCAAACAAAGATTCTATTCAAAGATTATCCGCGAAAGTGGAAATAAAATTGTGGGATTGATCAACGATCTACTTGACTTTAACAGGCTTGAGGCCGGTCTTGTTAAACTTCGGGATCATCCTTTTAACTTATATGATACCATTTCAGAATCAATACATGCCTTGCTTCCCATTGCAATTGAACAAAAACTGGATTTATTAATTCATATTTCTCCCGGCTGTCCACATACGTTTTTAGGTGATGACCTGCGCATAAGGCAGATTTTATTGAACCTGATCGAAAATGGCATTAAATTTACAAATAGGGGATATGTCAAATTAAAAGTAAACTATTGTAATTCAGACCATAAACTGCTTTGTTTTTCTGTGGAGGATACAGGAAAAGGAATTGATAAACAAACCATTCCAACATTATTTAAACCTTTTACTAAACTCGAAGGAAGTAACAATGGAGATAAAAGCGGTGTTGGTCTTGGACTTGCGATCTGCCAGAACCTGGTACAAATGATGAACGGGAAGATCACGGTTGAGTCAGAGCTGGGGAAAGGTTCTGTTTTTACAGTAAAAATACCCCTCAAAAGTGCCGACATTGCTCTAGGTGATATTCAGGAAGAGCTCCTGCATGTACCAACCACAGGCAAAAAACTTTTGTTCCTTGCATCCAATAAACTATATGATGATTTGTTAAAAGATTATTGCAAACATTGGCAACTAGAGTTGAGTATAAAACATACGGATGAGGATATTCCTGTTTTTGGGTCATGGTTGGAGGGGTACGATCTTCTTGTGAGTAATGTAAAGGAATCACTTAAGCTGGATCTGAAGTTGATTGATCGCGTGAGAAGCCATAAAGAGATTCCTCATATTTTGATCAAAAATCCGGAGAAAGCCAACGACAGGCTTACGGTAATCAGGAAAGATACAGTGATTTTGTTGAAGCCGCTCGATATGATTGAGCTTGGCGAAGCAATTGCGCTGGTTATGGAGAACAACGCTGATCGCTTAAACACCTTACAAAAGGTTCCTATCCCGGATGAACGCCTGGGTGAATATCATCCACTTGAAATACTTGTTGCCGATAATAATGCCATAAACCAGCGAATCGTACAAGGTGTACTTAATCGTTACTCGTATCAACCTAAGCTCGTTGAAAATGGCAAGCTTGCTGTGGAAGCAGCCAGGGAAAGAGTTTATGATGTAATCTTAATGGACATCCGAATGCCTGAGATGGGAGGCCTCGATGCTACGAAACTGATTCGTGAATCATTGCAACCGGCAAAACAGCCATTTATTATAGCCTTAACAGCAGATGCCCTGTTGCAAAGCAGACAAGCTTATATTGATGCCGGCATGGATGAAGTTTTGTATAAGCCTGTACAAACTAAAAAGTTGATTGAACTCCTTGCAAGGATAAAACGTGTTACCCGATAGTCAATAAATTCTTACGAAATCCCAATACGTTCACCTACTCTTGGATTAGGCATCAATTCGCGCATATTTGGCATTGGCTTCGATAAATTCCCGCCTGGGTGGTACTTCATCTCCCATCAGCATTGAAAATACATGATCGGCTTCGATCCCGTTTTCGATGGTAACCTGCCGGAGTGTCCTGAATGCAGGGTCCATAGTTGTGGTCCAAAGCTGCTCGGCGTTCATCTCACCTAAACCTTTGTAACGCTGGATGTGAATTCCTTTTTCGGTACCATCGACCGACCATTCCTTAACCAGTTGCTCCCTTTCCTCTTCGCTCCAGCAATATTGCTCATTCTTTCCTTTACGGATGAGATATAGAGGTGGTGTAGCGATATAAACGTAACCTCTTTCGATCAGTTCGTTCATGTATCTGAAAAAGAAAGTCAGGATCAGGGTAGCAATGTGGCTGCCATCAATATCAGCATCAGTCATGATAATTACTTTATGATAGCGCAATTTTTCCAGGTTAAGTGCCTTGCTGTCCTCTTCTGTTCCCACGGTGACTCCCAAGGCAGTAAAAATATTTTTGATCTCTTCGCTTTCGAATATCTTGTGTGGCATTGCTTTTTCAACATTAAGGATTTTACCCCTAAGCGGTAAAATAGCCTGAAAACGTCTGTCGCGGCCCTGCTTGGCAGTGCCACCGGCTGAGTCACCCTCAACAAGGTAAATTTCAGCCAAAGCCGGATCACGTTCACTGCAATCGGAGAGTTTACCCGGTAATCCCGACCCTGCTAAAACACTTTTACGCTGTACAAGTTCCCTGGCTTTGCGTGCAGCATGGCGAGCTGTAGCAGCCAGGATAACCTTATTTACAATGGTTTTGGCTTCTTTCGGGTTTTCTTCGAGGTAGTTTGAAAGATGCTCACTTACAATTTGGTCCACAATACCCATGACCTCACTATTGCCCAGTTTAGTTTTTGTTTGTCCTTCAAACTGAGGTTCAGGTACTCGTACTGAGATTATGGCTGTCATGCCTTCGCGAAAGTCATCTCCACTTATGTCGAATTTGAGTTTGGCAAGCATTCCTGTTTTGTCGGCATAGGCTTTAAGTGTTCTGGTTAGTCCACGCCTGAAACCTGCAAGATGAGTTCCTCCCTCATGGGTATTGATATTGTTTACATATGAATGCAGATTTTCTGCAAATGAGGTGTTGTATTGTATGGCTATCTCCACCGGTACTTCGCTGCGCTCCCCTTCGATTGAAATCGGATCTGGTATAAGCTTTTCGCGACTTTCATCCAGATATTTGATGAAATCCGGCAATCCGTTTTCGGAGTAAAATGTTTCATTCAGATAATTGCCATCTTCATCTTTCTCACGTTCATCGGTCAAAGTAATCTTTATACCCCTGTTCAGGAAAGCAAGCTCCCGCATTCGTGCAGCCAGAATACTATAGTCATAATTAACGCTCAGAAAGATGGATTTATCCGGTGAGAATGTGATGCGGGTGCCATTAATATTTGATTCGCCAATTACCTTTACGGGGTATAAAGGTTTTCCACATTCATACTCCTGAATAAAATGCTTGCCTTCGCGATATACTTCGGCCTTAAGTTGTGAAGATAGCGCATTCACACAGCTCACACCTACTCCGTGCAGTCCGCCAGAAACTTTGTATGAACCTTTATCAAATTTCCCTCCCGCATGCAATACGGTCATCACCACTTCAAGGGCTGATTTTTTTTCCTTTTCATGCAGGCCAGTGGGAATACCACGTCCATTATCCTGGACACTGATTGAGTTATCATGATGTATGGTGACATCAATTCGGTCGCAATAACCAACCATAGCTTCATCAATGGAGTTATCAACCACTTCATAGACCAGGTGATGAAGTCCTTTTACACTGATATCACCTATGTACATGGCAGGGCGCTTACGCACTGCCTCCAGCCCTTCAAGTACCTGAATATTGCTTGCGGTGTATTGGCTGTTTGCCAAGTCTCTTTTTTCTTGCTCTGTCATTTGTATTTGATAATTAACCTCTAGCGAAATTACTACTCAAGTTCAATAGGTTCACTGCTCATGTTAACTGAGATCACGGTCACAAACATTAAAATGTTGTCTGTTTGCCAAAACCAAGGCCCTTCAATCGAATTTGACCTTGTCTTTATTAGCATTATGAACAATTCTCTACCGATGCCTGAGATAAGACATGCAAAGGTACAATTTTTTGTTCGATTTTTTTGATTAAACTCCCTCAAAATTACCAGAGTTATCAACATTTTCTTTCTGGTTTTTTCCTCAGAAATCTTCCTCAATTGAATTCTGCAATAAGATACGAACATCAACTTATTTGCTTAAAATAATGTTCCAGCCTCTTATGAATATCGAGATAAAAGTCTTATTTAGAAAGATTCTAAGTAATTTTGCACTTTAATATAAAAATATATGTCATTAAGATTGAATCTTATTGTGATGCTGTTCATTATCATGGTTACTTCATGCCATACCCAAAGAGATGAAGTCAATGTATATTCAGGCCGGCATTATAAATCGGATGAAGAACTTTTCAGAAGATTTACTGAGGAAACAGGCATCATAATCAACTTGATCAAAGCTGATTCGGATCAATTGATCAACCGTATTTTGCTTGAAGGCGAACAAACTCAGGCTGATTTATTTATCACTGCAGATGCGAGCCGTCTGTCTCGTGCTGTTGATCATGGCATATTATATCCAATAAATGATCAGGCGTTGCTGCATATGGTTCCGAAAAACTTAAGGGAGCCAAACGGACATTGGTTGGGGCTAACAAAACGGGCCAGGATAATTGTTTTCCATAAAGAACGTATTAATCCGCAAGAATTAAGTACCTACGAGGATCTGGCAGATGATAAATGGAAGGGAAGAATATTGGTTCGTTCATCACAGAGTCACTACAATCAGAGTTTGTTGGCTTCGCTTATTGCAGCCAATGGCCATCAGTCTGCTTCCGATTGGGTAGAGAAAATTGTTGACAATATGGCACAACCACCAAGGGGTAATGATCGTGACCAGGTAAAAGCCATAGTAGCAGGTACGGGTGATCTTGCAATTATTAATTCCTACTATCTCGGATTGCTCATGCGCTCAACAAATACCGAAGAACGAAGAGTGGCCAATGAGGTTGGGCTGTTTTTTCCCAATCAGGAAGATAGGGGGACCCATATTAATATAAGTGGGATGGGCATTGTAGCAAGTTCAAAAAATAAAGACAATGCAATTAAATTGATCAGGTATTTACTGCAAAAGGAAGCACAGGAATATCTTGCAAATGAGAATTTTGAGTATCCGGTGCTTCCTCAAGCTGAGATTCCAATGCTTTTACAGAACTGGGGAGCGTTCAAAGCCGACAGCCTTAATATTGGTAAACTTGGTGATTATCTTGAAGATGCCATGTTAATTTTCAATAAAGCTGGATGGCAATGAAATTAGTTTTTCCGGTAAGTCTATTCCGTTATTATGTGACCAACCCATGGTTGATTGCTGCGTTCATTGCCGTATTATTCCTTTTATTACCTCTTCTGATCGTGATGTCCGGCTTGTTTTATCCGGCAAATGAAATTTGGAACCATATTGTAAATAACTTATTGCCAGCCTATCTGATAAATACTTTGATCCTAATTGTCAGTGTTGGGTTGCTAAGTTTTCTCATTGGCGTTAATGCTGCATGGCTTGTGAGTACCTATCGCTTCAAGGGTCGTGGTTTTTTTGAATATGCCCTGGTTTTACCCATGGCTATACCTGCCTATATTAGCGGGTTTGCATATGCAGGAATGTTAGATTACACCTCACCATTATATACCTTCTTAAGAAATAATTTTGGTTTTGAGACAGGACAGTTTCTATTTTTTAATGTATTAAGTTTACCTGGAGCCATCATCATTTTCTCAATGGCCTTGTATCCTTATGTATACCTGATTTCAAAAGCCTATTTTCAGCAGCAATCGGGAAATGTGGCCGAAGCAGGTGCTTCGATGGGCATGTCACGAACTGCAGTATACTTCAGATTAATTCTTCCCATGGCGCGCCCGGCCTATGCTGCAGGTTTATCACTTGTGATCATGGAAGTATTGAATGATTATGGACTGGTAAAATATTTTGGAGTAGAGACTTTTACCACCGGAATATTTACCGCATGGTTTGGGTTTGGCAATCTTGGCGCAGCCCTGAAGCTTTCTGTTTACTTAATGATCCTCGTACTTGCCTTGATCCTTATTGAGCGATTTCATCGGCGGAAAAAGAGGTTTGCATCCACTTCATCAGTCAAAAGGTTGAATAGAATCAAGATCAGCTCACGATATGGCTGGTTGTTCTTTTTGTTTTGTCTTATTCCATTTATGTTTGGCTTTATAATACCTCTGTCGGCATTTATTTACTGGACTATTTCTGCATTTGAAATTATCAGTTTTGATTTTGTGCATTTACTAATAAACAGTTTCCAATTGGCAACAATATCATCCCTGTTAATTGTAACCCTCACCGTTTTCCTGGCTTTTGTTGTTCGAACCTATCCCTATATGATACCCAGGGCACTGGTACGATTGTCAACCCTTGGCTATGCAATCCCAGGCGCAGTTGTGGCAATAGGTATTCTGGTCATTACGATCTGGTTGGATCAACATCTTAATTACGGCCGAACCTGGATCCTTCTTACAGGAAGCTATGTAGCTCTGGTATATGCTTATTTGGTTCGTTTTATGGCTGTTGGTTACAATAGTATTGAAAGCGGAAACGCAAAAATATCCACCAAGCTGGATCAGGCATCCCGATCATTAGGTGTGTCTAAACTTCGTACTCTTGTGCAGATCAACATCCCCTTGCTACAAGGTCCAATAATTGCTGCATCGCTGCTGGTATTTATTGATGTACTAAAGGAGCTTCCGTTAACATTAATTATGCGGCCATTCAATTTTGATACGCTTGCAGTACGTGTTTTTGAATACGCTTCAGACGAGAGAATATCGGAGGCTGCACCTGCTGCCCTGGTCATCATCCTGATTGGGATTATACCTGTTTATGTATTAAGTGCCATATTAAAACAAAAAAATAATGACAATACTTGAAGCCAATTATTTGAATAAGAGGTATGTTGGCACCACTGAAAGAGCCGTAAATGGCTTTTCATTAAAGGTGCAAGCTGGCGAGATTGTTGCATTACTTGGTGAGAGTGGCTGTGGTAAAACCACCATACTCCGCATGATTGCAGGCTTTGAAATGCCTGATAGCGGAGATCTGTATGTTTACGGGAATAAGGTAGTGGATGCAACGACTTTTGTCGAACCTGAAAAAAGGCATATAGGCCTTGTTTTTCAGGACAATGCCTTATTTCCACATAAAACAGTTGCACAGAATATACGTTTTGGGCTGTATCATTTCAATCGTAAAGAAGCTGCGAAGCGTTTTAAAGAGGTTATTGAGCTTACAGGACTCGAAGGGTTTGAGAATAGATATCCACACCAATTATCTGGAGGCCAGCAGCAAAGGGTGGCTTTGGCCAGGGCAATGGCCCCAGGTCCCAGGCTGATTTTATTTGATGAGCCCTTCAGTAATATTGACACATTATTAAAAACCAGATTAAGGGAAGAAATAACACATATACTCCGTAAAACGGGCACAACTGCAATATTTGTCACCCACGACACCAAAGATGCTCTGACAGTGGCGGATCAGGTAATTGTGCTGCGTCATGGGAACACAATACAACAAGGTACTCCCGAACAAATCTATAAGTCACCTAAAAATATTTATGTGGCTGAGTTCTTTGGGAAAGCCAATATCACCAAAGTCAATCCACTTAAGCAGTTTTATACCAATTACCTTAAATTACCCAAGCAATCGGATAGCTCTCCTGCAATTTTATGTATCCGACCGGATGCAATAAAAGTTAGCAGTCAGTCCAGTAACCATGACCTGCCAGCTACGATTCTCAGCAATAAATTTATGGGCGAATACAATGAATTGGCATGTTCCTTAATCATTGATGATGAACAATTGGAGTTGATTGCCTATGCTTTGCCTAATCAGACATTCAGCAATGGGAGTTGTTTTCTCAGTATTGACAGGGATCATGTCCATATATTACCTGACTAGGAACTGAATATTATGATCTTGGTTTTTTAGTCAGATGAACTAGAAACTGTAAGTGAGGCCTGCGTAGAGTTGAATCCCGTACACCGGATAATTGAGGTATTTGTGGTATTTATTATTCAGGACGTTGTTAATGGTTGCAAATGTACTGAAACGCTCACTGAAATAGTATACGGCGCCAATATTCACATCAAGGGCAGGATCTAGTTCTTTGACTTCTACAACAACAAGCTCATCGGCTAATGTGTAATAGGGCGCATATCTGGTTCCAAATAACAAAACTTCAGTATTAAAACCAAGCTTTTCAGTTGGTTTTAACTCAACTTTTCCTGAGAACTTTGAAAGCGGTTCATGCCATGGATGCAATTCGTCAGTCATAGTATATTCGTAATGATTGTATCCAAGGTGAATTCCAAGTTTATTGCTAAGCCTGTATGCAACTTCTGCCGTGAAATTAAAAAACTGCACATCGTCAAATACAAGGCTGAATGTATTTTGAATGGGGTTCATTTTGTCTGTTGCATAAAATGCTTTATTGGCAATATTGGCATAAGTGACCCCAAAATGAAGTTCCAGGTTAGGGATAAAGGCAGCCTTTGTACCTCCTTTGAATCGGAATGGTGTATTTTCCCACTGATATGGAATGATTGAACTTATAAAAGGGTTTTCTGAAGCCATTATTTGAAGGCTTTTGCGCTGAAGACCTCCAGTAAAGTTGGCATATATCTCAACCGCACTTTCGAGTAAAAACAATTTGCTGTGCACAGCAGGATACAAATGAAAACGACTGCTATCACCCACTTCTAGATTTAAGCTGATTCCAGCCTTCAGGAAGAAAAAGTCACCATCTATTATAAATGCCGGAGTAAGTCCTATTTTACTGGCATTGCTTGTGTTTAGCGAATCTGTATTTCGAAAGAATGCCAGGTCAGAATCAAGGGAGAATGCTTGTTTGCTGTCAACATTAAGCAGATCAAGATCTTTCTGAAGTTCGATCATGGCGCTTGCTGCATGTTCGCTACTGCCATAATAGTCGGAAATATTATTGTACTTAACAATGATGTTATGATATAAGGTATTGCTGCGGGTGGGCTTACTTTGTAAACCTACCGTCCCCCCAAAGTTTGTATAACGTTGCAAAATATCAGCCTTGTCAAAAACATATGTGGGATGATCTTCAGGGATAAAACCATAATGTCTGTTTGTATTATACTGGTAATATAATTCCATAAACAGTGCGTGTGAGCGAAAGTTATGATCAAAGTTCAGGTTTAACCTGTTATTCATGAAATCTGAAGGAGCATACTCAGCCATATTGGACCATGTTGAGAAATGGCGTATGCCTAATCCAAAGCGGGTATTTCTGGATATAGGCGAATAGTGCCTGTAAATAAAATAGGGTGATAACCCGCTCCCTATTGCAGCTTTCAGGTAATTATGATAATGCCGGCTACGGGATTCCGGGATGATCTGCAGGGGCGGAATGCTTTCGAGTTCAATTTGTGTGTTAATGACCTTGTCAATGAAAGTGTAGGTTACGGCTTCGGGTTCAAAATCTGCTTCAACTCTCTCGGGCCCAACGGTTAACCTTGTAAACTCTCCCAGACTGGGTTCAAAGGTGCCTATCACGGTCACCCGCTCATGCGTCTGAGAAAAGAGATGCTGACTCATCAATGCCAGTAAGGCAAATAAATATATGATGTTCTTCTTTTTTTTCATCCTGTATTACAATGTATATGATGAAGTATTTCGAGTTAAATTTTATAATTATTCACTTATGGCAGCCAGTTTCCGGGCAGCCAGCTCACGTAAGTCCTGCCCTTTGTAATTATCAATGATACTTTGGAGGGTTTGCCGGGCCTGAAAATTATTATCCTGTCGCACGTAGATATCAGCCAAAAGTATAAATCCCCGAGCTACCCAGTAATCATAGGCGCTGTACCGGTCTGCCAAGTCAAAAAGCTGATTTTCTGCATCATCGTAATAACCGTTTTGATAACTGATTGAAGCCATAAGGTAATAAGCTTCAGCACCTAACACACCCGAACTCGTATGGTGTACCACCTTCAATTCCTTCAAAGCTTCATCAAGCCTTCCCATTTCAAATAAGGATTTTCCCATAATATAGTGAGCCTGTAGTATTTGCTCTTGACCAACCCGGCTGCGTTGCAGGAGCTGTCGGGCTGCCTCAATTGCGTCCTCATAATGTTGTAGAAAAAAGCTGCTTTTCATTCTGCCTTCCAATGATTCAAGTTGGCGTATGGGATCATCACTCAGAGTATACAGGCTTTTGTAATACTTGTTTGACTCCTCATAATCTTCCTGATCATATAATATACGGGCCGCCTCAAGCAATGCTTCATCGGTGTATTGATTGTCGGTGTAGTTTATGATAAAACGAAAATGTTGCAAAGCGATATCAGGGCGATTTTCCCGGAGTTCACAACGTGCCTTAAAGTAATTGGCCTGAAGCAAGTAAGCACCTTGCGGATAGGTTGTAATGTAATTTTCAAGTGCTTTGATCGCCTCACCACAACGTCCTTCCTGGTAGAAGTTTTCTGCCATGGTAAATGCCAGGGAGTCTTGTTCATTCACGCTTACCTGAACGAAACCAAGCTTTTCGGTGTATGAAAAATATTCCTGTAGATTATTCATGTCCATATAGATAACTCGTAATGTGTTTAGTGCCTCACGTGCTTCTGTGGTAGTTGGATAATCTTCAATTACTTTCTTTAGTGTGGTTATAGCCCTGTCATTTTGATCGTTATTGAAATAGATAAGGCCGGTTTTCACCAGGGCTTCCTTCGCAAAAGGGCTTCTGGGTTTTTCACGAACCAGCCTGTCAAAGTAGCTAATTGCAGACCGATTGTCGTTCATAACCAAATTGGTCGATGCCATTTCGTACAGGGCATTGTCATAATAGGCTGAAGTAGGGTGATTTCTGACCAGTTGATCTAGTGTTGAGAGTTTATCATTGAACCTTCCTAATGCGCCAAAACTATGTGCTTTCTGAAACAGGGCATAATCCGATTCTGCATGCATGGCATTGATAACTTTATCATATGATTCGATCGCCTGCGCATAGGATTTGCCAATAAACTGGCAATCAGCAATGCGTAGCCAGGCATCGATAACCAAATCTGGTTTATCCCGATAAGGATTTGCAATAAACTGCCGGAATGATGGTAGTGCTGCATTATACTGCTTTTGTGAAAAATAAGTATATCCAAGATTGTAGGCAGCCAAGGAATAGATACCCAATTGACGAGCGGCAGGCATTGACATGAAGCTCCTGTAATGATTTCGAGCAGCTTCAAAATTTCTAATGTTGTAATAGGCATCCGCCATCCAAAATGTAGCCTGGGCGGCTGTTTGAGGATCATGGCGCTGATTGGCCGCCCTGGCAAGGTAACTGGCTGCCTCCCTGTAGTTTCTTGCGTGGTATAACTCGATTCCACGGGCATAAGCAAGCTGGACATATGTAGCCTGCAAAGCAGGATTATTTGGGGTTTCTTTTTCGATAAAGTCCAATGCCGCATCATAGTTGCGCGAGCTCAGGTAGAGTTGAACCACGTATCCAAAAGCCTCATTGCGTCTTTCGGAATTGGGATTATTATTGATGAAATCCTGCAGGGCATCAATAGCTTCATTAAAGGGGTCAGGTCCGCTTTCAATACTTAAACGGGCATAATTGAAAAGCGCATCTTCTGTGATTTCAGTATCGAAGCCAGCTTTGTATGCAGAAAGGAAAGCATTTCGGGCGAAATTTTGTTGTCCTGTCTGCTGATAGGATGCCGCCAAATAATAATAAGCATTCTGTGAGAGGGTATCATCTTGACCAATTGCCTTTTGGAAATTGTTGATTGCATCTGAGTAAAAGCCGGTTTTGAATCTTGTTATTCCAAGCTGATAATTATCTTCTCGACTCATCTGTCTGCGCGAAAGGCGTTCAAAATTGATGTAATATTCAAGGGCCATGTCGAACTGCTCCAACTTGTAATACGCATCAGCCATCATACGGGCGATCTCAGGTTTGCGACGATTCTCAGCTTGGTTATATACCCGGTCGCCCATAGCTACTATCTGAGCATAATCACCTTGCTGGTAATGGATTTGCATCATATATGCAGGAATGAGTTTGTTAAAGGTGTGGTTGCTTTCTATTTGTTTAAAATGCTGTAAGGCATCATTATAATTGCCATTTAAATACTGAATATGAGCGTAATAATATATAGAAGCATCCCTAAATGGGCCATTGTCCATTTTAGCTCTGGAAAAATCAGCTGATGCGGCTGACAAATCATTTTGCTTCATTCTGCTGAATCCACTTTTAAAAAAATACTCATTGCGTTCAGAAGCAGAAAACTCATATGGATCCAGTTCATGGAATATATCGAGTGCATCGGCATATTTTCGATCAGCAAAATAGACCCTTGCCTGTAAGAAATCTACCCTTGGTTTCCACCTGCTTGTTCGGTAATTGTGGGCAAAATTATTCACCGTTGCGCCGGCATCAGCCAATTCGAGTTCAATAGCACACACTGCATCATAATAAGCTGCATCAACATAAAGAATGTCGTTTTTATCATCAAGCATATCCATCAGTTGTCTAAAGCTTTGCCTTGCTGCTCCGTATTGCCTGGCTTCGAACATACTGATCGCTTCGCGGTGGATCATGTCCGGATCGTCAAAGTACTTCTGTTGTTGTGCCTGGGATGTTGGGGCGATAAACAATAGAAGTACCCACGTTATCAAAATTTTGGATATTCGTTTGAAATGCATTCCTGAAGGATTGATTAAAGGATAAATGTAAGCAATTGGTTTTGAACGTTCAGACCTCATCGCGATTTCTTATCAACAATGACTGTTTGACAAAAAAAACGCCATACCTTGTTTATTATTGCAAACAGGCCACCATTCTAAAGAACAGTGGCCTGATAAGGTATTACGATAAGCAGGATTCTGTCGTGGACTGTCATTTATCTTGGCCGTTTGTCACCAAACGGCTCTAGCAGCCTACCCACCGGCATTGGACGGGCCGCCCTTTCATGCACATGGTGCACATCGCCGGCTTATTTGGCCTTGCAGCCCATAAGGTTTACCCCCACGGCAGGTCACCCTGACGTAGCGTGAGCTCTTACCTCACGTTTTCACCCTTATCCCGATAGACACGGGACGGTAATTTTCTGTGGCACTTGCTGTTGTATCTTTGAGATCAAAGACACACCTTCCTGTTAGGAAGTATGGCGCCCTGTGCTGTCCCGACTTTCCTCACCTCAACCAACAGAAGAGGCGCGACAGTCTGTAATACCCTGATGCAAAGATAATTCATTTTATCACACACAAATAGATGGTGCAGTATCTTCTTGATATTTAATGTTTTAATAAATATCAAATAAGCGATATCTGCTAACTAAGTCCACTGGCAAATTAATAGTCTGGATTTATTAATTACTTTTGGCGCCTCATTAAAAAACTTGATCGAATTAAATAACTGATGAAAGACCTTACTGAAGGAAAAGAAGGTAAACTTATTCTCAGTTTTGCTTTGCCCATGCTGTATGCCAATGTATTTCAACAGATGTACAATATCATCGATAGCATTATCATTGGCCGGTTTTTGGGCAATGAGGCATTAGCGGCTGTTGGTGCAAGTTTCCCACTTATTTTCACACTTGTTTCTTTCGTTATAGGCATTGCCACCGGTGCGACCATTATCATCGCACAATATTTCGGAGCAAAGGAAATAAGCATGGTGAAAAAAGCTATGGAGACGATGTATATCTTTCTGTTTTTTGCTGCTATAGCGCTCACCATTATAGGCTTTGCTTTAAGTAAGCAAATATTCAACCTGATTGATTTGCCCCCTGAAGTGATTCCGGAAGCCAGCCATTACTTTGAGGTTTACTCCATTGGATTCATTTTTTTCTTTGGCTTCCATGGTACTACGGCAGTGTTGAGAGGTTTGGGCGATTCAAGGACCCCGCTCTATTTCCTCATTACAGCTACCCTGGTCAATATTTTGCTTGACCTTCTTTTTGTAGTTGTATTTGGCTGGGGAATTGAAGGCGTAGCCTGGGCAACTGTAATTTCTCAGGCAGGTGCATTCTTTTCGATCATCCTTTATTTGAATGCTTATCATAAGATCATCAAATTTTCGGTTCTGAAGATGCGATTTGATCGCACTATTTTTTTGAAAAGCATGCGAATAGGCCTTCCAACTGGTTTTCAACAAACTTTTGTGGCCATTGGAATGCTGGCATTGTATAAGGTAGTGAATATGTTTGGCACTACGGTGATTGCTGCCTATGCGGTGGCTATGCGTATTGATTCGCTTGCAGCCCTGCCGGCCATGAATTTTGCAGCTGCCCTGTCATCATTTGTTGGGCAAAACATTGGTGCCGGTAAGATGAACAGGGTAAAACGAGGTCTTTATGCCACCCTTCGAATGACCGCCTTAATCTCATTATCGGTTACCCTTATTGCATGGATATTTGCAACACCGATCATGGGCATCTTTACCACCGATCCTGCTGTGGTTGAGGCTGGGAAGGATTACTTATATATTGTAAGCTTGTTTTATATCGTGTTCTCAACCATGTTTGTTTATAATGGTGTTTTGCGTGGAGCAGGGGATACGCTCATACCCATGTTCATTACCCTCTTTGCCTTGTGGTTCATCCGCATACCGGTTTCTTATTACCTGGCCCTTAAATTTGGACCTGTTGGCATCTGGTGGGGCGTACCCATTGCTTGGGCCATAGGCGCAGTGTTTTCTTTTTTCTATTTCAGGGCTGGAAAGTGGATGCGTAAGGGGGTAGTGAGTCGAACCTGATAATACCTATCTGTATCATAATGAGCAAATCAAGTCAGGATTTGGTTTGTTCTGTTTGGGTAAAGGTTTTATTTTATTGTAAAAAACAATTAGACTTTTTATCTGTATGTATTGATCAATTGGAGTCATCAAGGTAGCTGCACATTACACTCCAAAATAATACTTAGGGATTGGTTTTTCTCCTGAAAACCCGATTCATAATATTAAATCTATTGCCTTACTACATAGTCAATGGAGTTTGTAGTTTTAAGTCCTGCGAAACAGCAATTGTGGATTAATTTCCGCAATATTATATATCATGGTTGTTAACCCGTTCCAAATATACTTAATATTACAGTATTTCTAATGGTTAATATTCATTATTTATACAGTTTATAAATTACGACAAATTAGTCACACCTTTTATAAGCTGGAGGATAATTCTTATTTTAGCCTGTCAAACAATACGATTAACGAAAACCTAATCCACCTAATGAGATCAACAGCTTTCCTGACAACATTAATTATGCTTATAATCTCCAATATTGCAATAGCACAGCGCGACCCCATGCGTTACGGTCGTATTGATCGCTCTGACCTTGAATTGCAATATTATGAAGCAGATTCAGCTGCAAATGCTTTAATATTGGGTGATTATGGCAATATAAGAATTGTCTGGAGTTCGACCAATAACAGATTTGAGTATCAATTTAGGAGGCATCTGAGAATAAAAGTTTTCCAGGCTTCAGGCTTTGAATATGGCAACTTTAAATTGCAGCTTTACAAAGGGGATAATTCAGAAGAGAGGGCATCCAGAATAAATGCAACATCTTACTATCTTGATGATGGAAAGATTGTTAAAACAGAATTATCACGACATGATGTATTTGATGAAGATGTAAATGCACGTTACAAAAGCACTAATTTTTCAGTACCCGGATTACGCGAAGGCTGTGTGTTTGAAGTCGAATATACCATTATTTCTGATTTCTATCATAATTTACCAAAATGGGAGTTTCAGCGTGATATTCCGGCTGTTTTTAGTGAGTTTCGCATGTCCTATCCTGAATATTTTAATTATTCACGTCAAATCAGGGGGTTTTTAGACTTATCTGAACACAAAACAAGTACTTCTCCCGAATCCATCACAATATTTACCACTGAACGAGGTGCAATGAATCGCCCTATTAATAAAACACATAGAATAAGTTACCGTCAAGATAATGAGTTGTTTCGTATTGAGAATATCCCAGCATTTCGTCCTGAACCATTTATGGATCATCCGGTGAATTACATTTCTCATGTTGAATATGAGTTAAACTCGATTAACTTTCCTCATGCACCCATAACTGATCTAACCTCAAACTGGCAACAGATAAACCAAAATTTAATGAACAGTGTTTGGTTCGGCGAACAGCTCAAGCGTTCGGGCCTGATTAGTTCAGAGGCACAGCAAATTATGAATGCCACCAGCGATCCAATGGAGCGTATGGTTGCTGCCTACACCTTCATTCAGAGCAATATGTTCTGGAATAATATGCATAGCATTTATATAAGCAATTCACTTAGGCAGGCCTGGGCTAATAAAACGGGTAATTCAGCTGATATAAATATGTTGCTCGTGCTACTCTTACGCACACTTGAGCTTGATGCCGATCCTGTTATCCTTAGCACACGTAATTTTGGTAAAGTGTTTGAGTGGCAAACTACTTTGCATAAGTTCAACTATGTTATCGCACATGTTACAATTGGTGAGGAGGTATATTTGCTTGATGCCACCGAAAAAGATAAACCCTGGCATCTGTTACCCGAACGTGTAGTTAATGGAAACGGAAGAATTATCAGCAACAGCATCCCCAAAACAGGATGGATTAACCTGGAAAACACTCCCATTACAACCATTAATGAAACGACCACTTTAATGGTTAAGAGCGATGGTTCATGGGATGCCATTGTAATGAGACAAATGGATAATTATGCAGCCTATAATTTACTGAGTACAGCGAAGCATTATGACACGGAAGAAGAAGTAATTGCAGCCCTTGAAGCAAAGAAATCAGGGTTTTCCATTTCGGAGCTCAAAATTGATAGACCTGACGATCCCACTCAAGCTGTACAAAAGCGCCTGCGCATTTTTGGTGGAGTAAGTGACGAAACTGAGAAAGAGCTGATTTATTTAAACCCTAATATTTACAGCCGCATTGAATCCAACCCGTTTCGCTTACCTGAGCGCTTGTTTCCTGTAAACTTCACTTTCCCACGAAAAGAAACCTATACCTATCGCATTGCAATCCCATTTGGCTATGTGGTTGAAGAGTTGCCTGAAACTGTGGCCATTGCCCTTGAGGATCGAAGTTGTTTTTTTAGCTATCGAGTGATGGCAGCTGGGCAACAAGTACAGATTATTATTGATCTTGAAGTGAATAAGCCTTTATTCAGTGTAGTGGAATACCCATATTTACGAGAATTTTTTGCCCATTTGGTGGAAAAGCAGTCTGAAATGATTGTTATGCGTAAAGATGTGGAATGATGAAGAGTCGTATTACACTGTTATCTAGTATTATAATATTTACATTAAACTCATACTTGTGTGCATCGGAATGGGATGTGAAAAACATAGCCCCCAAATTGTTTGAAAATGCTCACAGTGTCATCAGAATGAAGCACATGAGTTTTGAAATTGCCAGTCCAAAATTGGTGATTATAAAGGTAGAATATGTAGTGACTGTATTAAATGACAAAGCAAATGATGCTGCGGTTTTGGTGATACATTACAACGAACAATCCAAAGTAAGCAATTTCAATGGAGCCATTTACGACAAACACGGCAAGCGTATCAGACGGCTTAAAAACAAAGACCTTTACGATCGTAGCAATGTAGCCGGTTATTCTCTTTATGAAGACAACAGGGTTAAGCTTTTCCGCCCTGCTATCAGTCAATATCCTTATACAGTGAGCTATAGCTATGAAATCATAATCAACCACACTGCCATCAGTCATATGTTCATGCCAATGGATCAATATCGTCAGTCAGTTGAGAAAGCAAGTTTGCACCTCTTAGTTCCTGAAGGCTACAAAATAAACAACAAAGTTTTCAATGCAGCGGAGCCACAGCATGAAACTACTGAGAATGGCAGATTGATGAGATGGGATTTTAATCAACTAAATGCTTTTAAAAGAGAGGCCTATAGCCCACCCATTGAAGATATTTTACCGGTAGTTTATTTTATGCCTCGTGACATTTTTTATGATCAATATTCGGGGAGTAATGCCTCCTGGAAGGATTTTGGTGATTGGATTGCACTACTGAATGAAGGCAGACAGGAACTACCGGAAAAGACCGTTAATTATCTGAATGAGCTTGTTGCGGATGCCGAAACTGACCGCGAAAAGGTTGCTCTATTGTACGATTATATGCAAAGACGTACTCGATATGTAAACATCACTTTGGGCATTGGTGGACAGCAACCCATTCCTGCCAATACAGTTGATCGGGTGGGCTATGGCGATTGTAAGGCGCTTTCTAACTATATGCATGCTATGCTTAGTGCTGTAGGGGTAGAATCGTTTTATACTCTAATCAACAGCGGCAATAATAAATACAGGATTCATGAGGATATGCCAGGTTCGCAGTTTAATCATGTAATACTTTGTGTTCCTGAAGATAGCGACACCCTTTGGCTTGAATGTACCAGCCAACAGATCCCTTTTGGGTATATTGGCCGTGGAAATCATAACAGGCCGGTTTTACTCATTACCGAAAACGGTGGTGTGTTAGCCAGAACACCCCAGTATGATCTGAATGAAAATGTTAATAGCACTAAAGCTTATGTGCAACTTGATGCCGAAGGAAATGGGCATGCTGAAATTAGTATTGTGAGCAAGGGATTGTTCTATAATGATATATATGGTCTTGAATCACTGCCTGCTGCAGATCAGGAAAGATGGATTTACCGCAATTATAATTTTCCAAATTATCATCTTAATGATTATGAAATAGATAATCACAAAGATATGTTTCCTGCATTTCGTCTTAATCTGGATATCAGCCTGCGGTCTTATGGGCGAAGAAGTACTAATCGGTTATTTATTCCTTTAAATCTAACAAAGAATACCATTAAGCAACCTGAGCGCCTGAATGACAGAAAAAACCCATTTGTCATTTACAATGCATATACTTACAACGACACCATAATATATACCCTACCGAACGGTTTTACATTAGAGTCAGGAATGGGTGAGTTCGAACTTACCGGTGATTTTGGCAGTTACAAAACAGCAGTTGAGCATATGGATAACACATTGGTTTATAAAAGAAGACTGCAACTCTACACAGGTGAATTCCCGGCAGAAGACTATACACGCTTTGTGGAATTTATAGGTGCTGTTGTTACAGCTGACGGCAGGCAAGTGGTACTTAAGAAGGGGGATTAAAACAACCATAGTTGACATAAGACTAATAGTATTTTGCCATATCAAATTTAAACCATGGAAAATGAGAATTCAAAGACTTATCGTAATTGCAATAACACATTTTATTGGAATTCAAGTGCATTCGCAGGAGAATCCTATGCAATTTGGGCAGATTGAACAGTCACAATTAGAGATGTCATACTATGTGCTGGATTCAACTGCAAATGCATTGGTGCTTGGCGATTTTGGCGTTCACAGGATAGAGTATGACCTTAACCGCAAATCGTTCGAATATAAGAAGTACAGGCATACCAGGGTTAAGGTTTTCAACACCAGTGGTTTTGATCATGGCAACTACAAGATCATGGTCTATAAAACCCAAAGGCAACGCAATCCGATAAGGGAGATCAAAGCAGTTTCTTACTATATGGATGGCGATCAACTGGTAACTTCAGTCCTAAACGAAGAGGATATTTTTATTGAGGAGATTGACAAATGGTTTGTGAGTGTCAATTTTTCAGTGCCCAATTTGCGCGAAGGCTGTATTTTTGAAGTCGAATATACTTACCAATCGTATCATGTAGAGCTGGTTCCACGCTGGGAATTTCAGAGGAATATTCCTGCACTGTTTAGTGAATTCCATACTTTTTATCCTGATATTTTCAATTACAGGCGGGAAGTAAGAGGATTTCTGCCCCTAAGTATACATAGGAACAACTCCAGAAATGTGTATGCCGCACCTGGACTAAGTTATGATGAGAAACATGAACTGTTTCGAATTGATTCCATTCCACCATTCCACAAGGAACCTTTTATGGCTCATGAAAGTAATTATTTATCACATGTTGAGTATGAATTGGCCTCCTTTAATGCAACCCATGTACATTTGAGGGAGTTTGCAAACAATTGGAGACAAATTAATGAAATGCTTATGCAATCGAAATATTTTGGGGGGCAAATGCGTATTTCAGGATCAGTGTTTAAGAGTCAAGCAAAGAATATAATGAACATCCATAATGATCCTCTGAGAAAAATGATCTCTGCATACAATTTGGTGCAGGAAGAAATGATCTGGAACAACTACAACAGCTTTATTCCGACATCAAGTTTGCGCGAAGCCTGGAACAAAAAAACCGGAAATGCTGCTGACATTAATTTATCACTGGTTGTATTGCTTAACGAACTTGGAATTGAAGCCTATCCTGTTATCCTAAGAACAAATGACTTTGGTAAGATCTATACATGGCAGACTACCCTTGGTAAATTCAACTATGTGATTGCCTGCGCCGTAATTAACGACACGACCATTTTATTAGATGCCACTCAAAAATATAATCCCTGGAACTTATTACCTGATCGTGCGAATAATGGTTATGGTAGGCTTATATCCGACCGAATAGGAAAATCAGGATGGGTGAAGCTTGATCAGCATGAGACCAATCTTTCCATTGAACAAACTTCCATTGTGGTCAAAAGCAATGGAGGTTATGATGCCATAATCAATAAGCAAATGGATCAATCTTTGGCGCACATGGAAAGAGAACGCATGCGTAAGGAAGGTTCAATAGAGAAGTATATGGCCTCCATTGAATCCGAAATACCGGATATATCCCTGTTGGATATGAAAATTACAGCCCAAAATGATTTTGATGAACCTCTTGGAATTAGATTACACATTCAAAAGAAGTCAATGGAGGAGGAGGCCGCAGAACTGATATACTTGCACCCACTGCCATTTAATCATTATAAGTCGAACCCTTTTCGTCTACCTGAAAGATTGTTCCCTGTGGACTTTGCCTTTACACGTAAATATTCAAATACCGTAACAATAACATTGCCATTTGGTTATATGGTAGATGAACTGCCTGATCCAATTGCCTTAGCCATGGACGACAGAGATTGTTTCTACAGCTACCGCATTATGGCATCCGGGCAATATGTTCAGATTCAAATTGATCTTGAAATTAACAAATCTCAGTTTAGCATCGTGGAATATCAGTATTTGCGCGATTTTTTCGCCATGATTGTTCAGAAACAATCGGATTTAATTGTAATTCGCAAGATCGAACAGGATGATTAAATGAGTTGAGCTAACTTGATATTGATTTTCTTAACATTTTCTTAATATTGCTTATTGTTTGGTAATAAGGAATTATATA
>CALAZZ010000211.1 GCA_937926515.1 uncultured Bacteroidales bacterium | reverse complement strand
TCAATTTATTAATGTTTCATGATCTTTTGTGTCGTAAATTTTTCTCCAGCCTGAATTCGAAGTAAATAGATTCCGGGCTGCAGGATATCTGTACCAGAAATTATTTCAGGTTTTCCAACCGGCAAGTGTTTTTCAATCAGTGCAGCAAGCCTTTGACCCATCATATTGAATACCTCTGCTTTGAAGCCTCCCGGCGTAACCATAGAAACTTCTACAGTTATATGATCTGTAAATGGGTTGGGGAAGAAGGAAAATCCAACTTCGGCAGTGGTTTCTTCAATTCCGACAATTTCACATGCCGCTATCACCTGTGCCTGGCTGTTGCAGCCGTTTGCATTATTTTTAATAGTTACTGTTCCCCCAGGGAATGCAAGATATTCACAAATACTTTGAACTTCACAAGCAGATAAAGAAATATTGTGTTGAATTGATAAATTGGTGATTGAACCAGGATAAATATTATCCAAACCTATAAGACTCGTTAGTGATGTATTGAAAAAAATATTCAACATACCACCAATAGAGGTAAGACTATTGAGTCCGCTGATGTTGACCAACCCATGATTGAATCTAATCCAGAGTTCATTTCCAACTGTCGTCAATCCTGTTAATGCATCCAAATTGGTTAATAGCGGATTTCCACCAGAAAGACTTTCATAACTCCCAATGTACAATCCACCTCCTATGTTGGAAAGATTTTCAAGACCGCGAAAGCTAGTAAGGGCATTATTCTTGTTTATTTTGAGATCTCCTCCGATTGTCGCGAGTGCGTTCAATCCATTTGGTGTAATCAAGGATGAATTGTTCTCTATTTGAAAAGATCCACCGATTGTATTCAGGTTACCCAAGCCGTTTAGGTTAATTAGTGCGTTATTGGAATTGATCTTAAGATCACCTCCAATGGTGAATAGATTATCCAGTCCACTAAGATTGACCAACGCAGAATTTCCACCTGAAGAATAACCCTCTTTACCAATTATAAGACTGCCTCCAATTGAATTCAGATTTGCCAACCCGCTTAGGTTAATTAGTGCGTTATTGGAGCTGATCTTAAGATCACCTCCTATGGTGAATAGATTATCCAGTCCACTGAGATCGACCAACGCAGAATTTCCACCTGAAGAATAACCCCCTTTACCAATTATAAGACTGCCTCCAATTGAGTTCAGGTTTTGGAGACCTGTTAAGTCGAGTAATGCATCATTGGAACCAATAGTAAAATCACTGCCAACAGAAGTCAGGTTTCCCAATCCCAGCAGGCTTATAAGTGAACTATGTTGACTAATACTAAGATATGCTTCAACGGTGGTAAGGTTTTCCAATCCCGCCAGGTTTGCAAGCGAGTTGTTTTGACTAACAGCAAGATATCCCCCAACGGTGGTCAGGCTATTAAGTCCTGTTAAACTCAATAGGGAATTATTGGATGATATGGTAAGGCTTCCCCCAATAGAAGTCAGGTTCTCCAATCCAGTCAAGCTTATCAAGGCAGGATTTCCATAATAATTTCCGATTTGCAAATTGCCCCCTATTGACGATAGGTTATTCAGACCTGTCATATCAGCCAGGTAATTGTTATTTTCAATAAAGAGATCTCCTGCTATTGAAAACAGGTTCTCTAAACCCATCAGGCTAATAAGGGCATTGTTAGACTGTATCATCAATGAACCCCCAATCGAATTCAGATTATTCAGTCCGCTTAAACACGATAGTGCCGGATTTCCATAATAATGTCCTATCCTAAGATCACCAGCTATTGAAGTAAGGTTTTCCAGGCCGGTTAAACTCCCGAGGGTATTGTTCCCTTCAATTTTGAGCCCTCCAATGGTGGTCAGGTTTTCCAATCCTGAAAAATTAGTCAATGAATTATTCCAGGAGATATTCAGATAATCTTCAACAACAGCCAGATTTGTCAATCCATTCAGGTTGGGCAAATTACTATAGCTTATAGATAGGCTCTCACCAATATATGTAAGGTTATCCAGTCCTGAAAGTTCTAATAATGAAGCATTGTTTCCAATTTCAAGACTTCCATCTACGGAAGTAACACCAATTAAACCTGATATATCTGTTAGATTATCATTATGTGTAATACTAAGACTACCCAGTATTAGATCTAAGTTTTGCAAAAAACCTGAAAGATTAGTCAAAGACGAATTGCCAGTGATACGAATATCGCCACCAATGAAGTCAAGGCCTTCAAGTCCTGATAGGTTAACCAATGAATCATTTCCGCAAAAGGACGATGAATACTCGGATTCATATCCAATTGAGAGTTTTCCTCCTATTGAGGTTAACTCTTCCAAACCTTCAAGGCTCACCAGTGCATTATTCGCTATGATAGTAAGATCTCCTCCGACTGAATTAAGTCCGGCAAGTCCGTATAGGTCAACCAATTCAGGGTTACCTACACAATAACCTTCACCCCCCCAACCGGGATAAATACAGCCAATTGACAATGATCCTCCAATAGATTGGATATTATGAAGTCCTGTCAGGCTGGCGAGTTGCTCATTAGCGATGTAAAGGCTGCCGCTAATACTGGTCAGGTTATCTAAACCTGATAAATTGACCAAGGATTCATTTCCGGAGATATTCAAATCACCTCTTACATAACTTAGGTTATTCAATCCTATAAGATCACTGAGTAAAGGATTCCCATAACCGGAGCCCCATCGTGTGCCTATAATCAAGCTGCCCCCGATGCGCATGAGTTTGTTCATGGCGGATATACTGGTTAGGAAAGTATTATTACATAAAATCATTTCGCCACCAATGGAAACCAGGTTATCTAATCCCGATAACGTTTGAAGCATTGTAGCCTGATATGTGAATTCGTCTCCTATTCTCAAATCCCCTCCAATGTAAGTCAGCATACTTAAACCACGTAAATTGACGATATCATAACCTGTAATAATCACGTCTCCCTCAATCTCCGTGCAACCCGGGTAATTGGCCTGGAAATTATCAATCTGTTCCTGCAAAGTAAAGGTGATGCCCTCGGAAAGGCAACTGCAGCCTATTTGTGATTGTTGGCTTATCAGTGTTTCCTGAGCTGAAAGTTTAGGACATAAATTGATGGCAGTTAGACTCATCAATGCTGCCAGAAGTAATTTTACATTTTTCATGACTCATGTTTTTTGATTCGAAACAAAATTACTTTGCTTCAACTCCTTAAATGAACAAGATTCCTGAACGCCTGGGAAATATTCGTAAACGCCTGAGATTTTCTTATTAACGTTTAAGATAGATTAATTCAGGATTTGGGGTAAAGCGATAACAGATTGTTTATCCAACGACAATTTGATATTATTTATCAATTTAACCCGTAGATCTTAAAATATATTTTATATTTGCAGGGATATTATTAAGATATGATCTATAGAAACCTGCAATCCCGAATCCTCAAACTGTTGGAACATTTTCCGGCAGTAGCCATTTTAGGCCCCAGGCAAATTGGCAAAACAACGCTGTCTAAATTCTTAATAACCAAATTAGACAGGAAGGTGATTTACCTCGATCTGGAACTACCTGCTGATATTGGTAAATTAAGTAACCCGCAAATTTTCTTCGAAAACAATCAGGATAGTTGCATTATTATTGATGAGGTACAGCGCAGTCCTGATCTGTTTCCTGTGATACGCGCCGTTATTGACAGGCACAGAATACCCGGTCGCTTTATCATTCTTGGTTCAGCAAATCCTGATCTATTAAAGCAAAGTTCTGAATCTCTTGCCGGCAGAATAGCCTATACAGAACTTACCGGCTTGTTACTAAGCGAAATAGGTAATGAGCATAAAATTAATGATTTATGGCTGCATGGAGGGTTTCCCGAACCTTTTCTCATACCTGATAAGGAGTTGCTCCGGGAATGGTATCACTCATTTATTCTCACTTATATTGAAAGGGATCTGCCATCACTGGGATTGAGCGCAGAGCCTTTGTTGCTGAACCGATTGCTGCAAATGCTGGCTCATAATCACGGAATGCTCCTGAATCATGCCAATTATGCCCGATCACTTGGAATAAGCAGTCCTACGGTTTCGAAGTATTTAAGTTTCTTTGAAAATGCGTTTATGGTGAGGTTGTTAAGCCCATGGTTTGCAAATGTTAAAAAACGAATGGTGAAATCTCCTAAAATCTATCTCAGAGATAGCGGCATATTGCATTATCTGCATGGCATCAGTGATTTCAATCAGCTTTTAGGGCATCCTGTACTCGGAAACTCCTGGGAAGGATTTGTGATAGAGCAAATCGTCAATTCGTTGAAGCCTGGCATTTCATTTTCATTTTACCGCACAGCCGAAGGTGCGGAATGTGACCTTATCCTTTCAAGAGGCTTAGAAGTACTTACTTGTGTTGAAATCAAATTTGCCGATGCACCCAAAACCACCAAAGGTTTCACGACTGCCATCCAGGATTTGGGATGTAAAAACAACTTCATTGTCATACCGAACTGCCCTGAGTCATATTTGTTGAAAGAAAATGTTTTGGTTTGTGATCCTACAAGTTTTATCACTGATTTTCTAACGGGAATAGGATAATCATTTAAGGTTGATATATTAGTGATCGGGGTACTCATCGTAACCCTATGGCCAGGTCAGCGGCTGAGCCGGTCCAATTCCCGCAGGTCATACTCCAGACCCATCTCTGAAAATAGTTCCCTGGCTTTGGTGAGATAATCTTCCGCCTTTCTGCCCCGGAAGGAGTTAATCGAGCCATTGGCATGCGTGAGACATTTGCCGGTTTCAAAAAAAGTTCGTGACAATTCCAGTTTCCCTTCGTATTTTTCGCCAAGGTCGATTGCTATGCCAAAATGCTTAAATGCTTTCCTGTAATTTCCCAGGAGTGTATTGACCGAGCCGGACAACTGGTGCGCAACGATGTGGTCGTTCATGACTTTGTCAGAAGCACTGACGGCTTTTTTTACAGTTTGGACGATGCTCTTTTGCAAAAACGGATCTGAGGGGTTGCTTTTTAATTCTTCAAGCTCTATATAAGCTTTGGT
This sequence comes from uncultured Bacteroidales bacterium, assembly GCA_937926515.1. Lineage (GTDB taxonomy): Bacteria > Bacteroidota > Bacteroidia > Bacteroidales > F082 > CALAZZ01. The sequence goes on along the minus strand of CALAZZ010000211.1, from coordinate 647 downwards.
GACAAATATAGCGCTGTACCACATTTTGAGGATCTTTCGTTCCATGGCGCGCTTTTCCCCTTCGCGGAACACGGCCCAGGCCCTGTCAATTTCCCCTTTCATGGCAAGGGAAGAAGCCTTTGTCAGTAATATAATGCTCAAAATATTGTCATGACCAGTCTTACCGGTGTATTCTATGCCTTCGTCTGCTTTTGCAATATTCTGATCCAGTTTCCTGTATCTGAAGGTGTAATTGGCAAACAGGCGATAGTGCTGTGCCATGGCCAGGTTTACCTGATAATCCTCCCCGAGCATGGCCAGTTTATTGATCATCAATTCTGTTTTGCCGGGCAGCCCTGTTTCAATAAACTGAAGACCATGGAACAAGACGTAATGGAGAAGTGTCCAGATGTTTCCACGTGAGATGCAATAATCGTACATCTGCTGAAAGTGCTTATCTTCCTTCCATTCCCCGGTGAGAAACTGGTATAAATTGACGAACATATTATACTCCATCCAAGGGGTCCCGGTACCGGTTTCCATATTTCGGGCAGTGAACTCGAGGATTTTCCTGCACAATGTCATGGAGAATCCTGACCAACCAAACATGGCACTGGTCATCGGGAAAATGGCGAGCCCAAATTCCGATTGGGAGAGATCAAAACGCG
>CALAZZ010000210.1 GCA_937926515.1 uncultured Bacteroidales bacterium | reverse complement strand
ATTGCCTTGAAGTGACAAATCATTATTGTTATTGCGCTATCTCAATAATTATGGTGAGCAGAAAGGCAGTTTCGCCTATTTTCTGATAAGCAAAACTTCAATAATTTTGCAGCATCTACTGTAAAATGAAAAAACGAAAGCCCATATCAAAATTAATTGACCTGTTCATGGCATTTGCCATATTTTGGTTGGTTATAGGCGATCTGATCACTTATCATCAGGAACACGTCTTTGGCATTAGTTTGTTTGACAATCAAACACCATTTACGTTACCAAAAGGCAAAGATGATGGTAAAACAGCAAATTTTAAAACTGCCAAAGACGATAATCATCTGGCATACACTTATATTGCATTCTCTGATTTCTATATTGGGGGACAAGACCAACTGATAGGTACTCCAATAAATGGATGCCGGTTTTATTTTCCACCTTTCATTGCAGTTGCAAACTCTCACAACAAGAATTCCATCCCTTTACGGGCTCCTCCAGCACATTCCTAGCTCTGGCAATATCTTGTAAGCTTTCCAACTGGTGAATTCTATAGTGAACTTTTGTACAAAGTTCTTATGTTGCACCTTGGCTTCTAAGAATATTGTGACTATTATCAACTATGTCAGAGCACAGGTAATCTTCCAATAACATATTGTACTTATTCATAAAAAAATTACATAATAATGAAAAATATATTACTCATTTCAATCACAACACTGATGTTGTTATTTTCCCAACTTTTACTTAACGGCAATACCATATATGATACTGTCACAATGGGACCGTCCTATTCCAATGATGTGTTTTACAGCATGGAAAATGGTATTGTAAAGATCGAGCCCAGAAGCAATTGGGACATCGCTTTTTACAGTCTTCGATGGAGTGCAGGCATAAGCATAAACGATGGTATGGGGGTTGAATTATACACCTATCCCCTTGGTGACACCTCTGATTGGAACTCAGTAGAAGTGTCAGCAATTGAAGAATGGGTCCCGATGTACAATTCAGATACCATTTGGGAAGATGGTGCATTTAATCGCAATGCACTGGGCCACCCTGATTATGGATGGGGTATATATAATATGGTAACCCACGATGTGGTGGGTGACTCGATTTATATTCTCAAGCTTGCAAATGGCAATCTGAAAAAAATGTGGATCGAACGGAAAAACTCAACATCAAATACTTACTATTTCAAATATGCAAATATAGATGGATCGGAAGAGGTCTCAGAGGTTATTAGCGCTGACCCTTTTCTTGATAAAATATTCATTTACTATAGTATAAGCAATCAAAGTATAATTGACAGAGAGCCCCCCATGGATGCTTGGGACTTTGTTTTCAGCCGGTATATCGGAACAGTATTTGATCTTGACGGAAACCCTTCACCCTATCCTGTTGTGGGCGTGTTGAATAATCTTGAAACAGGCGCGAATAAATTTCTGGATGTAGACGAGCATTTCGAAGATTATTTTACTTTGCCCATGCTGTTTGAACGCAGCCCAATCGGTTCTGATTGGAAATCATTCAATATGGAAACTTTTGCCTGGGAGATCGAGGAAAACCATGCATTTTTTGTACAAACACAAGATGGCGATGTGTACAAATTAGTGTTTGACTACTTCAGTGGCATGGGAACCGGAAGAATAGGATTTACGAAAAAACTCATTTCACTGGCGAGCATACCCGAAACCGAAAACAAGGCTGAATTATTCCGGATCAATCCCAATCCGGCGCAGCAATTCTTGAATTTGCATCTTGAAGTTGAACATGTACATACCGCCCAGTTACAAATTTATGATATGAGCGGACGAAAATTGGTCGACCGGACGTTAAATCCTGAAAATGACCTACATCAGGTGGATCTTTCACACTTTAATAATGGATTCTACTTGGTAAAGCTTCTGGCTGATGGTGTTCAGCACACACAGAAACTAATTGTCAACAAATAAAATTTTCATAGTGAGGTTTAATTTTGTGATATTGCTTATTTTGCTGGTTGTGAGCTTAAAAGCTCACAGCCAGCAAGGCAATATTCACCTGCGTGACGCACGCACAGGCAACTCCATTGCATTTGCACATGTTGTATTTGAATCTGAATCAAATCGGAAGCCTATCGCAGCCATGTCGGACATTAACGGCAGGCTTGACAACCCCGTCACAGAAGAATCAACCATTGCCATAACCTATGTGGGTTATCGTACTTATACCGGCCAAATTTACCCCGGTGAGTCAAAGGAGATTGATCTGGAGCCTGCCATTTATAATATGGATGAAGTCGTGGTTACAGGCCAATATACTCCGCAGAGGGTTGATAAATCAATTTACCGCGTAAGAGTTATCGGAGCAAGACAGATCGAACACAAGGCCTCAAATAATCTAAGTGAGCTACTTACAGGTGAATTAAATATCAGGGCCTCGCATGATGGTGCACTTGGATCAAGAATTACGCTGCAGGGATTGGGTGGAGAACATGTAAAATTCCTGATAGATGGAGTACCGGTAATTGGCCGCATGAACGGAAACATTGACTTGGGTCAGTTAAACCTTTACAATGTGGAGCATATCGAAGTAATAGAAGGCCCAATGTCGGTGATATATGGCAGCAATGCACTTGCAGGTGTCATCAACATCATTACTAAAGAGAATAAACACACCTCCTATACAGCTAATGCTACCTCCTATTATGAAAGTGTTGGTACCTACAATTTTAATGCTGATGCATCCTTACGGAAAGGGCGGTGGAGTGGATCTATTGCCGGTGCACGAAACTTTTTCGAGGGTTATAGCATTGTTGATAGCACGCGCTCAAAAAGATGGAAACCTAAACGACAAGTCAATGCTGATGCAGGTATACAATACGCAAATGAGGATTTTAGAGCACGATTCACTTCAGCATATTTCAACGAATTACTTCTTGACAGGGGAAACCTGATGAGGCCTTATTTTGAAACAGCGTTTGACAGCTATTTCCACACCAATAGACTTACAAGTAAGCTGGACATGAATACCCGTCTCTTTAAGGATAGATACCTGAGTGTCCTGGCATCATATTCCTATTACGATCGCATCAAAAATACCTATTTCAAAGATCTGACTACCTTGGATGAAACACTCACTTCAAATCCTGCTGATCATGACACGTCAAAATTTAACCAGTACTTATTAAGGGCTGAATTTAGTAAAAGCACAGAGATAGACTGGTTTAACTACCAGCTAGGCATTGATTTGAATTATGAGGACGGTTTTGGAAAACGTATTCTTGATCAGCAACAAGCTATTGGTGACTATGCAGCCTTTGTCAGCCTTAAGATAAAAGCCTTGACCAAATTGATGCTTCAGCCCGGCTTACGATATAGCTACAACACAAAATACGAAGCACCGCTTGTTTATTCCATGAACCTGAAATATGATTTCTATAATGCACTTAGTTTCAGGGCATCCTATGCTAAAGGTTTCAGAGCACCCTCATTGAAGGAATTGTATCTGGAGTTTGTAGACGTGAACCACAATATCAGGGGCAATGAAAACCTTAAAGCAGAAAATTCACAAAATGTGAATATGGCTCTGCGATATCATCACGAAACCACAACCTACGACTGGGGTATTGAGCTTAACTTATTTTACAATAGCATCAGTAACAGTATTAGTCTTGCCACCGTTGATTGGGAAGATGGTCTCTATACCTATGTTAATGTTGACAATATGACCACCCAGGGAGTACAACTAAATTTCAATAATCGCATCTATCCCTGGCTACAACTTCAGCTGGGTATAGGTGAAACCGGCAGAAAACAGGTTATGTCCTATGACATTGATCATCAGTTTATTTACAGCACAGATGTTGTTGTAAATGTCAATTACCTTTGGCAAAAGCCCAACCTAAACTTCTCGGCCTATTACAAGTACCATGGAGCTTATCCGGAAGTATTTCTCGGACAAAATGATGAAGTGTTCCGGACGATTATGTCGGCGTACAACACATTGGATGTATCTGTCAGCCGATGGTTTTGGCAGAACAGATTGAATGCACAGTTTGGTGCAAAAAATCTTTTCGATAATACCAATATAAGCATCAGTGGTGATACTGGAGGTGGTGGAATACACTCAGGAGGAGCAACATCAGCCCCGGTTGGGTGGGGACGAACCTTTTTTGTTAAACTTAGTTTGTCAATGAAAAAATTCTAATCCATTGGTTATGAAAGGAAACACTTATCTTTTTTTATTACTGATGATGATCATTACCAGCTGCTTCAAAGAAGAAGAAGCTATACCTCCATTTGATCGTGGTAAAAGACAATCTGCGACCATTGCAATGGGCAATGATTATAGGAACCAGATCTATTTCGACCTGCATAAGGGAAGTGATCTCAGCACCAATCATAAACTTGATTACGATCTGGCATTTGAATCTTCTGAAAAAGGTTATCGCATTTTGCTAAATACGTCCACCTTTATGCAAATCGCGCCAACGGGAAAAACAATGTTTGAGGACGTAACATCGCAGTCAGGATTGGATTTCAATTTCGATCCTAGCAGTGGAAACCTGGACTCAACCGCGGTGGGCAATTGGTTTAGTATAAACGGATCCGACACCATATTTAGCAGGCAAGTGTATGTAATTGACAGAGGATATGACCATCTAGGACGCCCCTTAGGTTTCAAGAAGATTGTATTTGAAGATTTAAAGGCCGGTTTCTACCATATCAGATTTGCAAATCTTGACGGTTCAGAAGAAGTCCAAGCCCGTATTTCAAAAGAAAAGAGTTATAATTTTGTCTATTATTCATTCGACCCGGAAAAAAATTATCAGCTTCTGGAGCCAAAGCAAGACCAATTTACCCTATTGTTTACACAATACACGACGCTCTTGTTCACAAATGCAGGAGACCCTTATCCGTACCTTGTCACCGGTGTTTTGCTCAATCGCTACAATACCGCAGTTGCTTTTAACAACACCATGACCTTTGAAGAAGTTGATTTAGAGAGTATTGAAAATATGGAATTCACCACAAGGATTGACCGTATTGGTTATAATTGGAAAGATCTCTCAGGTGATGTTGAGAGCGGAAATGTTTTGTATGAGGTCCGTTCTGATTACAATTATATCATCCGCGACCACCAGGGTTTTTATTATAAAATGCGTTTCGTTGGTTTTTATAATCAGGCAGGTGATCGAGGCTACCCGGAAATTGAATTCCAGAAATTGTAATGCTGATTACAACTTTCGGCTTTAGTATAAACCTTTCACAGCACACCTGAATGGATAAACTAATTACCTTTGCGTAAAAACCCACCCTATGATTCTGCAATATATTGTTTGGGATGTATCCCCTGAAATTTTCCGTTTTCCGGAATGGATTCCTTTAATAGGTGGTAACGGCGTACGCTGGTATGGTGCCTTGTTTGCTGCATCTTTCGTTGTTGGATACTTCATTATGCAAAAGATTTTTAGGCTGGAAAATATTGCCGATAAAGTGCTTGATGAATTATCAACCTATATGATTATAGCTACAGTGGTCGGAGCCCGGCTTGGCCATTGCTTCTTTTATGAACCGGAATACTACCTGAACAATCCAATTGAAATCCTGAAAATTTGGGAAGGAGGGCTTGCCAGCCATGGTGCTGCCATTGGGATCATCATTGCACTTTATTATTTTTCCCGAAAACAAAATAAGTCTATTTTATGGATACTTGATCGGATAGTGATCGTGGTGGCCCTTGCCGGATTCTTTATCCGTATGGGCAACCTGATGAATTCAGAGATCTTCGGACATATAACCAGCCTGCCGTGGGGGTTTCAATTTGTGCGCTATTATGATCCTGGTCTCAATGCCGACCCGCGCCATCCCACCCAGATCTACGAAGGGCTAGTGTATTTGTTCACATTCTTCCTACTTTACAAACTCTATTTCAAAGGATGGGCAGAAAGGCAATCAGGCTTGATCTTCTCATGGTTTCTCATATTGGTATTCGGTTCACGGATACTGATCGAATTTCTGAAAGAACCGCAAGTAGGATTTGAAGCTTCCATGACTTTAAATATGGGGCAATGGCTAAGCATACCTTTTGTGATTGGCGGAATTTTTCTGCTGTGGATCGGAAAACAAAAACGCATGCAAGTTGCTGATAAGAAAAAACCAGGCCACTAAGACCTGGTTTTTTAATGAGAATGTAACAATGCTATTAATTGATGAACAATTTGGTTGTTTTATTAAAACCTTCAGCCTTTACCTGGATGATATAAACTCCTGATGTTAGATTCACCGGAATTTGTGCGTTTCTGGATGCCGGCAATATCGAACTGCTTACAAGTTGCCCTTGCACATTGAATACTTGCAGCTCAGCCCTGTCCATTACAAATTCAGATTCGAGCATGATCCTGCCTTCCACGTAACGAACCCGTAATTGTTTTTCCTTGCTATCTTCCAGACCTACCAGCCCCCAATCTTCAATGATGACATCATCAATGAAAACACCAATACCTTCCTGATTGTCAGCAAGCCAGGCCAGAAATATATGTCCATCATGATCAGGCACGAGAAGCACACTGGTTTCAACCCAGTCTTGAATTGTGATATTATCATCGTTATATAACAAATGAATCATATCAGTTGTGTCTGCATTGGCACCCCAGAATAAGCTTAGCTTTTCAGCCGTATTTGGAAAAAAACCACGGTAACTAAAACTCACCAAATATTCACGGGTGGCATCAACTTGTAGAGGTGGTGATATTAACCAATTATTAAAACTACGATGCTGACCTGTTTTCGAATAACACACCATTGACTTATCTCCGGAATTTGACAAAATTCCAGTACTCTCCCAATGAAAATCAAATGTCGAAGAATAATTTAAGGACTGCCAGAATTCAGGCAGAAAAGGTATAGCTGCACCCTCAACATCCTCAATATAGGGAAAATTGCTAATGGCGTCCATTGTTGTAAAGCTCCATATCTCATTGCAGCTTTCATTGGGTCCCTGGTTGTTTCTGGGCACTACCTGTAAATAATAAGTCGTAGAGGGATCCATATGTATATGGAGTTCAGGAGAAGTCACATTCTCACCTTCCAGAATATTGGAAGGTTGTTGAATACCATCACCGTCAGTGCCAAAATAAATATCATAGCTGGAGGCAAATGAAGCAGCTGCCCATTGGATCGGTTTATTCAAATATACTTCATTTGCACCATCTTCCGGATAAATAAGTCCTGCTGGACAAAATGGGATATCATCATAATCATCTATTCCTGAAATAATTATCGAGAATACCTGTGATGAAGCCATAACGCCGTCATGATCAACCACAATGGTATAAATACCGGCTTCGGCATTATCAACATACACCATTTCCACATTATCAACATAATTTTTTTCAGTATTTGTTGCCGGGGCATCCGGTTCGTCAGGGTCAAGACTGTAAGGAAAATATACAAATCCACTTTCATCCACCAGGCGCAAGTCCAGATCGTTTACAAGTGATGGAGTTCGGTCGTTCAACACAGGTGACATGACATTGCCAGCCGGATCAGTCCAACTAATCGTGACACGAAGAGGGTTGCCTCCAACCACATTGACTTCTCTTTCATATACACTGCCATTCTCAAGAGCAATTTCATCTATAACGATCTGCCCTTCTGTATTTTCAGTGATTAGATCCGCTGCCCGCTCCGCATTCATAAGACCCCAACCAAAAATATAATCAGGTCCAGGTGAGGAGCCTGCCTCATCAGCTGTATGAATAACAAGACCTTTCAATGTGGATGCCCTCATGGGTGTTCCGTCATTCAGGTTTTGATAGTGCTGCTGCAATAACGCCATTGTTCCTGCTGCATTTGGTGTAGACATACTGGTTCCATTCTTGGTGGAGTAATGGGAATCATGATTTGAACCGGCTGAAAATACTCCAACTCCTTTGGCAACGATATCTGGTTTTATCCTGCCATCATCACATGGCCCCCATCCACTGAAACTACTCATCACCACATTATGTGGTCCCGTATAATCGGCTACTTCGAGCACTGCTCCCACAGTAAGCACATTTTTGGCGGTTCCCCTATCGGGTATGCAGTCGAAGCCATCGTCTCCCCCATCCACTTCAGGATTGCCATCTTGGCCTGCATACGAAGGACCTTCGCCACGGTTATTACCTGCTGACTTTGATATTAAATAATATGGGGCATTATAAGCAAGTATATCCCATGTGCGTGATTGTGGTCCATAAAAACCAAACTTATAATCCTCAACAGGCGAAACACTAGTATTTCCATACCACTGCCAACTACCGGTAGCACTACTCCATCCTGTTAGCTGGCTATAAGAATGATTTGAAATTTCCATTCCATTAGCAGCAGCCTGGGTCATTTCAGAATTATCATTGCTGCTGCTATAAGCCTTTAAAAATCCAGCATAAGCCATTCCACGTGCATCAGTATTAATACCTGCTGCCACCATGGTTCCCGCAACATGGGTGGCATGGTCGCTCAGGGAGGTTGCATTATCCATTTGTGTGACCCTTGATGCCCCCTGATCGGTGAATTCAACATGCGTATTTCTCACCCTTCCACCGTCCCATACACCTAGTTTATCATATCCTTCACCTGTCAAATCAAGACCGGTATTACCTCCAGGCATAAGTTCATTGGCACGTGTGGTTAGGGATGCACCATAGTTATCGGTTTCATAATACAAAGGCTGCCCATTAATTACATCATACATTAATATATATTTTCCATCAGAGTTCACAAACTCAATCGGAACTTTGTGTTGGTTTGCATAAGCTTCGACGCGTTCACGCATTTGTTGCCATTTAACGTTCTCCTCTTCAGCAAACTGATGCAAGAACTCAATATTGGTAGAAAACTGCGACATCACAGTTGAGACGGTCATTAAAAATACAATCGCCCAAGTATAAACATGCTTCATAGTTAATAAATATTTCATGAATAGCTTGATTGTTAGTTGTCAAAAATAATAAAATGTTTACTCCATGAAAAAAAACCCGGACGTTCTGCCCGGGTTTAATCAATAATATATTTAAAAACAGTTAGTTAATGAATAATTTTGCTGTTTTCATTAGTCCATCGGTCTTTAATCGGACCAGGTACACCCCGGTACTAAGCCTGAGAGGAGTTTCATAATGTGTGGTTTCAGGCATGCTGTTATGCAGAATGATCTGCCCGGAAGAATTCACTACTGTTAATTCAGCCTTTTGAAGCATGAATTCTGATTGCACCTTAAGCGAACCATCGCGGTAAAATACTCTAACCTGTTTTTCGAGGCTTTCCTCAACACCAACAAGGCCCCAGTCCTCCACAAGCATATCATCAACAAAAACACCAATACCATCTGGATTATCAGCCACCCAAGCGAGGAATATATGCCCATCGTGATTGGGAATCAACAATGCTGATCCATCAAGCCAACCCTGAAATGTAATTCCATCATCAGCATAAGCCAGATTTGAAAGGCTAGAAGTATCTGCAGCTGTTCCCCAAAAGAATTTAATCTGCTCTGGTGTAGTAGGTAAAAATCCACGATAATAGAAACTAACCAAATATTCTCTTGTGGCATCTACCTCAATAGGAGGCGAAACCAACCAATGGTTGAATACTCTGCGTTGTCCGGTATTGGTATATACTGAAACTGATTTGTTTCCTGAATGGCCAATCAGGGTATTGCTTGCCCATTCCATGTTGTAATAGTCTGAAAAATTCCATTGTTGCCAGAAAGCAGGAAGCTCCGGTACAGTAACATCCTCCACATCTGTTAAATAAGGAAAATCACCAATTGCAGGCATGGTTGTAAACGACCAGATCTCATCACATGAATTGTTTGCCCCCATATTATTACGTGGAACAACTTTAATATAATAAGTAGTATTGGGTTGCATATGATATTGTATATAAGGTACGGTTACATTTTCGCCATTCATAATATTAGTTGGGGTTTGTGAACCATTACCATCAGTACCAAAATAAACATCATATGATGATGCATATTCAGCTTTCCTCCATTCAATTTTTTGATTCAGGAATGCATTATTTTCATCAAAACCAGGTATATTGAGTCCTTCAGAGCATTGTGCTGATTCGGTATACTCATCTATTCCTGTAATGATCAAGGAGTAAGCCTGTTCGCTCCCAACTAGAGGTCCATCGTGGTCAATGAACAAGGTATATGATCCTGCTTCAGCATTAGGAATATAAATTTTTTCAACCACATCAACATAGTTCTTTGAATCTGTGGTTGCCATAGCTTCAGGATTATCATAATCAAGCTTATATGGATAATAAATTGTTCCGCTTGGCCCCATAATTCGAAGATCAAGGTCATTGCGAATGTGAGGTGTACGTGGATTCAGACTTGGTGACTGCACAATACCAGGCTGGTCAGTCCAGCTGATTGTCACAGTTAGTGGATTCCCTCCAACAACTTCAATTTCACGTTCGTATGCTTCTCCATTGGTTAAAACACGCTCGTCAATTGCGTTTTGTCCTGTATTATCAAGTATTACTTCAGCTGCGCGTGCAGCATTCAATATGCCCCATCCAAACATATAGTCAGGTCCGGGATGTGGTCCTGCCTCATCGGCTGTATGAATGGCTAACCCTTTCAAAGTTGCGGCACGCATTGGCTGCCCCCCATTTAAGTCTTGATAGAGCACTTGAAGTTGTGCAAGAGTACCGGCAGCATTGGGTGAAGCCATACTGGTACCGGTAAGTGTAGCATAGGATGTGTTGCTATTTGCAGAAGGTGAGATAAGATCAGTTCCTTTCGCCACGAGGTCAGGTTTGATGCGGCCGTCATCTGTCGGCCCCCAGCTACTTGAATTGTTCATAATAGCCTGACTTGGATCAACATAGTCCAGTATCTCCCTGATATTACCAATGGCAAGGGTGTTTTTAGCAGATCCAAAATCATCAACACAATCGAAGCCATCTTCACCACCATCTTTCTCGGGAACACCAGGTTCCCCTGCATTTGATGGCCCTTCACCCCGATCGTTTCCTGCAGCCACAACAATTAAATGATAAGGTGCATTAAAGGAAATCACATCCATTTGGCGTGAATTGGCTGTATAAAAGCCGAAACGATAATCCTCCACAGGAGAAACCGCTGAATTACCTGTCCATACCCAGCTACTGCCAGTCCAGTTCCAACCGGTAACATAGCCCCACGAGTGATTTGATAATTCCATACCCGCAGCCGCAGCAGCAGCAATTTCATTGAATGGATTATTCCAATCGTATGCTTTGAGTTCACCGGCGTAAATCATGCCCTTGGCATTTGCGTTAACACCGCCAGCCATTATGGTTCCTGCTACATGGGTGGCATGAGTGGAGTTCTGCGATGCTCCATCCATTTGAACTACACGGGGTCCGCCGGTGTTGTTAAACTCTTGGTGGGTTGTTCGCACACGTCCACCATCCCAAATACCGATTTTGTCGTATCCTGCTCCTGAGATGCCAAGACCCAATTCTCCACCTTCCCAAAGCTTATCAGCCCTTGTAGTTTTTGCTGCTCCAAGATTTAAGGTTTGAAAGTAAATTGCTTGACCATCTACAACATCTACTAGCTGAACAATGGTTCCGTCTTCCATTTCTACCCTTAATGGCACATTGTGCTCAATGGCAAAATTTTCAGCACGTTCGCGCATTTGTATCCATTCCTGCTCGGCCTCTGAAGCAAATTGTGTTAAGGCTTCTACGTTCGTTTCTGTTTGCGCTGACAACCATGAAAATGATTGAACCAACACAAATAAAACCAATAATTTTCTGGTGATTTTTACAAGTTGATTTGTCATTTGAATAATTATGTTTTGTGAGGCTCCAAAAATAGGTATTTTTTAAAAACAAGGTTTTCTTTAATCAAATCTCGTATAATTAAAGTACGATGATCATATCCGGAAATTACTTTAAACTGCTTATACTTTTTTATCTTTGCTGCCATTCTTAATATATACATATTATTTATATGCAGCAGTCGATAGCTATATTGTGCGGAGGCGGACCGGCTCCGGGGATAAATACAGTAATAAGTACAGTCGTTAAGACTTTTCTCAAGTCCGGATACCGTGTTATTGGACTTCATGGGGGATACAAAAGCCTTTTTGTTGACAAACCTGAAATGATTGATTTCGATTTCACATTTGCTGATGATATTCAAAAACAAGGAGGTTCGGCTTTGCGAATGAGTCGTTACAAGCCAAAAGACAGTGAATTTACTACGCGGTTTTTTGTAAAAAATAATGTGAAATTGCTCGTTACTATTGGTGGTGATGACACAGCCTCAACAGCAAACCGCATCTCAAAGTTTTTGGAGGAACATGAAGTCAAAATACAAAATTTACATGTGCCAAAAACCATCGACAACGACCTGCCCTTGCCGGAAGGATCGCCCACTTTTGGATACAACTCTGCCAAAGACGAAGGCGTACGAATCGCTCAGACCGTTTATGAAGATGCTCGTACAAGCGGCAACTGGTTTGTTGTTTCTGCAATGGGCAGAGAGGCCGGACACCTGGCATTTGGAATTGGAGCAGCCTGTCATTTTCCAATGATTGTGATCCCTGAAATGTTCTACAATACGGAAGTCACCTTCGACCGAATTACGAGACTGATTATCTCGGCTATGGTAAAACGTAAACTGCAAGGAATCCAATATGGTGTTGCTATTGTAAGCGAGGGTGTTTTTCATTTCATGACTGATGAAGAAATTGAGTCATCAGGCGTAAATTTCACTTATGATGACCACGGTCATCCTGAGCTTGGCAATGTGAGTAAAGCACATATCTATAATATGTTGCTTCAATACCGGTTGAAACGATTGAACCTGAATATTAAGAGCCGTCCTGTTGAACTTGGATATGAACTTCGCTGTGTAAGACCTGTGGCGTTTGATCTGATGTATTGCGGATTGCTAGGTTATGGTGTAAAGCAATTGTTTGATCAGGGAATAACCGGTGCCATGGTAACATCTGACCCCGCAGGAAACTGTGCCCCACTTTACCTTAAAGACGTAGAAGATGAGAACGGTAAAGTAAAGCCACGACTTGTGAATATGAAAGGCGAAAAAGCTCATATGGTCTTTGAAAATGGCATACAATGTATTGGCCCAGAGGATTATGAAGCTGCAAAAGCATATCTACCAAATCCTGAGGAGTATGATTTTAAGAAGATTCTGAATTGGGATTAAAAGAATACCAAAGTTTATTATTAATTCTCCTTTTAAGAAAAAAACGCTTTCTGTTAGTCAGTTACATTTAAGACTGAATTATTGCACCCCCTGTTATAAATTATCTAAATCACTGATCTTGCGTGCAAGCACTTGTGCCATTTTAATTGCTGATTCCACCGTCCATCCGGCAATATGAGGGCTCAAAATCACATTATTCATAGAGGCAAGCTGAAGATATGTAGCTGGTAACTGATCAATATTCAGTTGCTCAAAAGTACTTTTTTCATATTCAAGCACATCGAGACAAGCTCCCAATATTTTACCTGCCTTAAGGCTTTCAACCAGATCAATTGTATTAACCACTTTTCCTCGTGAGGTATTGATCAGGTAGAATGGCTTTACAAAACGATTGATATAAGCCTTATCCACAAGCCATGATGTCTCTTCAGTGAGTGGCACATGCAAACTGAGCACATCAGATTCATTAAATATCTGTTCCATATCTGACTCTTTAACAAAGTCAGTTGAAAAACCGCTTTTGTACTTGTCGTAAGCCAAAATCTTTACATCAAAGCCCGACAATCGGTGTGCAAATGCACTGCCTGTATTTCCGTATCCAATGATCCCAACCGTTTTCCCTCCCAGCTCGGTGCCACGGTTTTGCTCCCTACGCCATATTCCTCCCCGAACCTCACGATCAGCGACCAACAAATTATTCAACAAGGCCAGTAACATTCCCATGGCATGCTCAGCCACAGCGTCGCGATTGCCTTCAGGAGCATTTATGCAGACGATGTCACGTTTATGTGCTGAGGCTACGTCAATATTTTCCATGCCGGCACCTACTCTCGCGATAAATTTGAGCTTCACAGCTTGTTTGAGCAAAGGTTCATGAATTGGTATCTTGCTTCTTACCACCAAGCCTGTGTAGTCCTTTATGAGAACAAGATAATCCTGAAACTTTGCATCGGGAAAATGATCACAATCAAATCCCATCTGTTCCAGTAAATCCTGAAGTGATGGGTGGGCAGTATCTATAAATAGGACTTTTCTTTGCACTAATCCGTATTATTTAGCCTGGTTGATTCCTTGCTGATCGTTCTTTTAATCACCTGATTTAGAATTCTGGCAGCTTCCAGAATCATTGCTCCGTCAGGAGGAAATGGTGCAGGCTTGTTTTTCAACAATTGCCTGGTTTCTTTTGATATGGCATTCAGGTCGCCATTCACAAATACAAAGGCATGATTGAAATGGCTTGTTGCCGCCACTGGAACGGAATAAGTAATGCTCTTGCTGGCGTTGTGTTCAAAGTCGAGTGTGGCTTCCAGCAATGCTGACTTGCTAAGAACTGTTTCATCCACCTTTGCAGATATGATCTTAAAGTTGGGCACTTCTACAACCCGACCGGCACTATCCAGTAAAATCTGACCATCATCGTCACGCTTAGGTTTTGTTCCATCCCGCACCTCTTTGCTTTCGGTAAATTGTCTAGATTCGCTACGCTCAGGTGATACCTGAATGTTTTTGAGGCTAACCCAGATGGTATAATCATAAATTTTATTTTCGACCGGAAACAGGTCAAACTGCACAAAATCATCTTTAAAGTCTGCAGGGTTGAACTCCATCAGGTTATCAATAAACTCTTCAGGTAAAGGTAATCCGGTCTGATCATCAAAAGAAATCAAAATCTGATTGGTTCCTTGCAATAGGGCCCGTCTCATAAGGGATTCTGTATCAAGGTAGTTCCTGTTAAAATGAGCCAATTGATGCAACAAATGGAAAGCTTGACGTGCATCGGCTCTGTCATTGCTTTGTAACAGATGCTCGGCCTGTGCGTATAGATAAGCAGAGGCCTTTGACTTGGCATTTGCAATATCAGGCTCATAACTAACCGGTTTAAAATTTATGCTTTTCTGTATTTCAGGTGAAATGCTTTTGATCTTTTGTTGCCTGTTATACATAGCCGTATATCGCTGGTACACTTCTGTCCATATATCCGGCTCGCCACTTTGTCGTAACAACATGATCCTGTCATGATCGATTTGGTTGGCAGTGTGAAAAGCCTGTGATAACAATTGTAACTCCTTGTCTTTTACTTTACCGGTTCGCAGGTTTTTTGTCAATTTCTCAATGGCACTATCATATTGCTGGTTTTTAACAAGATGTGAAGGGCTATTGCATGCCGACACCACCAGCAGTAACAAAATGATTGAAGATGCTATTACTTTTGTCATAGGTATAGAAGATTCAAAATTAATGAACTCAGCACAATAAATCCGCTTGTTTTTTAACAAATTTCGAACCAGTTTTTCATATGTGGATTTAAAGTGCTAATTTCGACTGCTCATTTTTTTACAATTCAAACAAAGGGCAATTTAGCCGGCTAATCTACATGTGGACATTATTGGTCAGACTGATCCTTCGGAACCGGCTTGTAAACCTGATAATCATAGGTGTGATCATCCTGTTTATGGGGTGGAATGGTACTAAAGTACATATGTCGTACGAAATGGCACGTATGCTGCCTGAAACCGACTCAACCATCATTTTTTACAAGCAGTTTAAGGAACAATTCGGGCAAGACGGAAGTGTAATGTTTGTCGGTATTCATGATGAAAGGCTGTTCGACCTGGATCATTTTACAGCATGGTATGACCTCACCATGAAAGTGCGTGCTATTGAGGGTGTTCAGGAAGCTGTCTCCGTAGCACGATTATTTCAACTCAAACGCAATGATAGTCTCCGAAAGTTTGACTTTGTTCCAGTAATTAGTCGTATTCCACAAACTCAATCCGAAGTAGATTCTATCAGGGATGTGGTATACAGCCTTACTTTTTATGAAGGTTTGCTTTTCAATTCTAAAAGTAATGTGAGTTTAATGATGGTCACCCTTGATCACGAGGTTTTGAATACCAGAAGTCGTGTTGGGTTGATCTTTGAAATCCGTAAAACACTTGAGGCTTTTTCGGTAGCCCATGATGTTGAACTGCATTACTCCGGGCTTCCATATATACGTACGATAACTTCAAAAAAAATTCAGGACGAACTGGTTCAATTCACAATTCTTGCACTTTTAATTGCGGCCGTAATTCTCTATATATTTTTCAGATCAGCTAAAACAGTGTTGTTTATCCTGTTGATCGTAATTGCTACGGTTATTTTTATGTTTGGTACGATCACCTTGTTAGGCTATAAAATTACCATCCTCACAGGCATTTTACCTCCATTACTTATTGTAATAGGTGTAGAGAATTCCATTTTTCTGCTGAATAAGTACTATAATGAGTATCTTATACATGGAAACAAAATAAAGGCACTGTCACGTGTAATTCGACGGATCGGAGCTGCCAACTTACTTACCAATGCCACAACAGCTGCCGGTTTTGCTGCATTCACCGTAACAGGTAATGAGCTGCTTGTCGATTTTGGAGTGGTGGCCTCCATTAATATATTGGTTTCATTTCTTTTCAGTCTTTTTCTTATTCCGATAATATTCTCTTATTTGCCTAATCCCAAGGCAAAACATATTCAGCACCTCGAAAAAGGAACAGTCAATAATATTCTTCAAAAAATTGTTTGGGTAGTATTCAATAATCGCAATGCAGTTTATGCCACTACAATTGTTGTCATCATGATTGCTTTGGGCGGCATAATGAGATTAAAAACCACAGGGCATCTTGTAGATGATATATCAAAAAAAGACAGACTTTATAAAGACCTGATGTTTTTTGAGGAACATTTTAAAGGTGTGATGCCATTCGAGATTACTGTTGATACCAGGCGCAACCGTGGAGTACTCCGTGCTTCGAATATTGAAAAAATTGAGCAGTTACAGGATACGCTGGCTACGTACCCGCAATTTAGCAAACCACTTTCTGTTGTTGAACTTGTAAAATTTTCAAAACAAGCATTTTTCCGTGGCGACCCCAGATTCTATAGCCTGCCAAACAACCAGGAAAGAAATTTTATTTTACAGTACATGCCCGGCATGAAGTCGAATGAACGCAGCCTGATAAACTCATTTGTGGATACAAATCTTCAGATTACCAGGATAAGTGTGCAAATGGCAAATATAGGAACCAACGAAATAGATCTGATCCGAACAGACCTTGAACCCAAGATCAATCAACTTTTTCCGCCTGAGGATTTCGATGTTAAATTAACAGGTACAAGCCTGGTTTTTCTCGAAGGCACAAATTACCTTGTTAGAAACCTCATCACCTCACTCCTGCTTGCATTGCTCGTCATTGCCCTGCTAATGGCATTGACATTTTCATCCATCAAAATGATCTTGATCTCACTGATACCTAACCTAATTCCACAGCTGCTAACTGCAGCCATGATGGGATATATGGGCATCAGTATTAAACCATCCACTATATTGATTTTCAGTATTGCTCTTGGTATAAGTGTAGATAACACCATACATTTTTTATCCCGATATCGCCAACAATTGTTGCTCAACAATTTCAAGATCAAAGAGTCAGTTCTTGCAGCCCTGCTAGAAACGGGCTTTAGCATGATCTACTCAGCTGTTGTGTTGTTTTTCGGATTTGCTATTTTTATCCTTTCATCTTTTGGTGGCACCGAAGCCATGGGGTATTTGGTCTCATTTACATTGCTCGTCGCTATGATGTCGAACCTTTTTGTACTTCCTTCGTTATTACTTACGTTGGATAAGCGAATTATCACAAAAGCGTTTCGTGAACCACTTTTAGTGATCTATGATGAAGAAGAGGACCTTGAGCTCGACTATCTTGAAATTGAAGAAATTGACACTCGTGGCGGAAGCTAAACACTTCTTAAGAATGCTAACTGTATATTAAAATAAACACTATGAAAGGAATAATATTAGCGGGCGGTGCAGGTACGCGCCTGCATCCCCTTACATTAGCGGTCAGCAAACAACTGATGCCAGTTTATGATAAACCAATGATTTATTACCCTTTATCGGTCCTCATGATGGCTGGCATAAGAGATATTTTAATTATTTCAACACCACAGGACTTACCGAATTTCGAACATTTATTGGGTGATGGTCAACAATTAGGTTGTTCTTTCTCCTATGCTGAGCAGGCCATCCCCTACGGACTGGCACAGGCTTTTGTGATAGGAAAGGAATTTATTGGAAATGAAAAGGTTGCCTTGATATTGGGTGATAATATTTTTTACGGCAGCGGATTACAAAAACTGCTAATGGATAATAATGATCCTCATGGAGGGGTGGTCTTCGCTTACCATGTTGTAGACCCTGAAAGGTATGGTGTAGTAGAATTTGACAGTCAAATGAATGCCATTTCAATTGAAGAAAAACCTACCGAGCCTAAATCGAATTATGCAGTACCGGGTCTTTACTTTTATGATAATTCTGTTGTTGAGGTTGCTGCCAATATCAAACCCAGTGCTCGTGGTGAATATGAGATCACAGATGTAAACAAGCACTATCTTGCACAAGGTAAATTAAAAGTAGGTATTCTTGGGCGAGGTTCGGCATGGCTTGATACCGGCACTTTTTCATCATTGCTTCAGGCTTCACAGTTCGTTGAAGTCATTGAGAACAGGCAAGGGCTTAAGATCGGTTGTATTGAGGAGGTGGCATTTAACAAAGGTTTTATCAATGCTGATCAGTTGCAAAAACTTGCAGAACCTTTACTCAAAAGTGGTTATGGCAATTACCTGATCAATCTTATTCAACGTAGATAACTTATATCTGTAACATTTTCATTTTAAATCATCATGCAGCAAATACATGAACTCAGGCAGCAAATTGAGAATCTGATAAAAGAACAGGACTTTGACAAATGTCCCGCAGAACTCTATGAGCCCATAGCTTATACGATGAGGCAAGGTGGTAAACGTATGCGTCCCGTTCTCACATTATTAGCCTGCGAGCTATTTAATGGAAATATTAAGGACGCCCTTCATCCTGCATTGGCAGTGGAAGTGTTTCACAATTTCACGCTTGTGCATGATGATATTATGGATGATGCACCTCTACGTAGAGGTATGGAAACCGTTTACAAAAAGTGGAATGCTAATATTGCCATACTCTCAGGCGATACCATGTTTGCCTTGGCTTACCAATATGCTATACAAACAAAACCTGAGTATGTACAATCCATCTTGCAAGTATTCAGTAAAGCAGCAGTTGAGGTATGTGAAGGCCAACAACTTGATATGAATTTTGAACAAACGGATCAAGTAACTATCACAGACTATCTCGATATGATAAGGCTCAAAACTGCTGTATTGCTTGGTGCAGCTCTTGAGATTGGAGCCATAATTGGAGGTGCCTCAGAAAATGAAATTAGAAATATATATCAATTCGGGATCAACCTGGGTATTGCTTTCCAACTCAAAGATGATTTGCTGGACGTATATGGCGAACAGGATAATTTTGGAAAGAAAAGTGGCGGTGACATTAATTCAAATAAAAAAACATATTTATACCTGAAAGCCCTTGAATTGGCAAATGATCATCAATACAATGAATTAACCCGGCTCTATAAAAATCATACTGATAGCTCTGCCAATAAGGTGAATGCTGTAATAAAAATTTTTGATGAGTTGAATATAAAAGATCAGGTTCAAAAGATTATGCAAGCCTATTATAGTAAAGCTATAAATGATCTTGACGAATTGGGCATTGTTGATGAACGTAAACACAATTTGAGGTCATTTGCAGAAACACTTTTCCATCGGAATCATTGAAATTTTTCATGCATTTTCCTGATCCTTTCAACTTGTACGTGCTTTGATTCCCATTCACCCATGCGTTCTGACAACGATTTTTTCATCGCAGCGTAATCACTGTACCATTTTTCATTTGCGGTAACCTTAAATTTCGAGGGATCAGCCAATATCGTATCTGCTTCAGCTATCTTTGCTTCCAGATCAGCTATTGCTGATTCCAGGATATCAATTTCTTTCTCAAGTTTTCGCAAATCTTTGTCAATAAGTTTGCGCTGCTCGTAATTCAACTTGTTAATTGAAGTAGAATCTGAATTTATCTTTGACGTGTCAATTTTACGCTTTTCAAGTTCATCCAGTTTTTCAATCCTGCGTGCTTCCAGAAAATCATAGATATCTCCTATATACTCACGGATGCGAGGCTTTCTGAACTCATAAACTTTATTTGTCAATCCCTGTAGAAAATCCCTGTCGTGCGAAACAATAATGAGCGTACCATCATATTGTAAAAGTGCGTTTTTTAATATATCCTTGGATTGCATATCCAAATGATTGGTAGGCTCATCAAGGACCAGCAGATTGGTCGGATTTAATAGCAATCGGGCAAGTGAAAGTCTTGATTTTTCACCGCCTGAAAGCACCTTCACCTTTTTGTCTATGGCCTCACCACTAAACAAGAACGAACCTAGCAAGGACTTTATCCTTGTCCGGATATCACCGACAGCGATCTCATCAAGTGTTTCAAATACTGTTTTCTCGCCATCAAGCATTTCGTGTTGGTTTTGTGCATAATACCCAACACTAACCTGATGTCCGAGTTTCAAATCACCATTATAATCGAGTACTCCTGCAATTATTTTCGAAAGTGTTGACTTGCCCTCACCATTTCTACCAACAAAAGCAATACGGTCGCCACGAAGCACAACCAAATCAATTTTGCTCAACACCTTTAACGAATCATAGCTTTTGGAAAGTTGGTGCATTTCAACAGTAATCTTACCCGAATGAGGTGCAGATGGAAACCTGAAATGAATGGCTGATTTCTCCATCTCGTCAACCACTATCTCATCCATCTTTTCAAGCAACTTAATGCGTGATTGCACTTGTTTGGCTTTGGTGTTCTTATACCTGAAACGCTCAATAAAGCGCTCAATTTCACGCACTTCTCTTTGTTGATTATCATAGGCTGCCTGTTGTGTCTCAATGCGGGTTTCACGCATCTTGATATAGTCAGAATAGGAACCTTTATAGTCATAAATGCGACCCTGACTAATTTCGATGGTGCGTTTAGTAAGATTGTCGAGCAGAGCTCTGTCATGAGATACCATCATAATAGCCCCGTAATAATTCTGCAGAAAACCTTCAAGCCATTGTATTGACTCTATGTCCAAGTGGTTAGTTGGCTCATCAAGCAATAAAAGGGAAGGGCGTTTGAGTAACAGTTTCGCAAGTTCAACCCGCATCTGCCATCCGTTGCTAAACTCCTGCATTGGTCTTCCCAGATCTGAACGTTCAAATCCAAGACCGATCAAAACCCTTTCGGCTTCACCTTCCATAGTGGTTGAGCCCATTATTGCCAGACGCTCATTGAGTAAACTGAGTCGTTCAATTAGCTTTGTATAATCAGCAGACTCATAGTCCGTGCGTTCAGATATTTCATTTGTGACTTTCGAAATCTGGTTTTCAAGCTGTTGAATATCATCAAATGCAGTCATGGCTTCCTGCATCACCGTAATGGTACTGTCAAGTACTTTTTCTTGCGGCAAATATCCAATAGTAACATCTTCAGGCACAATTACATCACCCTTATGTGGTTGCTCAAAGCCACAGATCAGACGCAATAAGGTCGTTTTGCCGGCTCCATTTCGTCCTACCAGCCCAATACGATCTTTTTCACGAATAAGAAAATTGATCTTGGTGAATAAATCATCACCGGTAAAATGCATGCTAAGGTTTTGGACTGAAACCATTTTGTAAACAAAATTAATTAAGGATCAATATAGCTTGTTAAGCGTTTGCAAAAATAGCGGTTTGAATTTGATTGGAGTGGATTGTTTCAGATATGTCATGACTGAAACACTGATTCTTCAGGCATACAACAACCGTTTGGTCCCGGTATGACAAAATAAAATAGGTTGAATCAGGAGGCTCGAATTGCACCATTGGCCCTAATGCCCCAATAGCCATATAAGTATTGTTACTAACTTTGCAGCATGAATGGAAAATATAGCATATTTGCAATTGTTTTAATAGCAATCACTCTTCTTTTTGATAGTTGCGCCAGCACAGTCTCAATTACAGGTCTGCAACAAGAAGCAGATTCTGCATATGATTCCGGACAGTTTCAGCAAGCCTTAAAACATTATGAAAACCTGATCCAGAAATGGAATGCCAATCATCAGCAGGAGAATAATCCCTATTATGATAAGGCAGGCCATGCTGCACTTGGGATGAATGACATGAACCTCGCATTAGAATACTTTAGTCAATCCATTCACTATGGCACGGCCAGCAGTAAAACATTTCAAAGCCTAATCGCGCATTATCAGGCGGAGAACAATATTTCACGTGAAATGATGACTATTGAAGATTATATAGCAACATACCCTGATGATAGCCTGGCCAAGTCCAATCAAAGTAGACTTTTTGAAATTTATGCTGTAACTTCACAGTGGGAAAAGGCTATCAGGCAATGGGAAAATATTGATGACAAAGATGATATCCCTTTGCTTGAGTTATACTTTGATGCCAATAAACAACTCGAGAACACATCAATTTGTGAGCAGGTGGCAAACAAATTATTGAATAAAGATCCTGACAATCTAAAAGCACTCGAATGGGAAGCAGCTAAATTCTATGATCGGGCCGAGAAACGGTATGCTAAGGAATTGGAAGCATACGAACAGAATAAAACAAGACGTCAATATGCCATACTGCTAGAGGGTTATGAAATTGCCGGTAAGGATTACAGGAAAGCACGAGACCTGTACGAAAAACTATATTCACTTAAACCTGACCGGCGCTATGCGATATACCTGCATAACATATACGCACGCTTCCAGGACGAGGAAAAAGCTTCCTTTTATCGTAACAAGATGAAATAGCTGTTGAACAATATTAAAATTTCAAAGCATTCTGGAGATATGACAGAAAAAACAGAGATTACGGCCATTAGCCAATTGGGTGAGTTTGGCCTGATTGAGCACCTCACCAAGTCAATTAAACTCATCAATTCATCCTCAGAAAAAGGAGTTGGAGATGACGCTGCCGTAATTAACAATCAACACTTTAAAACACTCGTCTCAACCGACTTGCTTGTTGAGGGTGTTCATTTTGATATGATGTACACTCCTCTTAAGCATTTAGGTTACAAAGCTGCTGTGGTAAATTTCTCTGACATATATGCCATGAATGGCAGTCCAAAACAGCTTTTGGTAGGTCTTGCACTATCCAGTAGGTTTTCTCTTGAAGCTGTTGAAGAAATTTACGAAGGAATTAACCTGGCATGTAATAAATATGGTGTTGACTTGGTTGGTGGTGATACCACTTCGAGCAATACCGGTATGTTTATTTCAATCACGGTAATTGGACAGGCTGATGAGAATCAAATTTGTTACAGGTCCGGAGCTGCTGACAACGATCTGTTGTGCGTAAGTGGAGATCTTGGAGCAGCCTATATGGGCTTGCTTTTGCTTGAGCGCGAGAAAGCTGTTTTTAAAGCTAATCCGGAAATGCAGCCTGATCTGCATGGCTTTGATTATGTGCTGAGCCGGCAACTTAAACCAGAAGCAAGAGCTGATATCACAAACCAACTCCGGGAAGCAGGAGTTATGCCCACTTCAATGATTGATATTTCGGACGGCCTGGCCTCGGAAATTTTACATTTATGTAAATCATCCGGCTTGGGATGCAGAATTTATGAAGAAAAACTACCAATCCATCCTGAAACACACAAGGTTACCGAAATATTTAAAATAGTGCCGGCAGTTGCAGCCTTAAATGGTGGCGAGGATTATGAGCTGCTTTTTACAGCCAAACAGAGTGACTTCGAAAAAATAAGCCAGCTAAAAAACATTACCATAATCGGACACATGACACATAATGCGGATGAAGCGGTAATGGTAACCAATGACGATCAATTGATTACATTAACAGCACAAGGATGGGACGCTTTGCGAAGTTGATTAGTACCATAGCGATTGTAAAGTAGATCTTTGATAAGCAACCATTCATCAGGATGATCAGCAGCAAACACAAGTCAAAATTAGAACCACTAATTGCATCCATACCAGGTAGCGCGGGAGTATATCAATATCTGGATGAAAATGGCAAAGTAATTTATGTGGGTAAGGCTAAAGATCTGCGTAAAAGAGTTAGAAGTTATTTTTCTAAAACCCATACCGGCAAACTCAAAGTTCTTGTACGGCGTATCGCAGATATCAAATTCATAGTGGTGGAAACTGAATCGGATGCCCTTCTGCTGGAAAACAACCTGATCAAAAAATTTCAACCCAGATACAATGTCCTATTAAAAGATGATAAAAGCTTTCCGTGGATTTGCATAAGTAACGAACCTTTTCCCAGAATTTTTTCCACACGTAATGTTGTACAAAATGGTTCTGAATATTTCGGGCCATACGCATCAGTCCGCATGATGAATACACTACTCGAACTTATCCGGCAGATCTACCCGGTGCGTTCTTGTAAGCTCAGGCTAACTGAGAAAAACATTGATCAAAAAAAATTTAAGCTCTGCCTGGAATACCATATTGGCAACTGTAAAGGTCCATGCGAAGGATTGCAGTCTGAGCATGATTATATGCTGATGATCAAAGAGATCAGAGAAGTTATCAAGGGGAATATTCACATGGTGGTCAAGCAGCTTAAAGAACTTATGATGGATTATGCTTCACATATGGAGTTTGAAAAAGCCCATATGGTAAAGGAAAAAATAGAGTTGCTTGAAAGATATCGCAGTAAGTCAACCATCGTAAATCCACATATTAATGATGTGGATGTATTCTCGATTGTGGATGATGCAGCATCGGCTTTTATAAATTACCTGAAAGTGGTTCAAGGTGCTATTGTTCAGTCACACTCGGTAGAGCTGCGCAAAAAACTGAACGAGTCATCCGGTGACTTGTTACTGCTTGCAATAGCTGATCTCAGACAGCGACTGGGAAGCAGTTCCAATGAGATCATTCTTCCCTTTAATCCAGGATTTGAAATTGAACAGGTGAAGTATACCATACCTAAACGAGGTGACAAAAAACATTTGTTACAGCTATCTGAACGTAATGCCCGCCAATTCAAACTGGAATCAGAAAAGAAACGCAGCCTGGTAGATCCTGAAAGGCATCAGAAACGCATACTTAACCAATTACAAAAAGACTTGCATCTGCCTGAAATGCCGGTGGTCATTGAATGTTTTGACAACTCTAACTTTCAGGGCGATTATGCTGTAGCAGCAATGGTACAGTTTAAAAATGCCAAACCGAATAAGGCAGCATATCGTCATTTTAATATCAAGACAGTGGATGGCCCCGATGACTACAGCTCTATGGCAGAGATCATCAGACGTAGATATGAGCGTTTATTAAAAGAAGAGATGCCCTTACCTCAGCTCATTATTATTGATGGAGGAAAAGGACAATTAAGCGCAGCTACAAAAAGCCTTGATAAACTAGGGTTACGTGGAACCATTGCAGTGATTGGCATCGCAAAGCGACTGGAAGAAATTTACTTTCCCGGTGACAGCCTTCCCTTATACATTGATAAGCGCTCCGAATCCTTAAAGCTGATTCAACATTTACGCGATGAGGCCCATCGTTTTGGTATTACACACCACCGTAAAAAATTTGAAAAAGGCGTGATCAAATCGGTATTAACTGATATTGAAGGAGTAGGATATAGTACAGCGCAAAAACTGTTGTGGAAATTGAAAAGTGTGAAACGAATCAGTGAGACCAGCGAAGCCGAATTGGCATCAATTATTGGCAGTGCAAAAGCGAAGCTGGTGTTTGATCATTTCAATCCGAAACACTGAAACTAGCGCAACCTGAAATGTACCGGCAAATTGAATGAAACACGTACAGTTTTACCTCCTTGTCTTCCGGGCTCCCACCTGGGCATGGTCTCAACCACACGAATGGCTTCCTCATCGCAGCCCCCACCAATACCTCTCAAAACAGATACTTCACTCACAGACCCATCCCTCTCGATAACGAAACTTACGAAAACCCTTCCCTGAATACCCAGCTCGCGAGCCAACTGCGGATATTTAAT
The DNA here is from genome assembly GCA_937926515.1 of uncultured Bacteroidales bacterium. Classification (GTDB taxonomy): domain Bacteria; phylum Bacteroidota; class Bacteroidia; order Bacteroidales; family F082; genus CALAZZ01. Next base: position 10,499 of record CALAZZ010000210.1, on the reverse strand, counting down.
TGCTTTTGCTAAATAGGTCAGCATTGCCGATGTGCCTCCTGGAAACTCAGGCATTTGCTCGGGGATGGCTACAGGTGTATCATCCACGATATCAGGCTCGATCAACCGGGGTGGAATATAATCCTCTACAGGCTCATCCGGGCTCACCAAAACATCAATAAATACAGGCTCGTCAGCAATAAGATCATCATCTATCGGTTGCAAACTAACAACCTGCTGAGGCGGAGGGAGCATTTGCTTGGGTTGTGTGGTAATAGGAATAAGGTCATCATCAAATAATCCTGGCTCAACCGGTGGCAAGTTTATGCTTCTGGATTCGTAACTTTTATACTCAAAAGCAAAAAATATGAGTGCCAATGCGACTATTAATCCGATTTGAGTGAAAATCAGACGCTTGTTTTCAAGGTTTGCTTTGGGAGATTTTTTTGGTTCCATGGTTTGTCCTTTCATTCATTAAATTAACTTTCTTATTATCTAATGTTCTCAATGAAACGAACCTGTTTACTACCCTGCTCACTACAGCATCAGATGAATAAGCATGTCGCTGATGTCAACCTCTACAGGTACATTATCAAATGTACAGTTGAGCCATGGACCTCCCTTTTATATTTAAAACGCAATTGAAATACCAGATATTGCCTGATTGTAGCCATATCAGGATTATTATATGTTGGTAATCAAATTAAATCCTGGATAGTCACACATTGTTAGATTTGTTATACAGAATGTTACATCTTACAAAAGGACATAAAAAAACACCCTGCAAAGCAAGGTGTTCAATATTAATTCAGTTTTGTCAGCTTATTGAAGCGTAAATCGAACCGGCAGGGTAAATGAAACCCTAACCGCTTTTCCACGCTGACGTCCAGGTGTCCACTTTGGCATTGATTCTACCACCCGGATAGCTTCTTCATCACAGCCGCCTCCAATACCACGCAATACATTTACATTGGTCACAGATCCATCGGGTTCAACAACAAAGTTTACAAATACACGACCCTGGATACCACTTTCACGCGCCATTGGAGGGTATTTGATATTGCGCGCTATATATTCCATCATAGCTTGTGGACCACCCGGAAATTCAGGCATTGACTCAACAACCGTAAATATTTCCTGCTCAGACACTTCCTCTTCTTCACGTACAGGTGGAATATATACCTCGATCTCAGTCTGTTGATCCACTTCCACATCAATATCAATGCTTTCCTCAACTTCTACATCGTCCTCAACCACTTGCAAAATGGTAACCTGTTTTGGTGGTGGTGGCGGTGGTGGCGGCGGTTTTTGTTCCGTGATGGGGATAATCTCTTCTGTGATATCCTCCGCTGTGCGCTGCATCAGATCAATGGTACGTGCATCGTAGCTCTTATACTCAAAGGCCAGGAAAACAATAGCAAGTGTGATGACCATTCCGATTTGAGTAAAAATGATCCTTTTGTTTTCAAGGTCCGCTTTCGGTGATTTTTTTATTTCCATGGTTATGCTTTCACAATTTATATTAATAAATTACGATGCGGCTAAATTAGTAATAATTCAAAAATGACTGAGTTTCAAACGTATTTTTTTCTACACAAAATATTCAACATATAGCCGTTTCATCAATTTGGGATCAGCATTTTAGAATCAAAATATTGATTTTCCATGTCTGAACGTTATCTATCAAAACAAAGATCAGGCCAAAATCAAATAATTTGTTTCGGGCTGAAATTCAAGTCAGATAAGGTATTATTCGTAATTGCCGGCATGCTCCATACTAGCCTTCAACAAGTTCCTTATATGCATCTGCATCAAGCAAACTGTCGAGCTCAGTAGCATCCTTAATATTGATTTTAATAATCCATCCATCACCATAAGGATCTTTATTAACGGTTTCGGGGGCATCAGCGAGCAGTTCGTTAAACTCTAGTATGGTCCCGCCGACAGGCATAAACATGTCCGACACTGTTTTTACAGCTTCAATAGTGCCGAAAGTCTCTTCCTTATCCAGGGTCTCATCAATGGTTTCAACCTCAATGAATACAATATCACCCAGCTCCTTTTGAGCAAAATCAGTAATGCCAACAATGGCAGTGGATCCCTCCACCTTAACCCATTCGTGATCCTTGGTGTACTTAAGTTCTGATGGAATTTTCATATCGTTTATCTTAATTTTTGGTTCAAATTTAATGTAAATCTACTAGACTGCATATATTCAACCTCCCAATTTTCGAGCAGACATAATAAATTAGAATGCTTTTAAATAATTCCGGTATTAAATCTTATCCAACTCCCAAAAAATCGTACTATCAGACCACTAAAATCAAGTTAAAACAAAGTTACTGTGCCAAACTGAACCGCATAGTAATGCCGGCAAATGTTTGCGAATTGCGAAACTGGTTGGAAACATAAGGGTCGCTCACATCACGTTCAAAGAAAGCTTGCAGGTTGAAACGGTCATTAAGCATATAATCTGCGGTGAAATAGATCCTAACCCTGCTCTGCCCGGCAGAAACCTGGCTATAGCCTTCATCAATCCGACGCAAGGTTGTTTTATCATTGCGAAAGCTCAGGTCAAGCTTCATCACCAAGTCTGAGGTTGAACGCGAAATTCTGCCACCGCCGGTAATGTTCGAAATAACCAGGGCAAGGTTACGGATGCGGTATCCCAACCCTATCATGATTTCACTTCCCACAACTTCAGTTAATTGATTGTTAACAAAACTCATTGTGAGGTTGCGTTGTTTCTTGTACTCAATACGAGTTGATAAACTATTGTGCATCGTAAGATCCAACCCCAGAAGTGGTGAGAATTGCTCGCTCACCGAGATTTGAGCTATATCATACCTACTGATAAAGATATTGCTGTTCTCATAAGTTTTGGTACGGTTTTCCGGATCATAATCCACGTTTGTGCGCCATGAGCTTACAGCATATGAAGACCTGTATGCATGATTTAGATTCACTGCACGAAATATTCTGCTTATAAATGGGATCTCTGTAAGGCCATTATAGGTTGCACTCCAGTTGGGAATAGGAATAGTTGGGAACGGATTAAGCTGAATAGAACGTGCATCACCACCTCTATAAGCAGCCAGGAAGGAATAGAATAAAACCTCTTGTGATAAAGCTGTATATCCGTATGGAAAAAATTCCTGACCGACTGTGTCGTAAACATATCGTTCACCTTCACTTACCCATTGTGGATTTTCATAGGCTAACCGTTCAGCAATGATTTTTCGATTATCCATGAGATCATCAAACAGCGGTGAGCTCTCATCATCACGTGAACCTCTGAAGGCAGTTTTCCACAAGCCATACGACATGCTAAAATTGCCGCTTTCCATTGGTGTGTAGGTTTCGAACGAGCCATCGGGACCGGCCCTGAAATACTCCTGAAAGTTAAAAGCACTTGTTTTGTCACCACTTATATCTATTCTCATTCCCCGAACCGGTTCCAGGTTAATTCTGTAATTGAAATTCTCGGTGTGCCGTTTGGCAAAAGGCTGGTTGAGTAATGAATCAGTGGTTAACCATCCATTCTGAATGGCGGTGCGTCTGATATCAGCCTCATCGCCTAAAATGAACCCCCAACCGGGTGCTGAATTGGCAAAATTCATCCCCAAAAGATCAGGTTCAAGCATAAATCCGGGCAGGGCCATCCCATTGTTTTGAGTATAGCTGAGTGAGGCTCTCTTAGCACTTGTTGCCAATTTTAAAATATTGTCACCTATTAATTTGAAGTAGTTGACCTTTGGCTTTTCTTCTTGCACAGTATCATTTTGTCTCTGTGTGTCTCTGGCCTGACGACCGGATGGAGGGCCGGTACCTGGCCTGGCTCCTGCAGGTCCCCTTCGAGTGCTGGCAGGCGTGACCAGTTGACGCAGATAGCCATTTTTACTATATAACCTTACAAGGTCCAAATTACCATTTAGCATTTTGGTATTCTGGTTTTCAATCACATTACCTATTCGATCCTGAACTGATAATGGAGATGCTGTCCAGCTGAACATGGCCTGATAACCCGCCGTAACCGAAATCCAATTAAAAAGCGCAAATTTATTGATCGGCACGCTGTAATTCAAGCGTATATTTTGATTGTACCTATCCTTGGTACCGAGTCGCAAAATCTCCCTACGGATGGTATCACGATTCATTTCCCACTCCTGAGTACCCCTTTCAGGATTTCCGGCAGGTTCGTAAATATATGAGTTGGCACCTGCAGTAAAGTCCAGCATGAGCGACCTTGTAAGGTCAAATTTCAGGTCGTAGTTTCGGTTCCAGTTCCATTGCTTGCTAAAAATGGGGTAGGTTATGATATCACCTTCGCTTTTGTTGCGATATTTTTTCTCATTGTGTTGCCGGTTCATATCAGTCCGGAATGAGAAATTGCGAGGCAGATAGTAGAAATTAAAGTCTCTGATTAACTGGAAAATTGATGATGATAACCAACCAATCCTGGAAAATGGTTGAACATTTTTGGGCTGGGTAATAAAAACATATCCGAAACCTCCTCTGTAAGCCCTCCTCAGATCATACTCCACATCTACATTTCGCTGATAAATTTCGCTATACGAATAAGAGAAATTGAAATTTTCGAGATCATAAAAACGAGGAGGTGTCATTCCACCTACACGATCTCTGCGAATATTCATGAAGTTGATATTTTTACGCATGGTAAAATCATTTACCAGAACCTTGATGGAGTCTTGCTCTTCCCGGGTTTCATAAGAGTTGAGATCATCATTTAGCTTAATATCAGGATTTAATGGATTATACTCCGGTTTGATGTGCGATTCGCCATAATCAAAATGCATGGGGATTCGAATGCCTGTTTCACCAGGAATAAGCTTTCCAAGATCAATGTCGGTTGCAATATTGTAATCGGTAATGGCCTCACGCGAAGTTTCATTAACCTTCATTTCGAGGCTACCAAAGCCAGGCGTGCTGTGCGATCCGGAAACTACAACCCTACCCAGGTCAGCAAGGTGGGTTTCGATGCGAGCCGTAGCAGCCCATCCGCCCTTATTATTGAAGTCAGTAACCCGAAGTTCATTAACCCAAACAATTGCACTTTTCGGCAAGCCATCATCTGTGGAGTTAACTCCCTGCCGCTTGGGGTTACGCACACCGATCATGATTCCGCTCACATCGCTAATGCTTGGGTTACCGACAACTTTCACAATATGATCACCCAGTTGCTCAACATAAGGGAAATTGAAATTCAGATCTGAGTTGGGATCACGCATAGCTATGTTTCTGTTGTGTTTGACTTGCACAAGTTCCTCCAAATCAATATCAAAATTATTGGACTCGGGCCAAATAGCTTCTGCATCCGAAAATGGTGTATACCAAGGTGTAAATGTCAATGGTATTTCGTATTCATAATAGTTTTGAGTGAAGTCGGCACCCAGGCGAATAAAGACAGTCATGTCCCCATATTCCAGCTCTTCGTTTTCAAACAGCTTTTCGGCATGCACAAACATTTTTAATCGTTTATATTGCCTGAAATCAAAATTTGTTGTTTTATAGGCAGCCCTGGCATCACCATCCTGCAAGTCCTGAATGGTAAAAGCCATTGATTGTTCATTGAGTCGCACAAGACTGGTAGTACCATAATTGATTTCACGTTCAATACCCGGTGGCACCACATAGGGTATGGGTTCACGTCTTCCGTTTTCCTCAATATTGACAGCTGAGATTTCGAAACGAGTTTGATTGGCATCATCATTCACCAAATACTCACCCGGTGCTTCAAGGTTATATCGATACCTGCGCCATTCACCCCTAACCAATTCCAGTGTAGCAAAACGGGCTACTATAGGCCGTTCAAAATTCTTAAAAAAGAGTCTGATAAAACGGATGGAGCGAAAGTCTTCAATATTGCCAACTACGCGATCGGGTTGAGTAATGGGCACCTTAAACTGATACCATGTCACTTCACCAACTTCTCCGTTCTGAAGTGGAATACCTTTTGCCTCATGGATGTCAGTGATAAAGTTTTCACCTATTTTCATATTGTTGGGATCCAACTTAACCCGGTACTGAAAATACCGTTCAGCTTCGCTTAAAGTATTATCTCGATTGATGTCTTCCATATTGGGTAAGGAAGTGGCGCTGATTGGATAATTCTCTGGATTCAGATCATCCGTTGGCGAGTTACCATCGGGACCGTTGAAATTTTTATATCGCTCAAGCAAGCTACCATACCGGGCATCACTATCAAGGGCTGAGCCCCTGAAATACTGATAATTATCAGCTGAGGGATCTTGCCATGCCACCTGGAAGGCCTGCGATTGTTCACCGTATCTTTCACGGATAACGTCTAAAAATGTAGTTGAGTGAAAGCTGCGCTCATCCTCATCACGCAGACCATCATAACCCACATCCTGAAACTGTCTTGATCCCGGTATATTGCTAAATGACTCAGTAAGAGCCTGAATAGTAGGAACACGACCCCAAATGGTTGTATCCACATTGATAACCTCTTCCGAGGTAGGCAATCCATGTTCATAAAATTTACGCCCATCGCGCAAAATATCTTCTGATATGTCACCAAGATTAATGTATAGATCACCGGCATTTTCAGGATCCTCAGTGAAGGGATCCATCAACCAAAATTCAATATACTCTATATTGGTCGCTTCAAAATCAGTTGACTCAATACGGCGCATAATCCCTCCCCAGCGGCTATCAGGAACTGCAAGCGAACCATCCTCATTCAGTCCATGAGAATAGGAGGATGGCATCACATCATAGTTATACGGACCTCGTTCTTCTGGATAATAGGCCATGTTCAACACAGCAATATTTGTAGGAATGCCTGAAGGAATTTCTTTATTTGGAAACACTTCCGTTTCGAGCACCTGCCTTACACTATGCTTTGACAATTCGTTACGGTCCACATTAGGTGGCCTGAGAGTTCCATATCTGTCATAGAATAAGGGATCAATGATATACCAGGCCAACTTAGCCCTGTTCTTGCCATAATCCAGGCCGGTTCCAGGTGCTGCTTCCGGGAAAAGGTCCGGCTGATGCTGGGGTGTACTCGCCAAAAACCATGTATTTACCTGGCGCAAGTCGATGGTTGATTTAGCTCCCTCAAAATCATCTATGTATGAAGTTCCGGTTTTACCCACTGCACGCGAATGTCCAGGCAGGAAATGGGCAAATTCTGCATCAACATTGATCCTTGAAACCTGGTTGGAACTGTATCCTGGAATTTTATTAAGTACATTGGTGATCCATCTCGACTCGCGTCTATAACTCAGATCAAGTCCATAAATGGTGTTTGAAATAGGATCGTCACCATAATTAACCTTTTGTGTAAGAGGGCGTTCATGCAGGTTTAGCAAGGTTGCACCGATATGGAAATCACGATTAAACTCATGGTCCATACGGAGTCCCATCATCCGCTTTTGTTGGATGCTGAACATTTGATTGCTTTCAAGAGAGATGTTGATCGGTGTGCCACTACTGAGTATTCCTTCATTTATAATGCTCACCCTTCCCAAGGTATAATCAACAGTATAATCTACATTCTCAGTAAGCGGAACACCTCCGGCTGTTACTTTTACAGACCCCTGTGGGACATTCAATGCATTCAAACTGATCTCACTACCTGATTGAGATTTGTAGAACCCTTCGAGAAAAAACTTGTTCTTTTCAGGAAATTGTTCAGCACCTGTTTTGGTGAGAGTGTACAAGGAATCGTAAGCAAACTTATCAGCCAGATCGGGATTATCCTTAAATATCTCTTCCCTGAGATGTTTTCCAAATGGTTCAAGCACGGTGAAGTAAATACGGCCATTTGAAGCATTGATGGTACCTCCCTGTGTTGCTGCGTTGTCAATAAAGTCGAAAACTCCATCACCACCCGCAACTGGGTTCATCTGTTGATTCAAATTATCCAAACCCATCAAATGGATAAGAGGAACACCTTCAATTCCTTCGCCGCCTTCAGTGAAATATCCAGTCGGAACAGCATTATCATTGCCGGAATAAAGGATATTCAATGTAAAATCTTCCCTATTGACCTGAAATGCCCTGATGGAGTACACATTTTTCATCATCAGGTCCCACATGGGCATCTTAGTATTTAACGAACTGCTTTTTAACAACTTAACCACTAGGTTCCTTGGTGAGTTTATGCCCTGGTCTGAAAACTCACCTACCTGGAATGTGCTGTCAAATCCGATAACGGTATATTGGTAGGCCACTGCAAGTGTTTGATCTGGATTCAAGTTGGTGTTGAGTGAAATAAAGCCTAGCTTACTGTTATAGGTATAGTCTTGAGGATTAAGTTTTCGCGCATTTTCGATCTTCTCAAAATCCTGACTGGCAACAAAGTATCCGTTTCTACCAAGGTTGAATGGGTCCCCTGTGAGGTATTGTGACACGGAATTGATATCGCGTAAGCTCGTGGTATCCATTCTGGCCATTAGATTATTGGAGCGGTTGGTGGGTAATGGCGGACCTTGACGCGGGCTTATTTCGCTGTTATAGATCCATTCACTTCTGCCCTCACCCAGATCGGTCAATGCTACAATATTACGATTCTGGTCAACTGCAGCTCCAATATTGGTTACCCAGACTTCGATTTTGGTGATATTAATATCAGAGCCCACAACCGGCAACGATTGAAGCGCGTTTTCATACTGATCTCTAAAATGCTGACTGAGGAAAAAGTGCCGGTTCTCTTCATAATCAAGGCTGCTCATTTTAAAATGATTGGTTTGCGCTCCACCTTGAACTGTAATGCTACGTGTTTCGCTTTCCTGCTGTGAAAATACCGTTGTTAGAGTGGTACGACCAAACTGCATGCGGCTTTTAATTCCAAACAGTGCCTGACTTCCACGTATGAGTGTTGAATTCAATGGGAAACTGATGTTCCCTGCTTCTATAAGTTTAATGATTTCATCCTCCTGCCCCTCGTACTTTAGTGACAGTCTGTTCTCAAATTGAAATGTAGCCTCAGTATTGTAATTTGTACGAAATTCTATCTTATCACCAATCTTGGCGATCACGTTCATCTGAATCTTTTGATCGAAATCAAAATTGGTGGTGCGCCGTTGACGTACATCAAGTTGGGGATCCTCCCTATTCACACTTCTTACACCAAAAGTAACCTCAGCTGAGCCTTGTGGCCTGATGTCAATAGTATTTCCACCAAAAATACGGTCGAACACCTCACCACCGATATGAATGGGAGGTATGATGGTATGTGGTGAATGAGATTGCGTTGTGACCGAACGGTCTTCCCAATATTTTTGAATACCACGCCTGTTCTGGTACTCCATATACTCCTCCTGTGTCATCACCTGCGGAGCCCTATAATTGAAATCACCTACCCTGTTATAGAAGATATACTGTCTGGTTTCAGGATCATAAACAACTTCTCGGCGAATGTTATCAGGGTCACGCAAATAAAGCGGGGATTGATCCTGCAGCTGGTTATATGGGTTCCCATCATCCACGGGAAGTGGATAATATATTCTGGTTGTATCAGGCTCTTGTTCCTGGTCTGATAAAAAAACTGAAGCTGCCGGACTGGCCGGTTTGTTGGCCATAATCAGAACAGCTACGACAGACAAAACAACGGAAAATAAAAAATACCTAATATAAAGTTTCAATGACAAACCCAATTAATTTCTGTAGTGTCGTTCTATTAAAAAAACCATTGCCCTTGAAATAGCTATCAATAAATTACAGTATTTTCAGCGCCTCTTTGATGAGAATCTCCACAGAGGGGTCCTGATGTGTTTTCAGTAATTTATCCAAAGTCTTTTCAGCAGCATTCTTGTTAAATCCAAGTATTAACAGTCCTGATAACGCTTCCTCTTTTAAGGTATTGTATGGTGACATCACTTTTTCGGTATCCAAATCGGCCTTCATTACCTTATCTTTCAAATCGACCACGATTCGTTGCGCTGTTTTCGCCCCTATACCTTTCACAGCCTGCAATACATGAGTTTTGCCAAGGGCTATGGCCTCAATGGCTTCATTTGTTGCAAGTGAGGATAAGATCATACGGGCTGTATTGGCCCCTACCCCTGAAACTGTAATCAGAAGCAGGAATAACGCACGTTCACTTTCATCTGAAAAGCCAAACAACATATGTGCATCTTCGCGAATAACCATATGGGTAAATAATTTAATGGTTTCAGCTGAACCAATCGCAGAGAACGTATTAAGTGAAATGTGTAACTGATATCCTATTCCATTGGCTTCCAAAATAACGTATGCAGGGTTTTTTTCAATGACTTTACCCTTGATAAAAGCGTACATAAACCTGACTTTACTTTGAATGTTTATAATAACTGTGAGGTGGGCAAAAATACAAATAATCCCTCACAGCAAGCCATGTGTTAGTTGTTTTATTCATAATCATTTACCGTCCACAGGCATGTATCATTCATGTTCCATGAATTTATTTGTGTCCGTCAAAAAAATGAATACAAAAAAAGGCTGCCGGGAGACAGCCTTCTTAGAATAGTTAAAGAACTATGTTTATTTATTTA
>CALAZZ010000209.1 GCA_937926515.1 uncultured Bacteroidales bacterium | reverse complement strand
GCTGAGCTAAGCTCCCTATAATATTAACTCAACCATTGTGACCCTCCCGACTAAAGTCGGGATGCTCTGAACCAGCTGAGCTAAGCTCCCAATTTGCTATGACTAGCCAAATTTTGAGAGCGCAAAGATACAATTTTCTTATTTGAAACAAATCATTTTTTACATTTAGCAAAAAAATAATCATTCGAAACCGGGCTTTTTTGTTGTGCTGTTGATTTATAGAAAAAACTTTTCTATTTTTGACAAAACTCTTTAGATTAAGGCATGATCTACCAACCCACAGATAAGGTCAATTACTTGAATGTCAAGGAGCGTGATCGTTTTTCCTGATTTTTCCCCATTACCTCAAAAGGGCCATTTTTACATTACTTTTTATCAAAAAATCAAAAATCAGGAAAGTTATGGATATACCATTTGCCGAATCTTATAAAATAAAAGTGGTGGAACCCCTGCGCCGAAGCACACGGAGAGAGCGCGAACAATGGATCAAGGATGCCGGGTACAACCTGTTTAACCTCCGCAGCGATCAGGTTTTTGTTGATTTGCTTACCGACAGCGGAACAGGTGCCATGAGCCAATACCAATGGGCCGAAATGATGCTGGGTGATGAATCCTATGCAGGTGCCTCATCCTATTATAAAATGAAGGACGCCATCAATGAGATCACCGGATTTCCCTATTTTTTACCCACACACCAGGGTAGGGCTGCTGAGAACGTACTTTTTTCTGCCCTTATTAAGAAAGGAGATCTCATCCCGGGCAATGCTCATTTTGACACCACAAAGGGACATATTGAATTCAGACAGGCTACAGCCGTTGATTGCACCATTGATGAAGCCTACGACACCACCCTAGATCACCCGTTCAAAGGGAATATTGACCTGTTGAAACTTGAAAAGGTACTACAGGAAAACCCAAAAGAGAAGATACCGATGCTTATTATCACCATTACCTGCAACACAGCTGGCGGACAACCGGTATCGATGCAAAACATCAGGGAGGTGAGTGAACTGGCGCGGAAGTACGGTGTTCTTGTGGTTTTCGATGCTGCTCGTTTTGCTGAGAACGCATATTTTATTAAACAGCGGGAAAAAAGCTATGATAATAAAAGCATTCGTGAAATTGTGCTTGAGACCTTTTCCTATGGGGATGCCATGACCATGAGCAGTAAGAAAGATGCCATTGTAAACATAGGTGGTTTTATTGGTTTACGCAACGAGGAATTGTTTCGTAAAGCCAGCTTGTATAATATCATGTTCGAAGGTTATATCACCTACGGAGGTATGTCGGGACGAGATATGAATGCACTGGCACAGGGTTTATATGAGGGAACTGAATTTGATTATCTCGAAACACGCATCCGCCAAGTAGCTTTCTTGGGAAGCCGGCTTAAGGAGCATGGCATCCCGGTGCAGTATCCTTTTGGTGGCCATGCCATATTCATTGATGCCAAAAGATTTCTGCCTGAAGTGTCAAAGGAACAATATGTGGCACAGACATTGGCCGTTGAAATATACATCGAAGGAGGCATACGTGCTGTGGAGATTGGCACCCTCCTGGCTGACCGTGACCCTGTGACACGTGAAAATCGCTTCCCTAACCTGGAGATGGTGAGGCTGGCCATACCAAGACGTACCTATACCAACAATCATATGCGCTATGTGATCGCCAACATTATTAATGTGTACGA
>CALAZZ010000208.1 GCA_937926515.1 uncultured Bacteroidales bacterium | reverse complement strand
ACTTGGAATCACATCATCTTGAGATATAATGGATTACAAAAACGTTAGTCAGAATGCTAGATGAACTCTTTTTTAAGCATTTCGGTCCATTTAGCTATTCGATCATCTGTTTGGTCAGCCTGGTGGTGGTTATCGATAACAAGTCCGACGAACTGGTCATCTTTCTCAGCAAGTGAGAAGTAGTATTTATATCCTTTCTTAGGCCAAAATCCAACCACTACGGATTTATCGGGCAAACGGCAGTAAAGGGTTCCCAGCCCATCAACAAAACTCTCCGGGTATTCCTCCTGGTCACCGGTTCCAAAAAGAGCTAACTTCTTTTTATTAAAATCCACCTCCGACAGCTCATCAATGAAATCTTCCCAATCATCCTGCATATCACCAATTCCCCAGGCTGAGGTGCCAAAAACCAGATTGGTGTATCCCTGTATCATTTCAATAGTGGCTTCGTTGATGTTATGCAATTCGGCCTTTTTGCCAAATGCTTTCTGTATTTTTTCGGCAACTTCTTTTGTCGAACCTGAAGTTGAGCCATAGAATATTCCGATGGTATCCATATTATATTTGATGGTCTTAAATTGTGACAACTGCCTGCAAAAATATGAAAATAAACCTAGTTTGCGATTGCAGGAATAAATTGGGACCTATTTTCAATTTCAAGTCTTAGCAGATGGCACCATCTTTCGATTCGAGGTATGGTGAGGTACTCTTCATTGTCCATGTCCAGCACCAGCCCATGAAAATAGCCATTTTGAAGTGCTTTTGATTTATTGAAACGGTATCCTGCTGACGGCCATCTGCCTATTATATCTGCTTTATCGGCCAATAACCAATAAAGCAGACCAAGTGCGTCAGCGAAATGATCCGGGTAGTTAATTTGGTCTCCCAACCCAAACAAAGCAACTGTTTTGCTTTTAAGATTTGCTTTTCTCAAAACTTTTGAAAAGTCTTCCCAGTCAAACTGCATATTCCCGATGCCCCAGGTTGGAATCCCAAAAATCAGGAAATCATGGGCTTCAAGGTCATTTTTGCTTGCGTTTTCAATATTGTATATTTTGGTGTTGCCAAAACAATTAGCGATCATTTTTGCAACTTTCTTGGTATTGCCACCCGAGCTCCCATAAAACAATGCAATACGTTTCATCTACATCACTTGTTTTCCTGCTTGATTACTTGCAATTCTTCAACTTTGATCAATTTATTCAGTATGGCATAAACAGTGAGTCCGCTAACGGTCTTTATACCCAATTTACGAGTAATGTTTTTTCGGTGAGTCATCACCGTATGTGTACTGATAAACAGCCGTTCAGCAATTTCGTTGTTGGTGTTGCCAAGGGCTATATATTTCAGTATGGTCAGTTCACGTTCACTAAGGGTATTTGATTCAGGTTTTTCATTCAGGTATCCGGTAGATGAAAGCATTGACTCAAGAAGCTGTAAGAGCGTAGTTTTATCTTCGCCTATGGGTAATAAAAAATCATACCTGCTTTTTAATTTGGTTGGAGTATGATCGTCTGTCAAGCCCACATAATAAATTTGACCGTTTTCATCATTTTTGCGAGGCAAGACGGTGTACGGCAAAAGCATATCAGGTTTGGCAATGACCACATTGGGTTTGAGTTTGGTCAAAAGTCTATTGAAATTAAACGTAGGCGATTCACACTCCTCCATCTTGTATGGTCTTTCAAGCAGGCTAAGTAGGGTCTTAACCCCTTCCCTGAGGATAAAGGAATCTGAAATCAATAAAATGCGTAGTTGTTTCATACTCAAACTTTATCACTAAGCTCTGCAAGCTCTTTCTCCATTTTTTCAACAATAGGTACTAATATTAGATCCTCAATATGGCCATGATTGTTTAGATCATTTTCAAGCTCAAATAACTCATGCAATATTGAATTGAACCTGCTGCTTTCAATAGGTGATGGAAAGTACTTAATGATAATATTTTTTAGGTCAAAAAGTTTGGACTCCACATCATCATGATCTTCCTCGTAAAGCCTGATCGAATAGTTCCTGCTCAAAATAAGTTCATCATCTATATGTACTTTTCCACTTAGTTTCCTTTCCAATGCAAGTGCATAAGGGTATACACGTTCTTCCTCTGAATTGATGTGTGATATCAATTCGTTTTTATAATTAATAAAAAAATCCATGAGCACTTGCAAGTGCTGTGCTTCAAATGCAACATCTTCTATTAGGTGCTGAATGCGGTTTTCTATCTCCGGTATTTTTTCTTCAAGATAATACTGATGTGTTTTCTGAAGGTAATCAATTAGCATTTTGGCAGAAAATTTCTGCAGATTTGCAAGTGGGAAATAGGTTGGATCGTGAAACGTATTTAGAATTTCTAGAAAAAAATCAAGGTTCAGTCCATAATTCTGGCATACTTCCTCCACTGAATTGTCGCCAAATCCTAATTGAATACCAAATCTATTGATCACAGGTAACAGATGGTGATTCAAATGAATGACATCTGCCATTTTAAGGTCTTTGTGGATGTGCATAGGCTGCAGGTGTTAGTGTAAATCAAATTGAAGCCGGGTTTGTTTATATTGCTTTTATTTTTAAAACGTTCCGGATAGCATTTGTAGTATTTGAGGTAATTATTCTTCAGCAAGCTTTTAAGAAAATTTAGGAAATAGCTCCCAAGTGTCTTGTCAATGCTACTGTGTCGGTTAAGTCGCAGAGGTTTTTTCTCAGATAGAAAAAGAAACCCTGCGTGTAGCCTATGCTACATAAAGGATTTTTATTGAAGATATGAGGAAAAATATCAAGACTTGGGCCGGCTAAAGTAGGGTTGACATGACACTAAAATACATACTAAGAGAACTATAGACTCATTATCCAGTTTTCTACCACAATCTTAAGCCTTTGTGTAGCATCCGGTAATTTTGGAGGTGCATAGGCATTTGATGTTGACAGGATGTTTGTGATATCAAATGATTCTTGATCTTCATAATTGAACCAACCCCTGTCTTTCATTAAGCGTGCCAGGTACTCTTGTTCGGTCTGGCCGGGAGTAGGTACAAAGCAAGCTTTTTGGTTTAGCACTACCAAATCCATAATTGTTGAATAACCGGATCTTGCCAATACCAAATCGGAAGCATTCATAAGATTAATAATTTGTTTGTCAGAGGCATGGTTGTAAATCTTCAAATTTTGGGTTTGTTTTAGGGTCTGTTTGCTTCCCGGTTTTCCACGTAAGATACAGATGTTCAATGATAATCTATGGATCATATTGATAATTTTCGTTTCAAGCATACTTCGTTGGGGCTCCGGACCTGACAATAGGATCAGCAGGTCAAATTTTTTAGTTGATGTTGTCTTTGGTCCGGGCTGAGGAAATCTGCTTAATGGTCCAATATAAACTGTATTAATTTCACTTGGTGCCGGATGTGATAATTTACCCGACAAGTTTGGATCAGATTCATAATCAGGTATCCAACATGTGGAGTATCTCTGAATGAAGTATTTGTTGAGCCCGTCAACAAATGGTCTTGCCAAAATAGTAAGCCCGGGGAGACTTATATGAAGTTGATGGGTAATAAAAACAGAAGGAACCTGATTGCTGTATGCGCCAAACCGATTGTCAGAAATTACAGCATCAATATGATGAGCCTTCACTAGATATTCAAGGAGTTTATGATCTTTTATTGCTGTATTTGCCAAAGCTGGGATGGATGTCAGCGTTTTGAAAAGTTGTGTTTTACGACTGCTGTACTGTGGCTCAAATCCTGGAAATATTAAGAATTCTAATTTTGGGAAAGCCTCCTGGAGAAAATGCAACGGAGTTTTGTCAGCTGCGATAATTACTTCTTGCCCCTGTCTTAGCAATTCATTAATAATAGGAACACAGCGAGAGGCATGACCAATACCCCAGTTAAGCGGGCAAATTAAAATTCTTTTTCGGCTCACAGTATTTTATACTCTGTATTAGGCAAATTTATCATTTTTTACTCTATTTTTGGCCGCCATGACCGAACAGCTGTTATATAACATAGCCATAACCCTCATTCCTGGAGTGGGCGATGTAAATGGAAAAAAGTTGGTGGCTTATTGTGGCGGGACTGCTGCAGTTTTTAATGAAAAGAAGAAATCATTGGGAAAGATACCCGGTATCGGTACTTCAACTGTGAATAGCATTCTAAGTCAGAAAGTATTGACCAGGGCAGAAACAGAGATCAACTTCATCGAAAGACATGGCATTCAACCACTTTTTTACCTTGACAAAGCTTATCCAAAGCGTCTGTTACATTGTGCTGATAGCCCGATGATGCTTTATTACAAAGGTTCGGCTGATCTTAACGAGCAGAGATTTGTGGGCATTGTTGGTACTCGCAATGCCACAACTTACGGAAAAAACTTTTGTGAGCAATTTATTGATGATCTGTCTCGATCCTCCGTTACAATAGTTAGCGGATTAGCATACGGAATTGATAGTTGTGCACATTGGTCATCACTTAAGTCTGGTACGCCAACCATTGGTGTGCTAGGTCATGGACTTGATAGAATTTATCCATATTCAAATAAAGGGCTTGCTGAACGTATGCTTGAAAATGGTGGGTTGTTGACAGAATTCACCAGCCAGACTAAACCGGACCGTGAGAATTTTCCCAGACGTAATCGCATAGTAGCAGGTATTTGTGACGCAGTGGTGGTTATTGAGTCTGCCAAACGTGGTGGTGCACTCATCACCGCAGATATTGCTAACTCATATAACCGTGATGTTTTTGCTGTGCCTGGAAGAGTAAATGATCATTACAGCGAAGGCTGTAATTATTTAATCAGGACCCATCGTGCAGCAATGGTCGAATCAGCAGATGATATTCGTTATATCATGCGTTGGGATGAAGATATTACAACACAAACTGCTCAAACAAAGCTTTTCAGAGAATTTACTGAAGAGGAATCAAAAATTATCAAAATACTTGAGGGAGGTAGCCATGCAGGCCTGGACGACATCATGATTAAAAGCCAGCTGCCGGTCTCCAAAATTGCAGGTCTGTTACTTAGCCTTGAGTTTGAGGGCATTGTGGCTGCCCTGCCTGGAAAAAAGTTTAAGCTGTTGTAAGTAGGCCTTTCGTTCAAGTAGAAATTTTAATGGGAATTAGTCTTAAAATAATTCATATGCGTTCATCTGGCAATATGATTTCCATTCTGAAAGGAAATTGTTTGTAATTTTATCCTCACTATACTGCAATAAATTAACTATGTATGAGTAAGATTAAGGCGTTCAGGCCTGATGACGAATATATCGATGAACGTGGGGTTCAATCGTGGCCGATATGGGAAAAAGAGATTTCAGACTTTCCATGGTCTTACGATGAAACAGAAGAATGTTTTATTCTTGAGGGTGAAGCGGAAATAGTTACAGAAGAAGGCAAATTTCAAATCAAAACAGGTGATTTTGTGACATTTGAGCGAGGCTTAAGCTGCCAATGGATCATTAAGAACCCAATTAGAAAACATTATAATTTCTTATAATGCGTGAGTTTGAAGGATTGGTGTTGCGGTCAACAGGAAGCTGGTATTCTGTACTTGATGATCAGGGTGATGTATACCAGTGTAGATTACGTGGACAATACAGGCTTAAGGGATTGCGATCAACAAATCCGGTAGCAGTGGGCGATAGGGTGAAGATCAAGATAGATGAACAGGAAAATAACCCTGTCATAACACATATTCATGACCGGATAAATTTTATCATACGAAAGTCTACAAAGCTATCAAAAGCATCACATATAATAGCTGCAAATCTGGATCAGGCGGTATTGGTTGCAACAATTGATTACCCCCGCACCTCAACTGGTTTTATTGATCGATTTCTTACAACTGCCGAGGCCTATCATATTCCTGCAGCAATTGTATTTAATAAAATTGATCTCTACTCTGAAGCTCAGCTACAAAGACTTACTGAACTTATTTCAGTATATCATGATATTGGGTATCCATGTCTCAAGGTTTCGGCTTTGACAAAACGAAATCTGGATGATTTTGTTGAGCTGATGCATAACAAAACCACCCTGTTAAGTGGTCATTCCGGCGTAGGTAAGTCAGCATTATTAAATGCCATCGACCCCCATCTTGATATTAAAACAGGCGAATTGTCAAATTATCACAACAAAGGAAAACATACCACTACCTATGCTGAGATGCATAAGCTGAATTTTGGCGGGTGGATTGTAGATACACCTGGCATTAAGGAATTTGGTCTCTATGACCTGGAAAAGGAAACACTGGCGCAACGATTTCCCGAGATGCGTCGTCTTATGTCAGAATGCAAGTTTGCAAACTGTACCCATTTGCATGAGCCGGGCTGTGCAGTCAAGCTTGCTTTAGAAGAGGGAAAAATTGCACAATTCCGGTATCTTAACTACGTTAATATGATGAACAGCGATTTTAGCAATGATAATTAATCAATTATGTTAGCACGAAGCTTGATAACAGATGGAATCATACCACTTAAAACAAGTGATACCGGGCGTACGGCACTTGGGTGGATGGAAGATTTTAGGGTCCTTCATCTCCCTATTGTGAATGATGCAGATTTTTTAGGCCTGATCTCTGAGTTTGATATTTATAACCTGAACAGCCTTGATGAACCTTTGGGCAATCATCAGTTATCACTAAGTGCAGCTTTCGTATACGAACACCAACATATCTATGAGGTCTTGCGCCTTTTACAACAATATCACCTCAGTCTTATTCCTGTAATAGACGAGAAAGACGTCTATATGGGATCCATCACCTTGCAGAGTCTGTTGGAATATTTTGCACATGCAATATCGGTAAATGATCCTGGGGCCATAATTGTTTTGGAAATGAGTCTGAATGACTATTCCTTGTCGGAGATCGCACAAATTGTTGAATCCAATGATGCCAAAATACTGAGTCTATTCCTTCATTTGCACGAAGACTCAACAAAAATTGATGTCACTTTAAAGATCAACCGGATTGAAATGGGCGCTGTTTTACAAACATTTAACAGGTATAACTATTTGGTGAAAGCATCTTTTACTGAGCAGGACAATGTAGACGATTTACGCGAACGTTATGATGCATTGATGAATTACCTTAACCTATAAATCAATGCGCCTGTTAATTTTTACAGTCTTAATTTTGCTTGTTGTTTTCAGTCAAGTCAATGCGCAATCCACAAAACGAGATTCTTTTACTGTTCTTTATGAAAAGGACAGTTGCAAAATGGTGGATCCATCCAAGCTGGTGGTGATCGGTGATATCAGTCTTAAAGGTAACAACCTAACACGTGACCGCATTATCATGCGTGAGATGGAGCTTTCAGAAGGGGATACCCTCAATATGCATGCATTTTGTCGATTGGCAATGCAAAGCAGGTCAAATCTCCTGAATCGAGGCTTGTTTAACTTCGTAACCGTTGATACGACTATGGCCAATGGCAACCACCCCATTATTAACCTCGAATATAGCTTTATTGAGAGATGGTATGTATGGCCTATGCCCATTTTTGAACTAGCCGATCGCAATTTTAATAGCTGGCTCGACAGTAAGGATTGGAGCAGGGTTAATTATGGTGCATTTATTACCCATAATAATTTTAGAGGTCGAATGGAGAAACTCAAATTACTATTGCGGGCTGGTTATAATCAGAATTTCATGTTGCGCTATGAAATACCTTATCTGACACATAAACAGGATCTTGGTATGGGTGTGTGGATAGGGCATTCACGGAGCCGCGAAATCCCTTACGCCATATCCAATGATAAATTGGTTTTTTATAAGAACGAATTGGGTTATGCAAGGAATGATTTGTATGCCAATTTATTGATTACTTATCGTAAAGGCTATAGAAACCTTCACACATTTATGTTTGGTTTCGAAAGATATAACTATGCCGATACACTGCTTGACCTGAATTCTGATTTTACCGTTGATAGGTCACTTAAAGCCACTTATCTTAATTTTTATTATCAGTTTAAGCACGACAGACGTGATTATTTACCATATCCTTTATCGGGACATTATTATGATATTGAGTTCATGAAAAGAGGTTTGGGATTCCCTGACAAGAAGCCTGATTTTTATTATATTAGAACTACATTTGATGTGTATACCCCCATAGCTAACCGCTGGTTCTGGGCCACAAACCTAACCGCCAAGATCTCCGGTGGTGGACAACAACCTTTTCACATGCGCCGTGGACTTGGTTATGGAAATGATTTTGTGAGGTCGTATGAGTTATATGTAATTGATGGTGAGAGTTTTGGTTTGATGAAAAACAATCTTAAGTTTGCAGTGCTTACACCACGTGTTACAAACATTAACTTCTTACCGACCGAGCGATTCAGCAAAATCCATTATGCAATATATGCCAATATATTTTTTGACGGCGGTTATGTAAGCAGCGACAAACCCTGGCCTGATAGTCGGATGCAAAATAAGCTGATCTACGGTACTGGCATAGGCCTCGATTTTGTCACTTATTATGATATGGTATTCCGAATAGAATATGGTATCAATATGTTCAATGAAACAGGCTTTTTTCTTCATTTTGTGGCTCCTATTTAGATACTAAATTTTGTTAATATTGCACCTTATTACTCAATAATTTGTAATCTTGTTCTCAAAAGCAAGCCATTTCATGAATATTGCGATTTTTGGCAAAACCTTTTCAGGCGATCGTACACCTTTTCTGCGCCAATTGATAGAGGGTCTGACAGAGGCTGGGGCAAATCTCATTATCTATAAACCTTATTATGAACTGATCAGAAACTACGTGAGTCTGCCTTCTGATACAATCTGCTTTCAAAAGCACCATGAAATTGTCGGAAGGATCAACTGTCTCTTTTCGATAGGTGGCGATGGTACCCTGCTCGATACTTTGCCAATTGTGCGTAACTCAGGTATACCAGTAATGGGTATTAATATGGGCAGACTTGGTTTTTTATCCAGCGTGTCAAAGCAGGAGATAGGGTTGGCCATTAATAATATTTTTAACGAAAAGTATAGCATTGATAAACGTACGCTGCTCAGCCTGGTTAAACCTGTCAGTCTTTTTGGCGACTTGAACTATGCCTTGAATGAACTAACTGTTTTCCGGCATGATACCACCTCGCTCATTGTGATTCAGGTTTATATAGATGACAACTTTGTGAATTCATATTGGGCGGATGGGCTTATTATAGCTACACCAACAGGATCTACAGCTTATTCTTTGAGTGCGGGTGGCCCCATACTTACACCGGCTTCTGCCAACTTTGTTATAACACCAATTGCGACGCACAATTTAAGTGTCAGACCTATCGTTATACCGGACAATAGCCTTATAAAATTGCGCGTTGTCGGAAGGCACACTAATTATACACTAAGTATGGATTCGCGTTCGGTGCTAATTGATAAAACAATGGACCTGGAAATACGGAAGGAAAGTTTTACGGTGAATCTGATCCAAATGGAAGGGAAAGATTTTTTTGGAACTATCCGCGAAAAATTACTTTGGGGCCTCGACATCAGAAATTAGCTCAACGGCAAAAGTGATGGAAAAAAATGATAATTTTGTGCCCTGAAATTCACAAGCCTGACAAATTCAGGCCAGAAATAATCAACCCTTACATGCTAACAAAACGATTGGTTAAAGCAGGAATAATATTGATCTTTTTGGTTATGGCTTCACCACAGGGCAAGGCTCAGAGTACCCTCGAGCTTGGAGCTTTTGGTGGAGCGTCTTATTATTTGGGTGACATCAATCCCGGGCTGCACTTTAAACAACTTCAACCGGCTTATGGGTTTTTGGCGCGTTACAGCCAGGGTACACGATTTGCTTTTCGGTTTAATTTCACCTTAACGGAAATTATTGGCGATGATTATGTTGTTAAGTTCAATGAGGGCAGAGGGCTCAACTTCAAGACCGAACTTTATGATGCTTCGTTTATAGCTGAATTCAATTTTTTTGATTATTTCACCGGTAGTAAACAGGATTATGTTACTCCTTATATATTTGGTGGGTTTTCGGTGTTTCACTTTACTCCACGCGATCTGGCAGGAAACCTGTTAAGGCCTTTGGGGACTGAAGGTCAGTATATGGTAGATATGGATGGCAACCGTATTGGACCTGAACCTTATTCACAAATAGGAGTGTCAATACCGTTTGGACTGGGATTTAAATACAGCCTCACCAAACGCATTGGAGTCGCTGTGGAATGGCGCATGCATAAAACCTTCACGGATTATCTTGATGATATCAGTACTGTTTATCCCGGCTCTCCTGATCTTTCTTTACTACCAGGCGGAGATACCACCTACGGAGTGCAGCGTGGCGATAGGAGTAATGATGATTGGTACAGCTTTACGGGAGTTTCGTTGACCTATAAATTCAACCTGATCAAACGCGAAAGATGTCTTGACCTTGAAGGGAATCAAACATGGTAAACCCGATTTAAACTGAGAATGAGTGCTAAAGATAAAATAAACCTTAAAAGCTTGCCCCAGCATGTAGCCATCATCATGGATGGCAATGGCAGGTGGGCCAAAAAGCAAGGCAAAAGCCGGATCTTTGGACATCAGAATGGTGTTAAAGCTGTTCGTGAGGCTGCCGAAAGTGCTGCTGAGCTTGGTATACCTTATCTTACACTCTATGCCTTTTCGACGGAAAATTGGAAACGTCCCAGAATTGAAGTAAGTGCACTTATGGGTTTGCTTCTTCAGACAATCAAGGATGAGGTAGCGACACTGAATAAAAACAATATCAGGTTAAATGCAATAGGCGATTTACACAGCCTGCCAAAAAAGAATTATGAGCACCTGCTTAAGGCTATCGAAGAGACCAGTGCCAACGACCGAATGACACTCACCCTGGCACTTAGTTACTCAAGCAGATGGGAGATAATTGAAGCTACAAGAAAAATTGTAGCAGATGCGCAACAAGGAAAACTAATTGCTGATGATATTGACCAATCGCGTCTGGAATCATATTTCAATACGCATAATTTACCTGATCCTGAGCTGCTAATCAGAACTAGCGGTGAGTATCGGATTAGCAATTTTATGCTTTGGCAAATAGCATATGCAGAATTGTATTTTACTCCAAAACTATGGCCTGATTTCACACAAGAGGACTTATATACTGCGATCCTGAATTATCAATGTCGTGAGCGTAGGTTTGGAAAAACCAGTGAACAAATAAAAAAGTAGCATTATTTAAATGAGGATTAGATATTTATTAAGGTGGATCAAATATAATTTGCTTATCGTTGTAAGCTTGATGCTGCTAACTGCTCAAACGAACGCTTTATTGGCCCAGATCCAGATCGGCTCGGACCTTTCCGGGATCGATTATAGCCGGCCACAGGAATATGAGATTGGGGGAATTACAGTAACCGGCATCCAATACCTTGACCCACAGGTATTAATAATGCTTTCCGGACTGAAGGTTGGGGACCGTGTTAAAGTGCCTGGTGATAAGGTTACAGACGCCATTCGTAAGTTGTGGGACCAGGGATTGTTTGAGCATGTTAATATTACAGCCACAAACATTCAGGCAGGTAAGATTTTTCTGAATATTGACCTCAGAGAGCGACCACGTGTTTCCAGATTTTCCTTTGAAGGATTGCGAAAATCCGAAGCTGATGACATTCGTACCAAAATTAACCTTACCCGTGGTGATGTAGCCACCGACCACTTGTTTACACGTATCCGCAACATCATTAAGAATTATTTCTTTGAAAAAGGCTTTCTAAATGCAGAGGTAAATATTAGGCAAGAGGCAGACGAAACACGTGAAAACTATATAGACTTGTATATTGATGTATCGAAAAACGCCAAAGTCAAAATAAAGGAGATCAATATAATCGGCAATGAGGAACTTACAGATGACCAAGTACGTAACGCCATGCGCGAAACCAAACAAAAAGGTGTGTTCGACCCATTGAACCCACTAGGGCCGCTGCTAGTGAACACAGTTGCAGATGCTATCACGCTTAAACCTGCACGGGCAATTCGCAATGTGGAAGATTACTTTAAAGACAACTATCGCATCCGAATTTTTAAAGGGTCCAAATACATTGAAAAGAACTTTGAGGAGGACCTAAATCTCA
>CALAZZ010000207.1 GCA_937926515.1 uncultured Bacteroidales bacterium | reverse complement strand
CAGCCTCACAGCCACACAATTCACCGAGTTTCCAAATACAATTCAAAATGTGAAAACTATTTTGATTTCACTAATTTAGTTTGCAAATGCTTCTGCCCATCTGTTACTTTTATAAAGTAAAGCCCATCAGGATAACCGGCCAATGAAACGGTCTCCATCTGCTGAATCCTGTCCCTGATTAGCAGAACGCCAGTAGCGTTGTAAATTTCATAAAACGCTGATTTGTTTGTTGCTTTGTATGCTATGGTTATGGAAGAGCTGCTTGGGTTGGGATAGACCAATAGTGTATTGTTGCTTGCTTCCAATTGGTTTTCGTCAACAGTCATCACAAAATCTTCACAGGCATTGGGAAAGTTTGTGTTGTAAAACTCCCGAACAACAGCAATATCTTGTTTAAGCTTATTAACGCTTCCTGTAGGCCAGGGGTTTTCCATGTCGCGGGCATATACAAATGCCAGGTCAAAGCAGATGCTTTCACCCGGATTAATGATTCCAATTTCAACTGAGCCGATTCCGCGTCTGTCGCCAGGATCATTAGGGACACCAAAATTGGCATTGAACTCGTGCCAGGCTTCAGGATCGCTTACATCGCCCGTATAGTGATGTTTAACCACAATGGTGTCCTCCGCTGACTGCGGATAACCGCTATTACCATACACGATTGGGCTGCCATCCCTCCATAAGCCTTGCAAAACATTATAATATTGTTCAGCCGTTTGGGGGTCGCCCATCAAACCAGATGTATTACTATTACTTAAAAAGGATGTTAGTGGCTTGTTTAAGAAGGTAATTGCTTGAACTGGTGGTAACTCACCATAAGTGCCAGGGGAGCCGTCACCGTCAATTGCGGTCCCGTTATAAACATAATAAGCATTTAGCAGCGTGTCGCAACCAATATAATCATCCCACGCATAGCCCAGGTCAAAGTCAGAAAAAATTCCCAAATATACATCCCTGTAGGTATTTGATGATTGATTGGTGATATGGTAATTCATGAAAAGTGTATTGTTAAGGACTTCATTTTTAGTAGAATTAAAACCATAAAGCATGCCTTTCACCTCAAGTTCCAATGGGTTTCCCCCGGACTCAGTGTGTGTTAAGTAATCATTAAAGACAAAGAACTTGGCCTGATCGCCCCGCATGATAGGATAATCGCCAAGCTCGGGTTCATATATACCATTGTTGTTTTGGTCGAAAAATGGTGCAATACGCGCACTTTGGCCTATTAATGAATCACCGTTTCCAGGCCAGTCGGCAATTTGCTGATCCATTGTATAACCGGCTGTTTCCCAGTTTTCAATGTGCTGTTCGATAACTGTTTTGTCGAGATGCCAAACCTTATTCCACTTTTCAATGTTTGCGAGGTATTCTATATGATCAGGGGTTATTGGGCCTTTTTGATAGTCACTTCCTGGTTGGCGGTAACGTTCTGCTGCCAAATGTAATTGGGCTTGTTCACCCTCGCCATGCATACCCCCAATCCAGATGCTGTTTGAAAACAATGTATGCGTACCCTCACCAGCCGGCACTTCAAAATTTATATCCCTGATAAGGCCTCCGTCAAACGACAAGCGACCGGCAGCTGATATGGTAGTTTTGATGTTGTTAACATGCATATAATTAAAATTGTCCCACATTTCAGTGGATGTCCTGTTAAACCGATAAAGATTATTCGGGCTAATACCGCTTATATAAATCTCATTATCAAGCAGGCTTAAAAAGGCTCGCTGAATTCGTACATCATATAAATAGGAAATATCGTCTTTTATCATTAAAATGGTGGATACATCACTGCTTCTAACGGAGGCAAACACCAATCCATCAGGGGATACTGTAATTGAGGGGACACTTTGGTTTTCGTTTAAGTCATATATGCCTAAGTCCGTGTAATCATACAGCACATCCTCTTTAAAAAGATGCAAACCATGATTTCCATTGCTGCCAATCCAGATATTGCCTTGTCCATCATTGGCCAGGCTGATGATATCAAGCCCTGAAGTTGAAGGATAGTTGGTCCAGGTGGTGCCAGCAAGGCTTGACAAACCTGTAGAAGTTCCTACCCAAAGTTTTCCATTTTCATCTACAGTAAGGGCCTGCACTGTATCACCGGAAATATTGGAATTTCCTGTATGATAATACATCCAGTCGCTGTGGTACTCATTTAGCACTGTTAACCCCAGGCTGGTTCCAATATATAACCCAACATCATCATGTAACACCGACCTTACATCGTTATTGGGCATAGGCGTGTTTTCTGTACTATACAAAAACCATTCACCACTACTGCTGTAAATAGAAAGGCCTCCGGGGGTACCGGCGTAAACTGTGTTATGATAGTAGGCCAAACATCGAACCCTGTTATCGGGCAAGCCGGAATTGTGCCGGTTAAATAATTCCCATTCACCATCATTATACCTGTAGAGGCCGCCAATTGTATCTGGGATATTTGGTGAAAAACTGCCAATGCCAATCCACAAATTGCCTTGATCATCACTTATCATGGCATTTTTAAATGAAAAAATGACCGGATAGCTTATATTTTCAGGAATTCCAAGATCCGTTAAGCTTTCTTGGGTAAAAAGTATTTTGTTGCTGCTAATCAGCATTATAGTTAATATCAGCAAGCTAAATTGTAAGGTTTTTTTCATAGTGTGTAGGTTGTTGGTTTAATGTTTCAAACGTAATATACAATATTATACTTCTATAAGTCAATTCAAACAAGTTTTAGGTTGAATTTCGAAAGTTATAGGTGTTATGCGGAAGCCGGACATGTGGTTTATAAATTCGTTAAACTGGAGGCCACGCGAAAGGACTCGTGCGGCAGCGGGGATGCAAAGGCTTTTCTCAACTGTAGCGATTGCGTTTAGTTATTGTTTATACAGGCCCTAAAGAAATCAACAACCTCATTTTTAATTTCTGTTGGATGTTCATGACCGGTTTGATCATATGTTTTAATTATAGCATTCACTTGTGACTGAATGTATAAGTTTTTACAGCGCTCCCAACGTTCAGCTTGCATTTGCTCTCCTAAAAGTCTGTATATCTGTTCCCTTTCAATTTTGTCAAAGGCATCGCCATAGGGAACAGCATCATTGCTGTCAGCTCCTCCCATAAAATAAAACTGGGGTGTATTCAAAAATAATTGCTTGTCGAATGCGGTATTGGTCAATTCTTTAAAATCACCAACTCCAACCGGATATTTGAGTATTTCATTATTTAAACTGTCGAAAGGAAGCATTAATAAACCGTTTAGACCTCCCGCAGCAGTGGCGTAAACCTGGTCAGGGTGAATCAATGTAAATCTGTTTGCAAAGGTTCCTGAAGCTGAAAATCCGGTTAAAAGAAACTTATCATTGGTTTTGATGTTTTTTTTGAGCAGCATTTGTCGCGCGTGCTTAAACATCTCAATAAGCTGAATATCTATTCTCTCCAGGGAATTACCTTTTTGAACCATCACATCCCTGTCCAAAGCATGCGTATATATTTTCCAATCTGACTCCGGTCTCGGAAATACCGGTACCAAAAGCGGATAATTCAGGTTTTGAGCAACATAATTTCCTAAATAAAAATCTCTAGATGCTGTCCTTCTTGCTTTGTCAATATGCTTTTTGAAGTCATCATCCACAAAACCGGTATTGTTGGGTTCAATCACCATAAAAACTGTTTCTTTTTGAGAAACATGTTCAGGTAAATACAAAAAATAGGGGTAAGCAAAACCATCATTACCCTCAGGGTTAATAAAAAGCAATTCGCTATTGTAAGAATTTGAACACCCAATTAATACAATGGTTGATAGAATATAAAACGCAATATTCTTATTTACAATCATGCTCTCCATCAATTAATTGTGATGGT
This sequence comes from uncultured Bacteroidales bacterium, assembly GCA_937926515.1. Taxonomy (GTDB): domain Bacteria; phylum Bacteroidota; class Bacteroidia; order Bacteroidales; family F082; genus CALAZZ01. The sequence continues at coordinate 12,677 of CALAZZ010000207.1, read as the reverse complement.
GTATCCGTATGAAGGTTTAGCTGCCGGCTTCTCTTGTGTTATCTGGGGTTTTTCCTTTGTTTTAAGGGTGTAGGTGACGGTTGCCTTGGGTGGCAGCTTAAAGTTAATGAAGGTCTTGTGCCTGGCTCGCACCCTCAGCCCGCGGTTTTTCACCTTTTCATAACGCAGTAGGCTGACCACGCGAACAGCTTCTTCGTCGCAGCCATACCCCAGTCCTTTGGCTACCCTGGGGTTGTGTACCATGCCGTTGTCGTCAATTTCGAATTCAACCAGAACCCTTCCCTCTATACCCGCTGCAAGTGCTTCTTTGGGGTAGCGCAGGTTCTTTTTGATGAATTCGATGAATGCTTTCTTCCCACCATGATATTGCGGTACCTGTATAAAATCTTTTTTCTTTCGCGGCTGTTTCATTGATATGTTTGTTGAGTCAAAAGTACAATAAATCTGCTGATTGGTACCACCAACCAATTAGCACAATTGTTTTATGCAGGCTGTGAAAAGTTTGCCTCATCCATTGATCACAACAAAAAAAAAGAGGTAACCATGAGGCCACCTCCTTTTTGTTGTTCATCATGCAGTCTTATTATTTTGAACTTACATAGGGGTAATCCTGAATAGCACCTTGGGTGAAGCGTGACATGCCCCTGTCGTCCAGCATATTCCAGATCATTGAGCTGGCACCATACACCAGCGAACGGGCATCGTAGCCTAAAAGTCTTAAATAAGCACTCAAAAATCCACTACCCTGTCCGGTATAGCAATAAATTACAATTGGCTGGTCTGTAGGTAATGTTTTCAAGTCCACATCCAGTTTCATCGTTTGTTTGGGTGTGTACTGAATGGCACCGGGGATATGTCCGGGATCGAGGTATTGATCTTCGGGCCAGTAGTTTACAATATAATAGTTGGATAGGTTAGCGAACACTTCAGAGGCAGCGATTCCGCAAGGTTGGAAACCTTCGCTGAGTACAGTGTTCATTCTTGATTCCAGGATTTCCATTCCGGTGGTTTTGCCGGTATTCAAATCAGGCATATCACCTTTTTCAGCTTTAGCTGTTACCTCACTGGTGAATTGCGTAGCATAGGCATTTCCGATAGCGTTTTGCCATGGGGTGGCAAAGTCAGCATTCCATGATGCCATTCCAAACCCCATGGAAAATACGTTATTATAGCCCATAAGCCTAAGCAGGGAAGTGGCGTAAGCTGCTGATTGCCCACCATAGCAAACCACTGCAATCTTTTCATATGAAGCATGGTCAATAGATTCTATATGACTTAGTACCTGGCCTAACGGAACATTTACTGCGTTCTCGATATGACCATTTGCATAATCTGCAGCTGCCCTGATGTCCATAATATAAACCTGGCCGGTAAGATTCAACTGCCTCACTTCAGTGGCAGGCATGATCGATGCCATATCGGTATTCACATAATCTTTGCCATAAGGTGAATCGTTTGATTCCAGAAAGGATGCCAACACTTCTGCTTCATTCACCTGCGGTTGTGGATCATCCTCATCTTTTTTACACGAAGTAACGAATAGAAATCCAAATACAAGACCGAGGATAACGAGATAATTAAACTTTTTCATAATTTTTTTAGATTAATGATTATTATTTTGATAGATTGATAATTAGTGAATTAGTTATTTTCCATAAGTTTTGAAAACCAAGATGAAGGCAGTTTGTCATCAACAGTAATAGGTCCTGTTGCACCAACTTCCCACTCGAGGAGGTCGTCCATAAACAGATACAATTCCTTGTTGATCAGGTTGCCCTCTTCATTGCGGATATGACAATTGGTGGCACAACCCATTCCTGATTCGACCTGGGTGCGGCTTGTCCATCGCAATATATTATGCGGTGTCGTATAATTGTAGGTGGGAAGGGCATCAAAGTTGGCATACTGTTCCACCGAATATTCTTTCCAGTTATCGGGTGCACCCAGGGTGCGGCGTACCAATGTAAAGTCAAAATCAGGTTTGATATCAGGGATTGGGTTCACAGCGATCTTAAAGTCAAGGTAAGCGGGTATGCGTGCGCCTTCGCCTCCTATATGGCAGCTGCCACAGTTGTTGTAATCTTGTGAGTGGCAAACCTGGCAGTTAAAATCATCCATATGAACGGAGTGGTATAGGTTTGCATTTCCTATTGCGCCGTGGCAATCATTACATTCAGGCATGGCCTGGTAAGCATAACGTTGCTCCACTTTATTTCCATCTCCATGCATTTCGTGGCCACTGTGGCAACTCAGGCAGTTAAACTGATTGCTGGTCAAATGTACATCAGGTTGTGTGCCGGGGGCAACGCCCAGGTAAGCATGGCCACCTCTTGAGGTATGACAGCTCACGCAAACATTCAGCATATCCGGTGTTTTATTGAAGTTGTGCCCGGCAATCAAACCACCTCCGCCAATGGGTGGCCTAACAACATGGCAGTTACCACAACTGCCATGACAGGTAGCACAGTTCTTTGTATATCCTTCGATTTGATGCTGGGGCAGCAGATGGAAGTCATCGGACCCACTAAGCCCACTTCTTAGGCTTACAGCGCGCATTTGCCCATAGCCATTGTGAATGCTCGATGCAAAGTTATCAGTGATCGAACTGTGGCATGAGCCGCATGTTTCAGCATAAGCAGCTGAGGGATGGGCTATAAAGTCGCCCGAATGTGCCTGTGCTTTATCACCCGTATTGTCAACGCCCCCATGGCATGATGTGCAACTCAGGTTTCCATGACTGGAGGCAAGGAAAGTTTCATAGCCTGCACCGCCTAGATAAACCCTGTCATAGGGCTCGAAATGCGGGGCTGTACCACCACACCCTCCGGCCGGTGGATCTGTGTCAGGAGTGTGCACTTCCTGCAGGTGTGCATAGTTTGTGTGGCAATCAATGCATGAGGCAAAACCCGGCGGGTCAGGCTCAGGGTCCTTGCCATTGTCATCTTTGCTGCATGCAACAAGCAGGAATACGTTTGATGCGAACAAAACAAGGATAAGTCTTTGGAAAGCATTCATCGTAAAAATGTTTTAGTTTGGTTAATTTTCGTGTGTAAAGATCGATACATTTAGATAATTGTTAACGAAATAACAGCTGTAATGGATTGATAAAAAACGTGGTGCTTGTCAGAAATTAAACTGACCTGGGTCAGTAAATGACATGATATTTTTGTATTTTTGTATGAACAATTATGAACATGCCGAACAAGGATCAATATACAGGTTGTACGGTAAGCCTTCACCGTTGCAGGTGTTTTGACAGACTTTCCCGGGAAGAACATGCGTTTCTTGATGAAAGATCTGTATTGATCAATTATAAAAAGGGTGAAATGATATGCAAGAAGGGCAGTTTTGCCTCTCATGTCATGTTCATGGAGAAAGGGCTTGCTAAGGTTTTTATTGATGATGGTATCAATACCCTGGTGCTCAAAATTGTACCTTCCGATACACTTTTTGGCCTATCTTCGATCAGTGAGCACAACAACACATTTCAATATTCAGTAAGTGCTTATGTTGACTCGGAGATCAGGCAGATCGAAATCGGTGCCTTTAAGGAAATGCTTGTCAGAAATCCATTGTTTGCGAAAGAAGTGATTGAAACTTTATCAATGAACAGCACCCAGGTCAATGGACGTTTCTTTTGTTTGACGCACAAACAATCGTATGGCCGACTGGCGGATATCTTAATTTGCCTTTCGGATCGTATATTCAAAACCAAGGACTTTGATCTTCCGCTCTCCAGGAAAGAACTTGCAGAGCTATCTGGCATGAGCCAGGAAACAGTTATTCGAATGCTAAAAAAATTCGATGCCGACGGCCTGATCGGATTGCAGGGAAAATCCATTCAGATTCTTGACCACCCGCGTTTGAAACGAATCAGCGAAACCGGCTGATCAAATTTGCCTCTATACCATTTTTTTTATGGCACTCGGCTGTATGATGCTTCCTGATCGAGATTGCATATAGCTCGCTAAAATCTAATTGATAGCCGAAATTAGCCTGTATATAATGATCATGTTAATAAAATAACAATAAATCTTATTTAATCCTATTCTAAATTAATTGTTATACCATACTCGATCAAGAGCTTATATTCTATTTGTAATCATTATAAATTGGTGTATATACACTGTTTATATAACATAACATCTATATATTTGCATATGTATTCTTACCATTATTATTTCTTAATTTTGCTTTGCAAATAGGGTAGAGATACATCCATAATGTGAATTAATTAACAGTAATAATATTTTATATGGGTAATTTAAAAACCATCCTCACATTTGCCTTGGTTGTTTTATTACCATTGGTCATCATCACCATAGCGCTTCGGGAAGATAAAACAGAAAACAGGGTGCTTCTGAACCTTCAAAAGGAATATCCGGTCCATCACCAATCAGGTACTGACCATGCTGCAATGGAAATCCTGCAACAGGATTTTGACAATCCTCATGAAATAACAGCGGCCTGCCTATCCTGCCATACCGAACGCGGTAAAGAGGTGATGCAGAGTGCTCACTGGAATTGGGAACGCGAGGCCTACATTCCGGGCAGGGGTGTCACTTACCTGGGTAAGAAGAACCTGATTAATAATTTCTGTACTGGGATTTTTTCCAATGAAGCCAGCTGCAACCGCTGTCATATTGGCTACGGTTGGAAAGACAAGACCTTCGATTTTGCGAACCAATTTAATATCGATTGCCTGGTATGCCATGACAATTCAGGCACCTATGAAAAAGCCCGGGGACAGGCAGGATATCCTGTAATGGGGGAGGATGGCCCTGATTTTAAGCCCATATTGGCCAGTGTGGGAAGGCCAAAACGAGAAAATTGCGGAAGCTGTCATTTCCATGGTGGCGGTGGCAACAATGTGAAGCATGGTGACCTGGAGATGGCCTTATTGACGGCAGGCCGCGATGTGGATGTGCATATGGGTGTTGACGGTATGAATATGGCCTGTGTGGATTGCCACTCAGCAACCAATCATAAAATGAAAGGCCGTTATTATGGCACTTCATCAGAGAATACCCAAAGGGCTGAATGTACTGATTGCCATACGGCTATGCCGCATACCAACAACAAACTCAATGAACACACTATTAAAGTAGCCTGTCAAACCTGCCATATTCCGGTGTATGCGAAAGTCAATTCCACCAAAATGTCGTGGGACTGGTCAACAGCCACCAGGCTGAGAGATGGAAAGCCCTATGTGGACCTTGATTCACTTGGTAATGAATTGTATACCTCAATCAAAGGCAGTTTTGGATGGCACCGCATGGTAACCCCTGAATACACCTGGTTTAACGGAACAGCTGATCACCATTTGCTTACCGATAAAGTAGATGAGAGTAACTTGCCGTTGAAGATAAATACCTTAAATGGCTCCTATAGTGACCCTGATAGCAAAATCCATCCCATGAAGGTGCACCGGGGAAGACAACCCTATGATACGGAGCTCCATAACCTGATACAAGCCAAACTATGGGACAGGGAAGCAAATATGGGTGCATTGTGGCTTGATTTGAACTGGGAGCGTGCACTTGAGGAGGGTATGGAGTATGCCGGTTTGCCATATAGTGGAAATTATGATTTTATACAAACGGAAATGCTCTTGCCTGTCAATCACATGGTTTCGCCTGCCAACGAAGCGCTTAGCTGTGCTGATTGTCACACACGTGAGGGCGGCCGCTTGCAACACCTCAACGATTTTTATATGCCCGGTCGCGATTATAATGCCACTTTGGACACCCTGGGCAAATACCTGATCATCTTATCAATCATAGGGGTATTGGTGCATGGTGCTGTCCGTTTTGTGGCTGCACGAAGAAATGCATGAAATTGACCTTTAACATTCTGCAAAATGAAAGAAACAAGAACCATCAAAGCGTATGTTTACAAAGGATTTGAACGCTTCTGGCACTGGATGCAATCCTTTTTAATACTTTTTCTGGCCCTAACAGGTTTTGAAATTCACGGTAGTTATGGTTTGATGGGCTTCGAATCAGCTGTTGACCTGCACAATAAGGCTGCATGGGCATTTTTAGTCCTGATAGTTTTTGCGATCTTCTGGCATCTCACAACCGGTGAATGGAAACAATATTTACCCACCACACAAAACCTGAGAGCCCAGGCTGAGTTTTATATCTTCGGTATTTTCCGCAATGCCCCGCACCCCACCAAGAAAACCCTGATCAGCAAACTAAACCCATTGCAACGTCTAGTATATTTGGGACTTAAAATCCTGGTGATCCCTGTGATGGTCATTTCTGGTTTTTTCTATATGTTCTATAGATACCCCCAGGCAAGTACCATCCGGTCAGCCAACATACAAAACCTCGAAACAATAGCTCTGCTCCATACATTAGGCGCTTTTTTGCTGATTGCTTTTGTAATTGTACATCTGTATCTGATCACCACTGGACACACTATTACCTCCAATTTAAAGGCTATGATAACAGGTTGGGAAGAGTTGGAAGTTGATGCGGATGCAGAAAATCAAAAAAGTCAGAAACATGAGGAGGTGAAGGATGAAATTAAATAATTTCAATATCAGTGATATTAGGGCACATTCATTTGTATTCTTAAAGATTCTGGCACTTCTGCTTTCATCATGCAACGAACCCCCCGTGAATTCTTTGAATACATCCATGCAAAGCATTGAGAAAACCATGCTCTTACTCGATTATTTTGAGCAGAATGGCAATTACATCAACAGTGACGATATTCCTTCCATTGCTGATGCAAGTGTAATATATGCTTTGCAAAATAACAACATATTGATTATTGACCTGCGGTCTGCCAATCAATATCATGAAGGGCATATTGCACATGCTGTAAACTTACAACCAGACGAGGTTTTGGATTATTTTATGTACAAGATAGACCCGGCATCATTTGAAATGATCTTTTTTACCTGCAACAATGGCAATGCTTCCGGACATGTAACCGCTATATTGCGTCTGCTGGGTTATGACAATGTGTATGCCATGCGTTTTGGCTTGAGCGGTTGGGACCTGCATATTGCTGAAAAATATTGGCTGGCCAATGTGAGTAGCCACCTGGAAGGAAAAATGGACATGCGCTCTTACCCAAAAAATCCTGCTGGAAGCTACCCTGCCATATCTGCTGAGGCAGAAACAGCCTACGCGATTCTTTTAGAGCAGGCTAAAAAAGCTTTCAAACTCAAAGTTTCTGATTATACCTTAAGCCTATCTGATTTTGAAAGAAATCCCGATGATTTTTATACCATTTGCTATTGGCCACTTGAAAAATACGAAACCAATGGCCATTTACCCGGTGCAATACAATACGACCCCAAAGTATCACTTCTGCATGACAGCTATTTAAATACATTGCCTATTGATAAGACCATCGTGGTCTATTGTTATTCGGGGCAGCACAGTGCCTTTGTTGCCGCTTATCTGCATCTGCTCGGATATGATGCCAGATCGCTGGCATATGGAGCAAATGGTTTTATCCATGAAACAATGGCCCGCACAGAGGCACGACCTTCACGTACTTTCACGAAAGACCTGATCCAGGGTTTTCCGTTGGTTGAATCAGGCATGGAAGTGCAGGAGTTTGATTCGGAAGAGAATGAAATAGAAATAATTACAATTCAAGGAGGCTGCTAATGCCAGCCTAATACGTTATTGATGAAAATATAAATTATAACTTATGAAAACAAATCAGAAGCCCTATATGAACTCCTACCTTGCAGGTTTTCTGTTAGGTTTGGTGTTATTGTCTGCGTTTTTCGTCACGGGACGTGGCCTGGGGGCGAGTGGATCAGTAAAAAGCATTGTCATTTCATCGGTGGCCAGTTCAGCACCTGAGTATGCAGAGACCAATCCCTTTTATGCAGAAGCTTTTAGTGAAGGGCCTGGTCCGATGAAAAACTGGCTGGTTTACCTCACACTAGGTGTCTTGGCTGGTGCTTTTTTTTCAGGGGCCATGTCAGGCCGATTGGGTTTTAAGATAGAGAAAGGACCTCGTATTACTACGGGCTGGCGTTTGCTCTTTGCAACTTTTGGAGGGCTGCTTTTCGGTTTGGGTGCTCAGTTCGGTCGTGGTTGTACCAGCGGCGCTGCACTAACGGGTATGGCCATTTTGTCCACCGCAGGATTTGTGACCATGATGGCCATATTTGGAACAGGTTATATGGTGGCCTATTTTTTTAGGAAACTTTGGATTAGCTAGATAAGGAGTATATTATGGGACCATTAATACCTATGGGATTTGTCAACCCCGAACTCAACCTCTTTTTTGCATTTGTTATTGGCCTGGGCTTTGGCTATGTGCTCGAGCAAGCAGGATTTTCCTCTTCGCGTAAGCTGGCCGGTGTGTTCTATGGCTACGACTTTGTGGTGTTGCGGGTATTTTTTACCGCTGCCATTACTGCCATGTCCGGCATAATCCTTTTCAATTATATTGGATGGCTTGATGTGAATATGCTTTATGTGAACCCTTTCTATTTGTGGTCAGCAATACTTGGTGGGGTGATCATGGGTGTCGGCTTTATTTTAGGTGGGTTTTGCCCTGGAACAAGTCTGGTGGCAGCAATAATTGGAAGAATTGATGCGATTTTCTTTGTCATTGGATCCATGATAGGGATCTTTTTCTTTGGCCATTTTTTCGACCTTTTCGAATCCATTTATTCCGGTAATTTTATAGGTCATGTATTTGTTTTCGACTCCCTCGGCATAGGCAGGGATTGGTTTGCCTTTATTTTAATTGCTGTTGCGTTGATCGCTTTCTTTGTAACACAGATTATTGAGGATAAGATAAATAAGACTTCAAAAGAGATCAGAAAACATCGTCCTTCATATCTTGTGCCTACATCAATAATTCTGTTTATTGGTGTTTTACTACTTGTGCTTCCGAATGAGCCACGCAGTAAAATTCACGAGAACGGGCCAAGAGAAATACTTCAGAGAATGGCTAATGGCAAACACCTGGTTCCCATTGATAAAGTGGCGTACAGCCTCATTAAGCCTGATGCACAGGATCTGGTACTGGTTGATGTGAGAAGCAAGGAAGATTACAATCATTTTTCACTTCCGGGTGCCATTCATATACCTAAAAATGAAGTGCTTTTGCCACGCTATAAGGATTTCTTTGCCTCCGCAAAACGCATCGTGCTTTATTCCTTTGCTGATACGGATGCCACTGAAGCATGGATGATTTTGTCCAGGGCTGGCTATAACCAGGTATTTGTGATGGAAGGTGGTTTGAATCACTTCTTTGCTGAAATATTTGAAGCGACAATTGAGGCTGAGGCATACGACCATATGTCGCAATTCCAAATGCGGTTCAGGGAAGAGGCACAACAATATTTCCGTGAAGGGAAGGCAGCTATCAAACCGGAACAAACGCCTGTGCCTGTGATCAAACAAGTTGAAATTGAAATGCCTGCCGGTGGCTGTTAAATTGAAAATCTGAAAGAAAATGGAAAATAAAAAACCCAATCTTCTAAATACCGCTGCTTTTCTTTTTATAACGGTTGTGCTGTTGGTAATGCTGATCCAATGGTTGTTCTCACCTGCCTATAAGCTCACCAATCAGGAATTGGCCAGTCAGCTTGGCAATCATAAAATGTGGATGATGCCGTCAGAAATCAAGGATATAATTCTTGAGGGAAGATTCGAAAACTACTTAATGGTTGACCTACGCGATCCGGATGCTTATAGCAATGGCACTTTACCTGAAGCCATTAATATACCTTTTGAGTGTCTCATGGAAAGCTCAAGCCTGGACTTGCTTGATAAGGGCATAACCTTGATGTTGTTTTCCGATAAGGAATCTACAAGCGCTGCTGCAGGCTTGTTGCTAAAGTCGCAGGGATTTGAAAACATCCGCATGATTGCAAATGATTTTGATTTCATTATTAACCATGTTTTGAACCAATACCGGCCCACATCTGCCTTCAGTCATCAGGAAAAGGCACGTTTTGATTACAACCGTTACTTCAAACAGTCGCCCAGGGAGGTAACAGGAACAACACCGGGCATTCCTCCTGGCCCCGCGAATGAAGTGGTTACAGTTCAGGGAGGTTGCTGATATTTTTCAGCATTCACGAATTGATGGATTGTAATCAGTTGGCATTGTCTATATGTGATCCATTTCGATTTGTTGCTATGGGAGTGTTGATTGGTATTTCCAAAAGGAGTAATCTTACGCTTATAGTTGCAATAATTCTTTCTTTAGGTTCACGAGAACCACTATTTTTGCACCGGAATGAGTATATTTATTGATCGGGTATCAGCCAGGCCATTTAACCTTATCGCAGAGGTGGCCCAGTCGATGGGAGTTAAAGCCTACCTGATAGGTGGCTATGTGCGTGATATGATCTTGAAAAGGCAGTCCAAAGATATTGATATCGTCGTGATAGGCAGCGGAATTGAAGTAGCCAAAGAAGTGGCAAAGCGATTGGGCAAAAATACGGAAGCTAAATATTATGGCCAATTCGGGACTGCTATGCTCCGTTATCAGGATTTGATCATCGAATTTGTAGGGGCCCGCAAGGAATCATACAAACTATATAGTCGAAAACCGATTGTGGAAGATGGTACCCTGGAGGATGACCAAAAAAGACGGGACTTCACCGTTAACGCACTGGCCATTAGCCTCTGCAAAAATGACTATGGCCTGTTGATAGATCCATTTAATGGTGTGGCTGATCTAAAAGCCAAATTATTGCGAACACCACTTGATCCGGATATAACCTATTCTGATGATCCCCTGCGGATGATGCGTGCTGTGCGTTTTGCAGCTCAGCTGGGATTCACTATTGACCCCGATTCCTGGGAAGCCATCCTTAGAAACCATAACAGGATCAGAATTGTTTCCATTGAAAGAATTACTGAAGAGTTAAATAAGATCATTCTTACTGCTCAACCCTCGGTTGGCTTTAAACTGCTTTTTGACAGCGGCCTGCTGCATGTTTTCTTCCCACAGATGGCTAGTTTGCAGGGTGTTGAGATCATGAATGGCAAAGCACATAAAGATAACTTCTACCATACTCTCGAAGTGCTCGATAACCTGGCAAAGATGACGGATAACCTATGGCTGCGATGGGCTGCCATACTGCATGATATTGCAAAACCCCAAACCAAAAAGTTTGAAGCTGATCTGGGTTGGACCTTTCACGGGCATGAATTCCGTGGCTACAAAATGGTACCTGCGATTTTTAAAATGTTGAAACTGCCCCTTGATGATCGGATGAAGTACGTGCAGAAACTGGTGTTGCTGCATCTGAGGCCTATTGTGCTGGCACAAGAGATTGTTACCGATTCAGCCATCAGGCGGCTGCTTTTTGATGCCGGCGATGATATTGACGACCTTATGACATTGTGCGAAGCAGATATCACCTCTAAAAATGAATACAAGGTAAAGAAATACAGGGCCAACTTCAAACTTGTACGGCAGAAACTAAAAGAGATTGAAAAAAAGGATAATATTCGCAATTGGCAACCACCGGTAAGCGGGGATGTGATCATGGACACCTTTGATATCAAGCCTTGCAAGGAGGTAGGAATCATTAAAACAGCTATTCGGGAAGCAATCCTGGAAGGTATTATCAGCAACAACTTTTCCGAAGCTTATGCCCTGATGAAAGACGAAGGTAAAAAACTTGGGCTTCAGGTAAAAAAGGAGATAACAGAGGCTCCAGTTATAAAAACAAATAGTCAACTACCATTGAAGTCTTGAAAACCGGGAGCACAGATAAAAAATACCTGCTGGTGTTAGCCGGTCCCACAGCATCGGGCAAAACGGCTGCTGCAATTAAGATCGCCCGTCATTTTAATACCGAAATCATTTCTGCTGACAGCAGGCAAATATACCGTGAGATGTCTATAGGAACAGCTGTTCCCTCGGAAGATGAACTTAGACTGGTTAAACATCATTTTATTCATTCCATTAGCATCAACCAGAATTATGATGTGTCCTCCTACGAAAAAAGTGCACTTGAGCTGCTGGATGTATTGTTTAAAAAGCACCGGCTTGTCTTGCTTACAGGAGGGTCAGGACTATTTATTGATGCGGTTTGTCATGGCTTGGACAATATACCTGAAATTTCAATGGAAATCAGGCAAAAGGTACAAAAGCAATATGTCCAGGGAGGTATTGACAGTCTGCAGCAAGTTTTATCAAACTTAGATCCTGAATACTACCAGGTTGTCGACAAGCAAAACCCACGCCGCCTGCAACGGGCAATTGAAGTGTGTTTTCAAACAGGGAAACCCTTTAGTTTCTTCAGGAAACGTTTGGCTCAGCCAAGAGATTTTGAAACCATATGGACTGCCTTGAAGCTAGACCGCAAAGAACTGATAAACAGGATCAATCTACGTGTGGAGAAAATGATGGAGGATGGCCTCTTGGCAGAAGCAAGCAGCCTTTACCAGTGGAAGGATCTAAATGCGCTGAACACAGTCGGTTATAAGGAATTATTTGGTTATCTGGACGGGCAATACGATTTGGAGGAAGCCGTTGACAGGGTCAAACTGAACACAAGGAGGTATGCCAAACGACAAATGACCTGGTTCCGGAAAAATAAAACTTACAAATGGTTCCATCCTGATGAACTGGAGGCTCTGATCGCTTATGCAGAAAGTCGGGTCTTGGATTAGTCCTCATTTTCATTGGGTTTAAAAGCAATCATCATGAATCAGGATGCT
>CALAZZ010000206.1 GCA_937926515.1 uncultured Bacteroidales bacterium | reverse complement strand
TATCAACATTTTCGTGTTGGTTATTAACCTGCTTTCTTATATCGAACTCACGTTCTTTTAAGTAATAGGGGTGGAACTATTAATATTTTGATTTTTATCAAAACATTCAAGCATGGTGAATTACTAATGGTAAAAGCCCCACAAAAAAAATCAACACTTCAGTTTCACTCTCGATGATAATTTGAAATGATCTACAATATGAAAATTGTCCATTTAACTTCTGTACATAGCACTTTCGATATTAGAATCTTTTATAAACAAGCGATTTCTTTAGTAAATGCAGGTCATCGAGTGACTTTGATTTCAACATCTGAAAACCAATTACCAGATAGTTATAGAGGGGTAGAACTTATAAGAGTAAAAAAATACAAGAATAAGTTTTTGAGGATTACCATAACATGCCTAGCAATTATAAGAAAGGCTTACAAAACTAAAGCTGATATTTATCATTTCCATGATCCTGAGCTTATTCCATGGTGCATGATCCTCCATTTATTTGGAAAAAAAATTGTGATGGATGTACATGAGGATTATAAAAGCCAAATAAGGGGTAATAGCTGGATACCCAGAATTTTAAAACCACTGTTTTCATATTTAATCAATTTGCTTGAATGGTTGGCTGTTAATACATTTTATGGTATTGTTACTGTTGATGAACCCATTACTGAGAAGTTACTTAAACATAATGCCAAGATAAAAATTATTACGGTAAGAAACTATCCTATTATAAATAAGAATACACTATCCTTTGTTCCCACATTATCCAAATACAGCAGCAAGAAAATATTGTTTCTGGGAGGCCTTATGAGTTCAAGATGTGCCCCTGAGTTCATACATGCTCTTGAAATTCTTGAAGACCTGGAGTATTCTGCGTATGTTGGAGGCAACTACAATCAAGAAGAAATTCTTAATTTATTGATGAATAGTCCGATTCATAACCGTGTCACTTTTTTGGGAAGAGTTGCCTTGGAAGATATTGAAAAGCTTTTATTTGATTCTTCTGTATCTGTTAATCTTTTTTCTAATCATCCAAATCATTATGGCCTAAGGTCGAATCGTTTATTTGAATCTCTGGCAGCGGCATTACCTGTGATTGTATCAAACTTTCTTTTAACGAAATCGTTTGTAGATGAATATTCTTGCGGTATAGCTGTTGATCCGCATTCCCCAGAATCAATCGCACAAGCATTGCGCACTTTATTATCAAATCCTGAAATAGCAATGGAAAAGGGCCTTAAGGGTAGAAGTGCCGTATTAAAGCACTATTCCTGGGATTCGCAGGCTGAAAAATTAAATAAGTTTTACTAAGATGGCCAAATCTATCATATGAAAATTATCATTTTCGCTTACCTTGCAGGTTCCCCGTCACATGGCATGGTTTACGGCCATTATTACCTGGCCAGGGAATGGGTGAGGCAGGGTCATGAGGTAACCATCGTTTCAGCTTCATTTGCACATACCCGCTTTAAGCAACCATTACAGAGCAATAGCATTGAAGCTGAATTCATTGATGGCATCCGGTATATTTGGCTCCCAACACCAGCCTACAATCCAGCTTCAGGTTTTGGCAGGCTAAGAAATATGGTTTCTTTTTCATTGCAGTGTTTTTATCGTAAACTGCCCGTCCACCATGCCGATCTGGTCATTTGCTCCTCACATCAGCCGTTTCCTGTTTATGCCGCAAAACGGTATGCCCGCAAATTCAATGCCCGTCTGGTGTTTGAGGTAAGGGATTTATGGCCGCTTACTTTAATCGAGTTGGGTAAATTGTCAAGGAATAATCCATTCATTGCAGTGATGCAATATGCTGAAGACTATGCATATAAACATGCAGATTATGTGGTATCGGTACTTCCTGATGCTAAAAAATATATGATTGGAAGGGGCATGCATCCAAATAAATTCATTTTTATTCCCAATGGTGTCAATCTCAGTAATCAACATAAGAATATTGACCTACCTATGCCTCAGAAAGAACTCATGCTACATTTAAAGGCAAGTGGTAAATTTATAATCGGTTATGCGGGTCGTGTTGGATTGGCAAATGCCCTTCACATCCTTGTCGAGGCTTTGGCCCTGGGTGATGACAATCAGGTTGTTGTTGCAATATTAGGCTACGGAGCATATGTGAATGAGTTGAAATCACAAGCTGTCAGCCTAAAAGTTGATGATCGCGTTTATTTCCTCGATCCAGTCGGTAAAGACCAAGTACACGATTTCCTGGATATGGTCGATGTTGCCTATATTGGGTTGCAAATGAAACCTGTTTTCCGTTTTGGGGTTAGTCCAACAAAATTGAATGATTTTATGCTGGCAAAAAAGCCCATTATTTATGCTGTTGAAGCACCTGGTGATATTGTTGCTGAAAGTGGTTCCGGTATAAGCTGCTCCGCTGAAAACCCGAAGGCCTTAAGTGAAGCAATTATCAGGATGAAAAACTTGAGCCAGGAGAAAAGAATTGAGATGGGCCTTAAGGGTTTTGAATGGATAAAAAGTAACCGTGATTATAAGATATTGGCACTGCAATTTCTTTTGGCTGTAATGAACAAACAAGCCACGGATCAGCGATTAAAAAGCTAAAATAAGTATTCTTACAAAGCATGGTGGCATGCTATTCATGCAAGAACAAAGGACGTTCAGACTTCATTTCGCCCCATCTTGATTTGTAAACTGTGTGCCACAGGTGTGCAAATCCGCACTCATTCCAGGCCAAAAAAATTGATTCAATACACTATATTAGGTCTAATTTAGCGTATAGACACACTGAATTAGGTCTATTTTTGCGTATTCCTTAAAAAGGCAAAAGCCCAACCCACCTGAAAAATTTGTGGCGTCGTATCCTGGAATCAACTTTGAGATGATAGGCCGGCTTAGGAAGACGTTTAACAAAGCCAGCCTTTGCGAGGAAGCCATCGAGGGCCCCTGCCCGAGATGGCTGACGAAGCAAACCCGTTTAGCACCTGAAAAACGTAAACAAAAGACCCGGGGATGCCTTAAATAAGCGACCGAAGGCACGGCGGGATTGTTTCGTAAGTTCCACAAACACTAAGGCAATTTCACGACATAAGTTTTTCTAATCCTTAACAGACCTGTTGGTTAACCCAATTCACTAAACGCCTTAAGTCCCAACAAAAAACATTCACACTGACCGCCTGCCCTGAGCCTAGGCGTAAGCTCCCGAAGTGAGAAACACAAAACAAAACAACACAAAACAAAAACAAAACACAAAACAAAACAACACAAAACACAAAACAAAACAACACATAACAAAAACAAAATGACTATTTTTGTGAACCATATGTATGAATAATTAATACCTTTAGTTTACAATAAAAAATGAATGCCGAACTGATTTTTACGCTCTACAGCGACAAAAGAACTGTTTTTTCTTTCCTGGAAATCGCCATGCTTTCCGGCGAATCCGATATGGCAAGGCTGAAGCAGCGCATCAATTATTATGTTCGAACCAAGAAATTAATCAATCTTCGACGTGGAATTTATGCGAAAGAAAATTACGCGCCCGAAGAACTGGCCTGTAAAATATTCAAACCCGCTTATATATCGCTTGAGTATGTGTTGCAAAAAGAAGGCATCGTGTTTCAATACAATCCTGTCATAACCATCTTGAGCTATTTATCCCGGAATCTGAAAATTGACAATCATCAGTTACATTACAGAAAAATAAAAGACAACATACTATACAACGCTTCCGGTATCACCATGAGCAGCACCGGAATCAGTATGGCTACGCCTGAGCGGGCTTTGCTGGACAAACTATACCTGGATCAGGCATATTATTTTGATTCAACAACTGCCCTGAACAAAGACAAATTAGTTGAACTCCTTAGCGTTTACCAGTCTGCCCGCCTCGAAAAAACTGCATTAACCATTATTGAACATGCTCGATATTAACCGACATAAATTACTGCTGGTATCAATACTGAAAGACATCTACACCGATATGGAACTGGCCACCACGCTTGGTTTTAAAGGTGGAACGGCACACATGCTTTTTTATGATTTGCCGCGTTTTTCAGTTGACCTTGATTTTAACCTGTTATCGCAGGAAAAGGCTAAAAAGGTATTTCAAAAAGTCAGAAAAATTCTGTTGCGTTACGGACGCATCAAAGATGAAGCCGAAAAACATCATGGTTTGATCTGTGTTTTGGATTACGGTGCCGGAAACCGAAACCTGAAAATTGAAATCTCGAACCGGCTGTTTCCTGACAGCTATGAAATCAAAAGCTACCTGAGCATACCCATGCTGGTCATGACAAAAAAGGACATGTTTGCTCATAAATTATGCGCTTTGCTCGACAGAAAGGTTTTTACCAGCCGCGATGTATTTGATGTTTACTTTTATATGAAAGATCAAACCCCTGTAAACAAAGATATTGTAGAGTTGCGCATGATGATGGGCTTCGAAGAATATATGGATGCATGCATTGAAATGATCGAACAGTTGAGCCCAAAAAAACTTCTTGATGGAATTGGAGAGCTAATTGATGAAAAACTAAAATCTTTTGTACGAACTAAATTAAAGCAAGAATGCCTGCAATTTCTCAGGATGTATCAAACCTTTCCCTCGGACTAATCTGGATCCAAACCCGACGAGCACCCGAAAAACGTGAACAAAAGACCCGGGGATGCCTTAAATAAGCGACCGAAGGCACGGCGGGATTGCTTCGCAAGTTCCACAAACGCTAAGGCAGTTTAGAGGCACCAATGTATTTGAATCCTTGACAGGCCTGTTGGTTAACCCAATTCACTAAACGCCTTAAAATTTGCGCAAATCCGTCCGTTGGCGCAAGCGGCCGCCAAATCCGCGTGCCTAAAGAAATCCACGCCAACCCCCCCAGGAGGCGCTGAACAAGAAAGCCTCGGAACAAAGTCACAATTAAGTGACATCAAAAAGGCTATTGCTATGGTATGGTTTAAATTTATACTTACATTTGTACAATGAGTACAAATACAGAAACAAAAATAAACCAGCTCTTACAGAAAACACCCAAAGGAACGGTGTTGTTGGCAAGATGGCTTGAAATGCAGGGTTATTCGCACGACTTGCAGCAACGCTATCTTAAAAGCCGCTGGTTAGAACCCGTTGGCAGGGGTGCATTCAAGCGAACTGGCGACAGCGTTGATATCTATGGCGCCTTGTACGCATTGCAAACTCAGGCAGGAAAAAACATTCACATCGGCGGCCGTTCATCATTAATTCTGCAAGGCTTTGCACATTTTGTTGAGATGCAGGAAACGCAAACAGTGTTGTTTACCCAAACAGGACAAGCCCTCCCGGGATGGTTCTTACATAACAAAGCATTCATATCTCCTATGGTGATAAGAACCAACTTTTTGCCGGCGAACATTGGCCTTACATCCTTTCAGGTTAATGATTTTTCAGTAACGATCTCCGGCACTGCAAGAGCTATGCTTGAATGTCTTGAAATGGCTCCGCAGAAATTCGATCTTAATGAAGCCTTGTTGATTATGGAAGGCCTCACAACCTTGATGCCTATGCAAGTGCAAACACTCCTTGAGCGTTGTAATTCAATAAAGGCAAAAAGACTGTTTCTCTATCTGGCCGAAAATTCCGGTCACGCTTGGTTTAAACGTATTCAAACAGATGCCATTCATCTTGGTTCTGGCAAAAGAAGTATCGTAAAAGCCGGCCGGTATGTTGCAAAATACCAGATCACCGTTCCGGAAAACATTGTATGATTGATCCGAAGTATATCGAACAAGTTAAACTGTTGCTAAGGCTGCTGCCGGCAATTGTAAGGATTCCCGAATTTGCACTGCATGGTGGTACGGCTATCAACCTGTTCCATCATAATATGCCCAGACTATCGGTTGATATTGACCTCACCTTTTTACCGTTTAAAAACAGACAGTCTGACCTTAAAAAGATTCGGGGTTTATTGAAAAACCTGTCAGGAGATCTTCTCAAAATGATTCCCGGTTTGCGAATTGCAAATCCTGTTTACGCCGATGCTGAATACAAACTTTTTTGTTCATTAGGTCCATATATGATTAAAATTGAGGCGAATACAGTCATCAGGGGTGTAATTGATCAACCGGAAGTGCGGATCATGTGTGATGCAGCACAACAGTTTTTTGATAGCTACCTTGAAATGAATATCGTACCGGAGTCACAGCTTTTTGGTGGAAAGATTGTTGCAGCACTTGATCGCCAGCACCCTCGCGACCTGTTTGATATCCAGATGATGCTCGACCGCAAAGGCCTGACCAACGAGATGATGAAAGGTTTTCTGTTTTGTATGTTAAACTCCAAGCGACCGATACACGAAATTCTCAGTCCACTATTCAATGATCAGCAATCGGCATTTGATAATCAGTTTAAAGGAATGGCAATGGAGGATTTTTCATATGAAATGTATGAGCATACCAGGAACAGATTAATAAATCTAATAAACCACAGCTTAAGCATTGAGGACAAAGAAATGATTATTGGGTTTACTGAGGGGCGCATTGTTGGCGAGGCAATGGCATGGTGTCAATTTCCGGGGGTAAAATGGAAATTGCTTAATATTGAAAGACTTAAAGAGAGCAATCCGGAAAAGTTTAACCATCAGGTAAACCTTGTAAAAGAACTACTTGCATCATAAATCGGGCTCAAGATAATTGCAAATAGCTTGTTTAACTTTAGCTGAATTGTTCCGCCGCAAGCAGATAGATAGTCAACTTAAAACAATGATATTATGAGGTTTGAATGCTTTTACTTCTGTGTTTAACCCAATTCGCTAACCGCCTTAAAATCCGCGCAAATACGCCTGTGGGCGCACACATCCGCGTTCAAAAAAAATCCGCGCGGTGCCCTGAGCCTGGCTGAAGGAAGTCGAACCATGCCGAAGGGTCATCCGTGCACGAAAAAAATCCGGAAACAAAAACACCAAGCAACCCAACACCAAACACAATAACACAAAACAAAACAACACAAAACAAAAAACAAAACAACACAAAACAACATGCATATACCGGCCATCATGTGCCAGCTAAACCGGAGTAATTGTGCCAGTGTAAA
>CALAZZ010000205.1 GCA_937926515.1 uncultured Bacteroidales bacterium | reverse complement strand
AGCTATATTAAAAGCTGCATTAATCATAACACCTATAGCACAGTAAAGAAACATTAAGCTTTTGTTTTTGTGTTATAGCTATGTCACAAAGCTGCACAAAGGAGCCACAAAGTCTCACGAAGCTATATTAAAAGCTGCATTAATCATAACACCTATAGCACAGTAAAGAAACATTTGGCCTTTACTTTTCATCTCAACACGTGAAATAATCTAAAAGGCTACTTTTGCAAGCTAAAACTTCGCTCCATGAAATACCTTATAATATTCCTGTTGATCATGCTGGTTGTTTATTTGTTTTTCTACCGCAAACATGGCAACAAATCCACAGGTAATGAAAAGCTTGTCAGCCGACGCAAAGGCAAAAATACCTATGCCAAATGGATAGGCGGCACACTCGGCTGGGCTTTTGGAGGCCCCATTGGCGCCTTGCTCGGCTTTGCCTTCGGTAAGATGTATGAGGATATGAGCGCGGGCACTTATGCTCACGAAGGTACACAACAGGGCGATTTCAATGTAAGCCTGCTTGTCCTTACCGCAGCGGTGATGAAAGCTGATGGTGTGGTCAAAAGAACAGAGCTTAATTATGTGAAGTCCTTTTACCTGGCCAATTTTGGGAGAGAACGTGCTGAACAGTACATTCTGATGCTGCGTGAAATTCTAAAGCAGGAAATCAAGCTATCTGAAGTGGGTGCCCAGATCAGGCAGTTTATGGACTATCCCTCGCGCTTGCAATTGATGCACTATCTCTTTGGTGTGGCCATGTCTGATGGTAAGATTGCTCCTGTCGAATTGAATGTGCTCAGTACGATCGGTGGCTACCTGGGCTTGAACCCTGCAGATTTCCAATCCATAAAGGCGATGTTTGTCAAAGAGATCGACAGCGCCTACAAGATCCTGGAAATCGAACCCGGTGCCACCAATGAAGAGGTCAAGAAAGCTTACCGCGAAATGGCTTTTAAGTATCACCCCGACAAGGTGAGCCATCTTGGTGAGGAAGTGCATCGTTCGGCTGAGAAAAAGTTCCAGGAAGTGAGCGCAGCCTATGAGCAGATCAAAAAACAGCGTGGGATGAAGTAGAAAAAATGGATGCTCCTAATCAATTAAGAATTATCTCCCTTTAATACTTTGATGAAAATTTTGTTTGAAATGCCAGGGTTCATGCTCACCCATCATATAGTTTGATTGGAACGGAAAGTGAAGTGTGAGGAAATCCTTAAAAGTCAGCGATAAAGAAAGAATTCCACCTAAGTTGAATTAGCATGATCTTTACCAAGTAAATTAGTCACAAATAGTATTGAGTAGTATTATTCAAGACATTGATGATCATGGTTTTATTGATAAAACCGCCAACTCACTCCAAAATAGAAATGCGGATCGCGGAGGGGATAGCCCGGGACGGTATAATAGGTGTAATCACCGGCCAGGCCATAAAGGTTGGTATATTTCACAAAAAGATTTGCCCGTTTCACTTTAAGTCCGAAAAATACATCCAGGTAGGGATAACCTCCAATTTCTTTATTGTCTTGCAGGTAAAAAGCCCTAAGTGCCGGCATATACGCATTCGCAAAATATGGCGTGTTGTAATGAATGCTAAAGCCCGGTTGTATGGTTGCTGCCCGTTTGAAAAGGTCCTGTGTGAAAGTAATCTTGAGCTTTGCCGTAAGTTCGGGCAAGCGTATAATCGTATCATTATCGCTGTTTTGATAATTCATGGAGCCTTGGATGTCAAATTTGCCGGGGCTAAGATGGAAATCAGCAAATAGATGAACCTGCCTGATTGTCCCACTTGTTTGCTTGGGACGGGCTGTTCTATCTAAATAGATATGTCTGTCAAGTATATGCAAATTACCGCCAAGCTTTACTCCCTGGTATTGATATCCGCCTGTAAATGACACATAGCGAGAATTTTCGAATTGGTTCTCCCAACTGAAATAATTGGACTGATATTTCTGATAAAACCACGATGGGGTCTGGTTCAGGATGCGGAGCCTGAAAAAAAGCTGGCCTATATTGCGCCCGGTGGTTCCAAGATATTGCTTCCAACCAGCATCTAATTCCAAATCGCCTGCACTATGATCACCAGTGATATAACGGATTTTTCCATCCAGGTAGGAAGATCTGAAAAGCCCTATTTGTATGCCTGCAAAGGGGATAAGTTGTGAATAGGATCGTTTTAGTGTTGGCATTGAGTCAATCAGGATGGAGTAGGTCCGGTGTGTAATATGAACATGTTCGATGCCACCGTATAGATAGAAGGGTATTTCCTCCGTAGATCGCTTATAAGCCAGGTTGTTCCATTGCACACTGTTTCTAATGACATCCTGGTAAACAGAATCATTTGTGGCAAGTGTATCCATTGGTGAACCGAAAAGCTTGTAATACGAAACTTGCGGATTTTCGTCGGTATAGCGCATTTGGTTTCGGGCATAATACATGCGGTGTGTGAGCCGCCCTATCTGGATGCGTCTTATCCCAGGCATACTGTCGGTCAAACGCTGCTGAGGTCGTGAAAGATTAAAATATTGTTCAATGCCAAAGCCTGAATGTTTCACCTCATTCTCCGCATTCTCCGTATTCGTCAAATGCACAGGTATAACCCTTCGGTCAGTTTCAATATTATTTTCGAAGATGCTGTCGTTGATGATGCCACCGCTTTCCTGCATGAACAGCCTATTGTAGTTGTAATAGGCGGATATTCCATAACGATGGTTGGCACTATGATAGCGTTGGGTGAAATACACACCCTTGTTGTCTGACTTACTCCTGCGGTATGGTCCGGGTGAGGCCACAAGATAAAACTCAGCTCCAACGTAGAATCGCGGTGCCAGTGCACGGGCAAAGCTCACATTGAGTTGTTGCTCTTTTTTTGACCCCATAGTATAGTAAATGTCACTAAAGGGTTGATGTGGGTTAAGGTATCGTATGTCCTTATCAGTCCTGATATAGCTACGATAGGAATGATGTTGCAGATCGAAACCATTGAAAAATGGTATTTCCAAAATTTGCTTCTGATGGGCCAGACCGGTATTGCTCAGCGTATTATAATTATGCATTCCCTTTGAAAGGGCATCAAAATCAACTGTATGGATTTGCGAGGTATCGTGTGTATGGAGCCTGCCAAGATAAAGGCTGTCGAAATGCCTGATATAATAATCCACACGCATGGAGTCGACGGCAACAGTTGGCCGTCCCGGCCCGGTCGTTGAAGAAGGTTTCCGTCGGACCATGGAAATAGAGTCGGCCTGTTCGGACATGATGCTGTCACCGGCAAATTGCGGCAATGAATCGGCCTGGATAAACCGGTTGGTATCAATAACCGTAAAAGCTACCGTATCATTCTGCAGCATCAGCAGGGTATCAGGATCATGCGGATAAAAGCGGAAGCCAACATGAGTTGAGGCATATCCAATCATGGAATAGCCAAACATTAAAATGACCAGGTATAAAGGAAATATAGCTTGCATCCGGCGCAAAATTAAAGATAATAATGTTTGAGGCGGATATGCAATAGCAATGCTTAAAAGAAAATCTTATAGCTCATCATCGGCATAAAGCCCATCTGGTAAGAAGTGGTGATTTCCTTTTTGTGGTTGTTCCAGTTTTCCGTAAAAATATTTTCATGATTGGTAATATTCTGAAGATCGATGGCCCATTCCTGATTCAGTCGCTTGCCATTAAGGTGAAAACCAATGCGTGCATTCAATCTGAAATAGTCCGGATAACGCTTGTTATATGCATCAGACCAGTCATACACTGTTCCGCCTTCAAGTAGTGATGCATCTTCATCAATAGGCAGGTAGCGATTGCCACCTGCATAAACCACCTTAAGGTCCAATGCCAGCCTGGATCTTTTGCCGGTAGCCCATTCATAACCACCTAACAGGTTGCATACAAAGTTATTATTGAATGCTGAGTTTCGCCATATACCATCATATCCCTGGTAAAATGCTTCATAAACTGAGGCAGTGAACAAGTAATAAAATCCATTTTTCAGGAACTTCTCCAGGGTAAGTTCAATGCCATAGTTTTTGCCAATACCTTCATTTACAAGGTCGTGATATACCAGGTATGAGAACCCGCCACCTTGGTTCAAGGCTGAATATTCCGGCCGACGATGCGATACCGGGATGTTATAGAGCCATTGGTAATAGATTTCTGTTTTCAATCTGTGACCTTCGCCCAGCATGCGGTCGTAAGCAGCCACCAAATGCACACTTCTGGAGAAATCAATAGCTTTGTTGGAAGCATGATAGACCTGATTCAATGTGTCAACCAGTTCTTCCATAAAATAAACAGCCTTTAACTGGGATTGACTATGCATGCCTGCACCCAGACTAAAAGTTTGTCCCGGCCTGAAATCCCAACGCGCCGCAAGCCTGGGTTCAAGAGAGAAACTTTCGTTGAAAAACAAATATGTTGAATGTAAACCGGCGTTTACTCTAAGCTCATTGTTAAACCTGTGTTGCCATTCTCCAAAAGCACGGCCCATTCCCAGTGTGCCGGTCATGTTCATATAATAATAGTAAGCATCATCACGCCAATGGTATTTTTTACCTTGATATTTAACATCAATCAAGTCGTATACCAAACCCAGGTTTACAAAATTACGTGCGTTGAACCGGTGCGAGAATTTGGTGGATAACTTGTAGGTGATCTCATGGTCTGTTTCGTCAATCTCCGGAATTCCAATATCTCTGGCCAGGTCTACCATGTCTGTTTCATTACTGATAGCTGATACCACCAGATGTGAGCTTAACCTGCTGTTTTCATTGAAGTAATGCAGATGGTTTATTCCGCTAACACCCATCCCGGCAGCAAAACGCACATCGGTACCTGCAAAGCCAAAGGAGGCTGAATCTCCCTTGCTGTCGAGCATCTCAATATAACTCCTTCCACCAATACCGAAAAGGGAGATCCTGCCTGACTTGAGCGGGATATTAATTTTATAGGCCAGATCTTTGTATTGTGGGATCGCATCGCCTGTGCCAAAACTCATGCCCAGCGCATTTAAAACTTCAAGTGTGCTATAACGGAAATTCACCAGGTAGGAGGCATTGTTTCCTATAGATAACGGACCTTCAGCACCTAGTTCAAATCCATTAAACCCTACCTGAGCGGTATATTCGCGGCGTTGATTATTTCCATTACGCATATTCAGATTGAAGGCACCTGCTATGGCATTGCCAAATTCTGCGGGGAAGGCGCCGGTATAAAAATCGGAATTGTCTAATAGATTGTTGTTTAAGATGCTTACCGGCCCACCTGTTGATCCCATTGAGCCAAAATGATTAGGGTTTGGAATGTCAACACCTTCAATGCGCCACACTAGACCAAGTGGTGAGTTGCCCCGTATGATGATATCGTTGCGCTGGTCAGAAGGGGAGGAAACTCCCGCAAAATTAGATGCCATGCGTGCAGGATCACCATAGCTGGCAGCATAACGTTCTGTTTCCTCAATGGTAAAGGAGCGTGCGCTGACCAGTGCCATCTCATTGAGTGGTTTGTCCTTCTCAACCTCAGGTTTCACCACAATATCATCCAGGAGGTAAACCTGTTCCTCCAACCTGAATGTCAAAACCACTTCCTTGCCGCTGCTTACAAGCAGGCTGTTGGCTGCAATAGGCTTATACCCGATCATACTTACCGAAACACTGATACGGCCAATCTTCACCTCATTCAAGCTGAAATGTCCTTCCAGATCGGTGATGGTCCCTTTGAGCGGATCAGTGTTCTGAATGACTACTGTGGCACCTGGAAGTGGCATTTCGGTGATGGCATCCAATACCACTCCCCTTACTGTTTGTGTATAGGAGCCTGTGTCGGGCTTTGATACTTGGTTAAAACATAGTATGAGCAGAGCGGTGAGGTAAACTTTAATTCTCATGTTGATGGCTTAGTTTAGATTCATTTGAATTGACAGCTTCTATTACATTATCATGCCAAACAGTTAAATATTTAAAAGAAAGGTGTTTAGGATGTTGAATTATTTTCCAACACCTCAAAAAGTTGTTCGTAAAAGAACAATACTGTTCGTTTGCGAACATTGATCAATACCGAAGTGTGACATTGAAAATAAAAATCAGAAAAAGTTCAAAAAATGAACCATATATTACACAAAAGTTGGTAATTTTGGTATTTAATTACTGAATACTCACCATGTCTAAAATTGTCTCACTTACCGAAGCGGCCTCCATTGCATTGCACGGAATGATTATCGTAGCCAAAACTGAAAAAATGTCAAATGTGATGCGTATTGCAGAGGTTACCGGCAGCTCGCGCCACCATGTGGCAAAGATATTTCAAAGGCTTGTTAAGGATAATTTTCTTGAGTCGCATCGCGGGCCTACAGGAGGTTTCACCCTCAAGCAAGATCCTGCAGATATCACATTGCTTCAGATTTATGAATCTATTGAAGGCAAGATCGAAGTGTCCAAGTGCCCGATGGATAAGAGCATATGCCCTTTTGGTAAATGTATTATGGACAACGTTACCCGAAAGATGACACTAGAATTCAAAAATCATCTCGAATCGCATACATTGGCTGACTATCTGTAGTGGAATTGATTCGGTTGTATTTGGAAATAATTTATAGACCTATTCAGGCATATCAATACTTAAAATCTTAATTATCATTTGAAAATCACCAAACCAAACAATAGCAATATGAAAACCATAAAATTTTTAAGTCAAGCAGTTGCAATTATGCTCTTGATGTTGTTTTGCGTGCAGGCTCAGGCTCAGTTTACCTTATCAGGTGAGTTGCGTCCACGGGCTGAATACCGCAATGGATTTAAGGAGTTGGTTGCTCAGGACCATGAACCTGCTGCTTTCATTTCGCAGCGTAGCCGGCTCAACTTACATTATCAAAATGAGAACCTGCGTTTTGGATTAAGCCTGCAAGATGTGAGGGTATGGGGCGACCTGGGTCAGTTGGCAGCCTCATCAAACAGCATGATGCTTCACCAGGCCTGGGGTGAGTATTTCGTTAATGATAAATTTTCTTTGAAGTTTGGCAGACAGGAGCTTGTGTACGATGATGCACGCATATTGGGCAATGTTGACTGGGCGCAGCAGGCACGAGCCCATGATGTGTTTTTGTTCAAGTATGAAGGAGAATCTAAGTTGCATTTTGGATTGGCTTTCAATCAGGTTGGTGAGCTTTTGAGTGGCACCTACTATATGCTTCCCGGATATAAAAGCATGCAGTTCTTATGGTTTAATCATCGGTTTTCATCAACCGGACTAAGTTTGCTATTATTGAATAATGGATTGCAGCATGATTATGTACAGGACGATGAAGTACTTTACAAAACAGTTTACAGCCAAACAATGGGAGGCAGACTAACTCAGGCAGTGGGACGACTTCAGCTTTATGGTGAGGCCTATTATACCACCGGAAAAAACCGTAATGATATAGAACTGGATGCCCATCTCTGGAAATTTGGCGGGAAATATACATTCGATTCCGGATGGGGTATGGCAGCCGGATGGGAGTGGCTGTCCGGAACTTCACAGTTGGAGGATACCGGAGCAGATGATTTTGTAAACCGCTCCTTTGAACCGTTTTATGGTACCAATCATAAGTTTAACGGGCATATGGACTATTTTTATGTAGGTAACCATCTGAATGCTGTAGGGCTAAGTGACATCCATGCAGGAGTTTTTTACTCGAAGAATAAATTTGGTGCAACTCTCACAGCACATATTTTCGCTGCTGCTGCTGATGTGATTGATGATCAGTCGGATACCATGGATAAGAAACTGGGAACTGAGCTCGACTTTTCAATCAATTATAAATTGGCACAGCCATTGACAATCTCAGCCGGGTATTCTCAGATGTTTGGAACCGAAACCCTGCAGCAGCTCAGAGGGGGTGACCATAATGCGACTAACAACTGGGCATGGATCATGCTTACATTTAAACCGGTATTTATATAATGCAATACATGAGGTGTAGTTCGACCCTTACATGCCTGCATGATAATTTAACTGAAAGCACTAATATTTAAAACTCTAAAATATGATTATCAATAAGTTTGAACATTCTACAACATATAATTTTGCTGATGCAATCGACTATGCCCCGGGTGGAGTGGTTAGCAAGCAAGTCGTAAAAACGGAAAGAGGCAATGTAACTTTGTTCGCTTTTGACAAGGGACAAGGGCTTTCGGAGCACAGTGCACCGTTTGACGCACTTGTGCAAGTGATCGATGGTAAATGTGAGATCACAATAGGTGGAAAGCCCTATGTATTGTCATCGAACGAAAGCATCATTATGCCAGCCAATATTCCTCATGCCCTGAAAGCTGTTGATTCATTTAAAATGATACTCACCATGATCAGGGCCTGATTTTTTTCGCTAACTTAGCGGGAAAATCAGTAAAATGCCAAAAAAATTTAAAAGCTTTGGATTGTCTCTGAGCGGAGGCGGTGCAAGGGGAATTATGCATGCGGGTTTTTTGAAAGCCTTGGATGAAGCTGGTCTTAAACCCGAAGCCATCGCTGGAGCCAGCATGGGTGCTATTGTAGGAGCCATGTACGCTTCAGGTGTCAGGCCGGATGATATGCTTAAGGCCATTAAGCTTCCCGAATTCAGGAATCTGCATACCTGGATTGGACTCAAGGGAGGTTTTGGGTCGTTGGATCAGCTGCGAAAGCAACTGCAATCCTTTGTCAAAGCAGATACTTTTGACAAACTGGATATCCCACTTTATGTTTCTGTAACCAATCTTAATAAGGCGGTTAATGAGATTATTCATCAGGGCAACCTATATGATGCCGTGGTGGCTTCATCCTCCATACCCATATTGTTTGTACCGACAAAAATTGGTGATTACTACTATGTGGATGGGGGAGTGACCAACAATATGCCTGTGGAATGTATCAAAAAAGACAAGCGTATGATCATTGGCTTAAACTCTAACCATACAGACGAACTGGATAAGGAGTTCAAATCGATGCTGTCGGTTGGTGAGCGTTGTTTGCGAATTGTTGTGCGCAACAATGAGATGGATCAGATGCAGCAATGTGATGTCATTATTGATCCTGAAGAATTGCGCAGCTATGGAACTTTCGATTTTGATGTGGCTGACAAAATATTTGAAATAGGGTACCATGCAGGCGAGGAGCATATGGATGAGATCAAGTCGAAACTGGGTAAATGATCGTACCAATTTAGCAATTCATTAATTCAATACGCTGACCTATTATGTGGTATAAACCGAGTTAAACATGACATAGTCAGTTGTCAGATCAGATCCCCATCCTTTAGCCTTTGCTTTACCATTATTTAGATCAAGTTTTACTTTAAGATGCGCCTCTCTAAGTAATTTCTTCATTTGGCTCAGGTTAAAATCTTGTGGGACCCCTTTATTCAGCATCTTCACCAATTCCTTTTCCGTACCCAGGTATAGATCAACATGTTGATAGTTGAAATCAACACCTGCATTACCAGCTGCAGCAATGATCCTTCCCCAGTTTGGATCTCGCCCGAAAAGGGCAGTTTTAACCAGGGTTGAATCTGATATTTTTCGAATCAAAGTACGAGCAATCTCCATATTTGGAGCATTTACTACCTCATACTCAATGAATTTTGACGCTCCTTCACCATCCGATACGATCAGCTTAGCCAGGTGCACCATCATTTCTTCCAGATTTTTTCGGAAAGCTGCATAGCCTTTGTCTTTTACCGAGGTGAGCATATCATTCCGCGCCATACCATTGGCCAATACCACTACCATATCATTGGTAGAAGTGTCCCCATCAACAGTGATCATATTAAATGAATTTTCCACAGCCTGCTTCACTGTTTCCTTTAAGAGTTTAGGCGATATGGCGATGTCGGTGACAATAAAGGCTAGCATCGTAGCCATATTGGGATGAATCATTCCTGAACCCTTGGCCACACCTCCCATGTTTACTTCATGGCCGTCAACATCAAATTCGACAAATCCCTCTTTGGGAAAAGTATCAGTGGTCAGGATGGCATTGGCCACAAATGATCCGGCCATTGACCTTTTTGACAATTTTTTTACATTTTCCTTTATTCCTTTAACAATATCTTCAGTGGGAAAAGGCTGACCGATAACACCGGTGGAGGATACCAACACCAATTCCTTATCAATTTGAAGCTCCTCGGCCAGGGTCGTTGCCATGGCTTCGGCACCAAGTCGGCCCTGTTCGCCTGTTGCTGCATTGGCATTGCCTGCATTGATTACGATGGCCTGAGCCTTTCCGTCGGATATATGTTTTTTTGATAGAATAAGTGGTTCTGCAAGAACTTTATTTTGTGTGAAAACAGCGGCAGCGCTTGCCGGTTTATCAGAAAAAATAATAGCCAGGTCACGGCGCATGGATTTGACACCCGTATGCGCTCCCCAGCATGTTATGCCTCTTACGTTGGTTATGTTTTTGATCATGTCTGTCATCGTTCTGTAATATTTATGGGTTAAGCGGAATCTGGTTTAGGCCTGCTGATTCGTTTAGCCCGAGCATAAGGTTCATATTTTGAATGGCTTGGCCAGCAGCACCTTTAACAAGGTTATCAATAACGCTAATTACAATGATTAGGCCTGTACGCTCATCATATGTGGTGAAAAGATCACAGTAATTGGTCCCTCTAACATCTTTGACTGCCGGGATCTGGCTGCGCAATCTGATAAAAGGTTTATCCTTATAATAACGCTTAAATTCAGATCTGATAGCATGTTCCGAAACATCCTTTTTAGGTTTCAAATAAATGGTTGAAAAAATCCCCCTGTCAACAGGGAGTAGGTGAGGGGTAAACTGTATTGTAGAATTTTTATCTGAACTGAGGGCTGAAAGAATTTCTTCCATTTCAATGGTATGCCGGTGTGTCTTAAGTCCATAAGCCTTGAAATTGTCATTTACATTAGAGAATAAATTCACCGGCTTTGACTTCACACCTGCACCTGTAACTCCTGTTTTAGAGTCGACAATAATTGGTTCAGGCATGACCAGGCCGGCAGACAATAAGGGGGCAATTCCTAGTATAGCAGCGGTTGGAAAACAACCGGGGTTTGCAACCAGGGTGGCCTTCCTAATATGGTCTGAAAACAATTCGGGCAGCCCATAAACAGCCTCATGGAACCCTTCAGGATAGGTGTGTTCTGTTTTGTACCATTCAGAATACACTTCTGAACTACTTAATCTGAAATCTCCTGACAGGTCGATTATTTTAAATGACTGATTCCTAAAACGTTTTACATAATCCATCGAAACACCATGTGGCAAAGCTAAAAACACCAGGTCGATACTCCGGTCTTCAAGCTGATCAACAGATACTAAGTTATGATCTTCAATATGTTCGAGGAAGGGATGAACGGATGAAAACTTATTGCCTGCATGTGTTTCAGAGGTAATCAAATCAATTTTGACTTCCGGATGATTCAAGAGCAATCGTACCAGCTCTGAACCGGTATACCCTGTTGCCCCAACGATAGCTATTTTCATTTTATCCATGATTTTTTACCTCCTTAATTGCCAGTTTAATAACATCGACCAATTGGTTTAGTTGATCATAGTTGATATTCAATGCAGGGACCAGGCGTAAAACATTTCCGGCAGTGGCATTGGCCAGAACTCCATGCTCAAGCATTTTCTGAACGAGGATTTTTGTATCGAAGTCAAAAACAACGCCAATCATAAGTCCTTTTCCGCGAATATCTGTTATACAGGGAGCGGCTATGGCTTTAATCTGTGATCTTAGCCAATTGCCTTTTTCAGCAGCCTGATTGATAAGTTTTTCTGATTCAATTGTTTCTATTGTAGCAAGTGCAGCTGCACAGGCCAGGGGATTGCCACCGAAGGTTGTACCATGATCACCGAATTCAATGGCTCCACTTACTTTGTCGGTGGATAAAATGGCTCCTATTGGAAACCCGCTACCCAGTGACTTGGCCAGGCACATGATGTCAGGGTTTATACCGAAATGATCTTTGGCAAACATTTTTCCTGTGCGGCCCATACCTGTTTGCACCTCATCAAATATCAATACAATCTGTTGCTCATCACATATCCGGTGTAATTCTTTTACAAATGCCACATCAGCCTCAATGATGCCTCCCTCACCCTGTATGGGTTCAATGAGAAAGGCGGCTACATCATTGCTGACTGACGATTCCACGGCATCAATGTCATTGAATGGGATTTGCATAAAGCCTTGTGGAATAGGATCAAAACCTGCTTGCATTTGTTTTTTTCCGGTGGCGATAGTTGCCATGGTACGCCCATGGAAGCAACCTTCAAACGAAATGATCTTACCGCCACGACCAATGCTATGAGCAAATTTTCTTGCAATTTTAATAGCACCTTCAACGGACTCAGCACCACTGTTTGTAAGAAAAACACGGTCCAGACCTGAAAGTATAACTAGTTTTTCAGCAAGCTCAGCCTGTGGTTTACTCAAATAGAAATTAGAAATGTGCATGAGTTTTGCTGCCTGATTTTGTATGGCCGTCACAACATCGGGGTGACAATGTCCCAATCCATTTACAGCTATACCTCCCAGTGCATCAAGGTACTTATTGCCATCTACATCATATACAAACGAACCTTCGCCTCGGTCCAATGTGATGGGATATCGCTTAAAGGCCTGCAGATAATGCTTTTTGTCTATGTCTTGAAAGGATTTATTTAATTCGTCTTGCATTGTTTTGTGCTTACTTATTTCTGATTAATGTACCCGTTGATTGACTGTTTGCTATGGACGGGATTTGTGCGGGTTTGGTTCCATTGATAATACGGACAGATTGTGCTCCCTTGCGCAATGCAAGTTTACATGCATCTGCTTTGGGAATCATACCTCCTTGAATTACTTTTTTGTTATATAGATCGTCGAGCTCACTTAAGTTCAGTTCATGAATGATTGAATCCTTGTTCTCCTTATCCAGTAAGATTCCGTCCACATCTGTAAGCACAATGAATTGTTCAGCCCTGAGCGCTCCGGCCAGGTGACCAGCAAACATATCTCCATTAATATTGTAACCATTCCCTTCTTCATCTGCTGCAAGGCATGCAACCACAGGAATATAATTGCTCTGGAGCAACACATGGATCAACTCAGGGTTTATGGAATCCACATCACCAACCCGACCCAGGTCGACATCAACTACATTTCCATTTACTATGCTTTGATGCTTTCGTTTCGAAGCTGTGACTAATTTACCATCAATACCTGATATGCCTACAGCCCTGTTCCCAAGTCGATTCATGATGCTTACCAAATCGAAATTAACAATACCTTTAAGTGCCATTGCCACATAATAATAAGCTTGCTCAGTCGTTACCCTGTGTCCTGCAATAAATTCTGATTGAATTCCTGCCCGCTCAAGTTCTTGCCTGATAAAAGGTCCGCCACCATGAACAATTACAACATCATAACCGGACTTCTTAAGCTCTGTGATGTTTTGCAAGACCTTGATCTTAATATCATCATCTGTCATTGCGTTGCCACCATATTTAAATAGCAGGAGTGGTTTTTTTGTCATAATTAATTGTTTACTCTACTGATAATTATTAATAGCTGTATTAATCTGGTTTTGATCGCCCCTTTACCTTGGTATGATCAGGTTTGGGTAATTCCAAGCCAGCAATAAGGCAGAAGCATTGAGAATACAGCAATACGAAGGGATTAATTCCCGATGACCACTTTTACGCGCTTGGCAATCGGTTGAATACTATGTTTGTGACAAGTATATCTTCGCATATTGGGATCTATTCTCTGTTAGATGATGGCAAAGATAACATTTTTTTTCAAATTGATTATCAGTGCCTTGAGAATGTAACGGATGTTTTAATCCAAATACATGCGTGACTGATCCAAATAGGGGATGGGTGATATCAGTTCAAACTCCTCAGATATTTCAAAAAAATAATTCAGCAGATTGAGGTGTGCGCTTCCAATGATCAATAAAATGCGATCATCAGTATTTGGATTGATCCGTTGAATGTTTCTGAATATCCGAAGGTTTCTGTTGAACCATCTTCCACTTTCGAAATCCACTCCAACAAAGTCGCCTGGTGATTCTTCATATTTGAACAATCGTAGAAGGTAAATGGAAAGCCCATTTCTGATAACCTCAGGATCGTTTGAATTTATAAGGGTACTGATAATACTTGATACTTTTTCAGGCTGATTATGTTGAAGATAGGCTGTGTCAGGAGTATTGAAGTAATGGTATTCAAACGCGGAGAGCCTGGCACTGTCGCCAAAAATTTCCCACACATTTTCATAATGCCTGCCGGGGTCGTCCACACAAAACAATTTTTCAAGTTGTAGTTGCTTTCCAAGTCTGAAACCCAGCTGGTAGATTTCATTTTTAGGCAGTGCCCATTGTCCCATTTTGAATAGGTTAAATAGCGAATCAAGCCTGTCTTGGTTTTGAGGCAGCG
>CALAZZ010000204.1 GCA_937926515.1 uncultured Bacteroidales bacterium | reverse complement strand
TCCATATTATAACTTTACCATCCTACCGTACAGTTTCCGGACTGTACGGTTTTTTATGGCACAGCAGAATTATCCGGTGGGGAAGTGAAATATTTCTATTTTGGCAGCATGCATACACATGAACTTTTACAGTATCTATTGCCCACTGAGATGTTAGATTTTTTTGATTTGGTAGCAATAGAAAAGCAAGGAGACAAACTTGTTTTTTTTCTCGACGAGAAACACACAATCCCATCAGATTTTCCAGAAGGCGACTACGAGGCCAAAGGCTTTACCGAGGGAAAAAGCCTTTTGGATTTTCCCTTGCGCGACAAGGCTGTGTTGCTGTTTGTCAGGCGGCGCAAATGGCTTGACAAAAAAACAGGCAAAATACTGACCAGCACTTGGGAATTGACCACCGAGGGCACAAAATAAACCAAAGAATTTGGTGCTTTTTTAAAAGAGTTGGTTGGATAATTATCCTGTAAGCGCTAACAGTATTGGCAAGTACTACCAGGTTGATGGCAGTACACTGGCCAGGCAATACAAAGACCATATGAGCGGGTTCTGG
This sequence comes from uncultured Bacteroidales bacterium, assembly GCA_937926515.1. Classification (GTDB taxonomy): domain Bacteria; phylum Bacteroidota; class Bacteroidia; order Bacteroidales; family F082; genus CALAZZ01. The sequence continues at coordinate 975 of CALAZZ010000204.1, read as the reverse complement.
CAATGGGAGCAGTTGGAACATGCAGAGCAATGGGTTGTTTTCCCCGATAACATAGGGGAAACAATTTGCATAGACGAAGTAGCCCTTCCCCAGGGCGAACTCTACACTGTTGTAACCAATGCCAAAGCACGTAGCCAAAAAGGCTCGCTCATAGCTATGGTTGAGGGCACGCGTTCAGAAGATGTAAACAAGATACTGAAACAAATTCCATTAAAGAAACGCAATCAGGTCAAAGAGGTTACCCTTGATCTTGCCCGAAACATGGAGCTCATTGCAGAGCATAGCTTTGGTAATGCCAGTTTGGTCTCAGACCGTTACCATGTACAACAACTTCCAACACAAGCATTGCAGGAGATGCGCATAAAATATCGTTGGCAGGCCATTGAAATGGAAAATCATCTTATTGAGAAAGCACGCGCCCTTGGCCAGGTATACCGGCCTAAAATACTACCCAATGGCGATACCCGCAAACAACTGCTTGCCCGCAGCAGATACCTTCTTTTTAAGACGCCAGGTAAATGGACCAGAAAACAAGCCGAAAGGGCTGCCATTCTCTTTGACCTCTATCCGGAGCTTAAAAAAGCCTATTACCTTACAATGATGTTCAGGAATATATATGAAACCGCCAAATCGGAAGCAAAGGCCCTTGAAATGCTCAATAAGTGGTACAAAAAGGTTTACACTTTAGGGTTTGAGTCATTCATAACAGCTGCCAACTCAGTCAAAGCGCATCAGAAAACAATTCTGGCTTACTTCAAAAACAGAAGCACAAATGCCCTGGCTGAAAACTTTAACGGAAAAATAAAGGCTTTCAGATCTGTATTCAGGGGCATCAATGATATTTCATTTTTCATCTATAGAGTGTCACTAATATTTGTTTAAATGAATTTCACTTCCCCACCGGATAATTCTGCTGTGCCTTTTTTATGCTATTCTCAATAATACGATTGTGGTACATAAATGGGTTAATAAATT
>CALAZZ010000203.1 GCA_937926515.1 uncultured Bacteroidales bacterium | reverse complement strand
TAAAATTTTGCTTGGTGTTTTCATAATGGTATCGTTAAATTTCAACTTTGGGCTTTTTTTTTAACACTTTTGTGTGTGTTTGCCATATTAATGACTGGCAAACACACACAAAAGTAATCATCATTGATTTAAAATCACAAACTTCTGCTGGAAGCTAACTCCATCACCAACAATATGCAACACATAAACTCCGGGATGAAGATTATTCACATTAAGGGTTTTAATCTGTGAATGTGTCACAGTTATGCTATCGTGAATAAGTAGCCTGCCCTTGGCATCCATTATGTTGAGCTTCATTGCCTGGTTTCCCGCACCTGAAAAGCTCAATTTGATTTTGCCATCGCTTACCGGGTTAGGATATACCATAATTCTATAATCAGTGCTGATTTCAACCAGGTCAACCATTGTAGTCAATATCGCACCAGTTTGATCCGTACCCCAAATGGAGGCATAATACATCGCATTGTTTTCAGCGGCAAATGTGTTTTCGGCAATCCAAAGTCTATTTTCAATGTTTTGTCCCGGTTGAGTCTCAAACCATAGTATTGTGATTTCCTCATCGGCCCATACTACCGGCAAGAAGGTGGCAATAGCTGTAGCGAACACCTGGTGGCTGATACCATCAATCACAACAGGCTCGCCTTGTGCTTCAATCATATAATAGGATGAAAACTCCGTTAGCAACTGCTGTATCTCCTGATCGGATTCGTACCAGGCCAAAGTAAATTGAATATTATCCAACAATCCGTCATAGATAGGCTCCATGGTTGAGAGCATCACCCCTATTCCTTCGTCTGTTCCTTTAATTCCAATATTAATCGGCCCATCATCTCTACTTTTGTAAATCAGGTTACGGTTGTTCGAGCCAGGCACTACGGAATGATACACCATCGTCAATAACGGTGAATCAGTCATTTCAGCAAGGCTTTCAAGGATTATCCCCCTGTCATTATTCAGACTTCCATAAAGCATTACCTCATCCAAATTTAAGTCACCTGCAAAATATCCAGGAACTGTAGGCATGACCAGGTTACCACCATAGGCAATCACTCCTCCAAGCAGCGAGCCCCGGTCATTTTGCGGCCCACTATATTTTAGCATTCCATCCTGGTTGATGTCGCCTGCGATCATGCCATATACCGATCCATTGCGAAGCCCATCATAATAGAGATCAATTGCACCCTCTTCAAACACATTAGATAATACTGTGAAGTCCCAATCAGCACCTACTTCAGGTATTTCAAACGCCTCAGATGACATAACCGGCATGTGATTGCGGTGGTGCAGGACAACGTAGTAAGCCTGGCCTTCTTCAACCAATCCGTAAAAACTTACCGATAGGCTTCCATCACTATATAATAATCCGGCTTTGCGTATGCTTCCACCAATGTTTTGATCTTCACGAAGCTCAACCAGTATCCAGTCCACTACATCGGGCGAAAGTGGATTGGGCAGGGTTTCGTTACCGGTATAGTTCCATGGTGCAGTATTGTATGGCTGAGTGGACGGTAGCTGGCTGGGATTCAGTTCAGTTGACATGGTGCCCACTGCTCTGGGGCCAGGAGGTGCAGGTTGATAGGGACCTTGTAAGAAAACAATAGCGTTAAGCACATTTCCCGGGAGCACTTCCAATTGTTGCGTACACGTTACTAAGCGTCCACAATCGTCCTCTGCAGTCCAGGTGATGGTATAATTACCTACCGGCACCTGGCCTGCTGGGAATTGATCATAAAAGTTGCTTGTTACTGTGGTAGAAACACAATTGGCATCAGTATCGGGCCATCCAAGGTCACTCTCAACCATCGTAGCCGTGACCGTACCCGGATCAGCCAGAGTTGAATAGATAGGAGGACAGGTCATCACCAATGCCGGCAGCGGTGTAAGTGTGAAAGTAGCCGTGATGTTATCAATCACCTCACACAGGTCGGTGATGGTCCATTCCACGGTGATGCTGCCACCAACACACCAGTCAATGGTTTGACGAGGCGTATTGAAATCGTTGCTCACAACCGGACTACATCCGCCATTGATACTGGCTTCAAGCGCTTCCGTTTGGTCAGCTACCCAATCCTCAATGGCATCGTCGAGTTCATCCTGGTCGGCAAAGTCGCAGGCGTCAGCATCGTCATCATGTGGCTCGTTATAGGTGACTGCCGGGACGCCATCAAGGGTCCAGGTGGCCGTCAAAATGATCGTCTCACACAGGTCGGTGATCGTCCAGGTTACCATCACATCACCGCCGTCACACCACGATGGTATGG
>CALAZZ010000202.1 GCA_937926515.1 uncultured Bacteroidales bacterium | reverse complement strand
GTTGTAGCTCACCCTGTTTTGAAAGGTAGATACAGCAATGGATTGCTGTACCATTGTTTTATGGAGGTTGTAGCTCACCCTGTTTTGAAAGGTAGATACAGCAAAAAATTAGTGTGATTTTTTCTTAACCGAATTATTTCACACCCTATTTTAAAAAATAGATACAGCAGTGTATTAAGAAAATACATTACCGTACGCCCTATTTTTATTTTCCCTTACTTTAACATATTATTCAATGGATAACCGTCAATCACCAAATTGACGGTTATCCATTTTTTTTACCCCCCAACTTCTAACTTCTAACTTAGGTCATCGAGCGCAGTCGAGATGCTAACTTCTAACTTCAAATTTTGTCCTTTCCCCTCCCCCCCCCCTACGCTAAGTTTGCCCTAAAACTATATTATGCCTCAAATCAAGCGCGTACAGGCCCTCCGTGAAATGGAGATTAAAGAAACCCCCGATGGCAAAGCCATTACATTCAGCATCAAATTCATAAAAAAAGATGGCGAGGTAGTGTTTATGCCTCGTGCTATTGCCACCGGCCTGCGCTACAACATGAAAAAACACATGCACCGTGGCGTGCTTGCAGTAGATGAAAAACTGGATGCAATAGGCCACATATATCCGGTGCATATCGACAACATTCTTGAATTTAACGGAAACAAGGTTAAGCTATGAGCGAAGTGATATTTAACAAGCAAGGTGTGCCACTTATTGCCTATGGCAGTAAATCGCTTATAACCACAACAGGTGCGCCAAAAAGCAAGGGCAAGATAGATACCAAACGCACCATCACGGTAAAAGGCAAGCACGCTACAATAAAAAAAACCGGCGATGAACGCCCCGATGTGTCGGAACAGTTAGAGATTATTGAGGATAAAGAGAGTGCAGGCACACATGAGGTAGCTGCATGGAGCAGTACAAATAACTTTCCACAACGGGCCAACACCATCATAAGCTCAGTAGGCGTATTAAATACAGGGCTCAAATTTATCCGAAACTTCACATTGGGCCAGGGTATTTTCCCCTGCCAGGTAACCGGATATGATGAGTATGGTAACGAAAAACTACAAGTAATTGACAATGCAGAGCTTGTAACCTTTTGTCAGAGCCGTATGGTGCGCCGGTACCTCGAAAAAGCCCTGCGCGATTACCTGAAATATGGCACAGCAGCAGTGCAGATGCTTTTGAATGATGATAAAACCAAAATGGTTGGCCTGCATACCCTTAACGCCCTGCATACGAGGTTTACAGTGGCAAAAAAAGGTATTATCGAGAAAGCCATTATATCAGGTAAGTGGCCCGTTGCCCCCGGCGCTGGTGAATTTGAAGCCCTCGACCTGCTTGATGAATACGACCCCGCCTTCCATCTTGATACCCTAAAGAACGAAAATAAGGTCAAAAGCACAAGCTATGTGTTCGCTATTCGCGACAGTTGGAGTAATTCAGAGTATTATAGCGAGCCTGTATGGTGGAGCGCCCACCAGGCCGGATGGACCGAAGTGGCAGCGCTGGTGCCCAGGTTCTTGAAAAAAGCTTTCGAGAATCAGATCACATGGAAGTGGCATGTAAAAATACCTTACGCGTTTTGGGATAAGAAATTCCCCCAAGCCGACTATAAAAAACCCAGCGAGCGCCAGGCAGCCATCGAAGCCTATATTGATGACATAGAAACAAACCTGGTAGGAACTGACAATGCTGACAAGCCAATCTTCACTTTTTACGAGATCAACCCTACCAACGGAAAGGCTGAGGAACAATGGATTATCGAAGCTTTGGACAATAAATACAAGGAAAACGATAAACTGATCACCTCGGCAGCAGCTAACTCCGAAATACTTTTCAGTCTCATGCTTAACCCTAATGTGCTGGGTGCCGGTATGCCCGGTGGCACCTATGCCGGCAACCAGGGAGGCAGTAACATACGCGAAGCCTTTTTGGTAAATATAGCCAACGCATGGATCGACAGGCAAAATATCCTGGACCCGCTTGAAACCTTCCTGCACTTCAATGGAGTGAAAGATATACAATTGCGTTTCAGGTCAACCATACTCACTACACTTGACACAGGTGCCGGAACAACACAAAAACTATCATAACCATGCTCATACAAGATATTGATGCCCTGCGTAGGGTAATAAGCGTAAGTAGCGCAACAGATTTTGACCGGGTTGAACCACACCTGTTTACAGCCGAACAGAAATATATTAAGCCACTCCTGGGCGATGATTTCTACAATCACATACTGCCTTTTGCTAATGATGAAAGTATAATTGCAATTATGCCCGGACAGGACAACACCCCGCCCGACATAGAATGTGCCCCCGAAGAAAATGATTCGGGAAGCTCCGGGATATTTGATGAAACGTTTGATTCATCTTTCCAGTTGGATGATGAAGGTAGTTCGCCTGCACTGGTCAGTAATTACAACAGGGCAAGGGCATGGCTACTTTACTACATACAAAAAGCGCTGGCACACCTGGCCTACTTCGAGGGTTTCAATCTGCTTAACGCTTATGTAAGCGATGGCGGGTTTAAAAGGCTGGAAAGTGACGGAGCCAAAAGTTTATTTAAGTACCAGGAGGATAATATCCGTAAGTATTTTCACAACACAGGGCTTAACGGACTGGATGTGATGCTGGCTTTCATCGAAAGGCACCCTTCTTGTTTCAGTGAGTTCGATTCACAGCTTCATAAATTGAAAGGGCATATCATTGCCAACACTGCTGAATACAACAATATCATCAACATCAATGACAGCCGTATTGTTTTCATGCGGCTTCGCCAGCACATGCGAACGGTAGAACAGCTTCAACTAACGAGTATTGTGGGTGTGGCAAACATGAAAGCCATTACAGAGGGGTTAAACGTAAAACCACGCCCTGCTAAAATTACAGGGATACTCCCCTATCTGCAAAATGTGGTGGCCTATTTATCCTCAATCATGCTGATGGAAGAAACAGGCGCCGACCTCACCGACAGGGGTTTATACTTCGAGGGGATTAAAGGTGGCCTTGCTTCGAGTGATGTACGGATGCCCACCGAAGAATCACGCGTAATGAGTTTGGTCAAGCGTAACAGGGGCCTTGCCGATGCATTTATCTTGCAGTTGCAGCGATACATGGAGGAAAATGCCAGTGATTGGGATGATTACGAGAATCCAAGAAGCAGGGTACTACGCCGTGATAATGCTGGCAAAAAAACATTTTGGGCATAATGAAACAGCTTGATGTAAAAGTTAGCTCCCGCTTAGGCTATAAAAGAACCTATAAGGGTGAAATTCCTGAAACATGGAGCGAACTCAGCGCATCACAACTTATTGCCGTAGCCGAATTTTACCTGCATGATGCCATCCAGGTAAGCATGATCGCTAACCTTGTCAATATCCCCACACGCCTTGTAAAAAAAATGACAGAGTGGGAAATTTATAATATACTGCAAGACCTGAAATGGATGGGTGATTTTCAGCCCCTCAGTAGCCTGATCATTGTAAACGTAAACAAACTTTATCCTCCCAGGCCAAAATTAGAGAACATGAATTGGGGCCAGTTTATTTATGTGGATACCTTTTATGACCAATATGTGTGGGATCAAACCAATGAGAGCCTTGATATATTTATTGCGCACCTGTACTTGCCAAATAATGAAGAGTTCGATCATACCGTATGTTCCAGCCGGGCATTGGCGCCACGGGTGAAAAGTGTCGATAAGCAAATCAAGCTGGCAATCATGATCAACTACCGTCTGGTGCGCGAATGGCTTATGACGGTTTATCCCCTTGTGTTTGTAAAGAAAAATAAAGCTGAATCACCCGATAAAGCCGAAATCCGTGAAGAAAACAAAAAAAGCCAGCTTGATTGGATAAAAATACACGAAGCAATTGTAGGCGACAACCTGGTTGACTATGAAAAATATGCCACCCTGAACGTACACACCATATTCCGCTATCTCACACGAAAAATAAAAGAAAATGCAAGGAAAAAACACTAAGTTTTCAGCGGTCATTGCTTATTTTGAGCAATTAGCAACTGATCATGTACAAATACAACACAGCCCTACCAGCAAACATTTTGCACGCCTCGAACTGGATGAGGTTGTTACAGGTATTCAATCGCGTATCAAGTTTCCGTTACTGGTCCTCGAAGGATACAGCTTTTCGCTCCGTGATCCCAAAAGTGACAATGTAATGAAACAGCGTTCAGGCGCATTTATGCTTCTAACTCATGTGAAAGACAAGGGCGACTATAACCTTATTCACGAAACCTGGGATTTTTTAGAGGAAATAGGGGATGATATTATTGCCCGCATGAAACAGGATAAACGTAACCCGGCATCGCCTATCCGAAATTTCAACTTTGACAGTGTGGAAGGCTCCCTTATAAGTTTTGATGCAAACATGCTGTATGGCATACGATACACTTATGACATTGAAACAAGCTTTCCCGCTATGGTTGACCCTGATAAATGGCTATCACCTGATAATTCATAACCATGCGCGTACCCGACAACCTGAGCAACCTGCCTACCAGCCCTGTTACCATACAGGATTATTTACAGCTTAATATTGTATTGCGTAATTGGGCTGTAATGGTAAAATCTGTATTAAGAAATTCTGCATCGCGCTTTCAGAAGGGTAAGGCAGGTACAAGAACCAGGCCGGCAGCAGATGGCCCACTCCGAAAGAAATTTCCAAATATAAAGACGTGGAAAGAACATAAGATTAAAGACAGGCTTGATTACAAGGTATATAATAAACATGGCATTGCTGAGGGAGTGGGGTTCCGTATTCAGCGCCATGGTGTGTTCGTGCATAAAGGAGTGGGGCGCGGCTACCAGGTGCGCGGTGGTATGGTTGTGCGTGTGGATGGAAAAGGAGTAGGACGAAAAAAAATGGACCGTGCCATTATATCAGCGCCTATCAGGCGGCAGCCTGTGGATTGGTTTAACCAGGCTGTGGATATGCATACCGGCGAACTGGCCGACCGTGTGGCCGAGGTGCATGAAAACCTGGTGGTAAACTCACTCAGGATGAGAATAAATTAACCCAATGAAAATGAACAAGCAAGATATTGAACTTCCAGAGGAAGAAAAAGGATCCCAACCTAACGAATTACCTACCATTATTCAGCAAATATTTTCGCCGGCCACCTCAGTAGGCGACAGCGACGATCTATTGGCTGGGTATGAACTTATGGAAGCCGTAAGCCCGCACTGCGAAACCTCACGCGAATTCCTTTTCACCACCATGATCAACCTTGGCTTCAAAACAATAACAATACACGGCGAATTATACTGGCTCGTAAAAAACAACTAACTTCTAACTTAGATCCCTGAGCTTGCCGAAGGGCTAAATTCTAAATTCTACCTTCAAAATCTGTCCTTTCCCCTCCCCCACCCCTGTTATAAGTTTGCCCCAAAACCCCTTATAACATGGCAGTAGCTTCACGCACACGCCGTATTAATATCTATATAAACGGCCAACAGGTTACTAACGACCTTAAAAGCATTACCGCAGCATTCAATAAACTTCGCAACGAAACCAGGCTGCTTAATATGAACAGTAAGGAATATCATGCGAATGTGGCTAAAATGAAACAGCTAAAGTCTATTATAGCCGATCATAATGCCCAACTCAGCCAAACCGCGATTAATTTCACATCTCTCAAAGGATTAGCCAACGCATTTAATAAATACTGGCCATTGGTAATGGGTTCCATTGGAATGTTTGCTGGGATGATATTTGGCATCAAACGCACGGCCGAAGTGTTTGCTGAGTTCGATGATAAAGTTTCTGATGTGATGAAAACCACCAAACTTTCGCGTGAAGAGGTCTTAGCGCTGAACGAAGCTTTCAAACAAATGGATACCCGGACAGCCAAAAATGAACTACTCGAACTAGCATGGGTAGCCGGAAAATTGGGTATTACGGCACAGGAAGAAATTTTAGGGTTTGTTCGTGCGGCCAATGTAATCTCTGTAGCACTTAAAAAAGATTTGGGGGGCAGCGCCGAAGAAGCCATTACCATCCTGGGTAAATTAGTGAATGTGTTTGGTTTGAAAGATGAATTAGGCATTGAGCAGGCGTTGATCAAAACTGCATCATCCATCAACGAGCTGGGTATGGCTACCGAAGCCAACGAAAAAAACATTGTAAACTTTTCCCGAAGGGTTGGTGGTGTGGCCAATATATCTAATGTATCCATCCCGGATATACTGGGGTTAGCTGCTGCTGTTGATGCCCTGGCACTTAGTACTGAGGTGGCCGGCACAGCCTATTCAATGTTCATGACACGTATGGTAAAGGATACCGCCACCTTTGCCAATATTGCCGGCATGAAGCTGGAAGATTTCAATAAACTTATTGAGGAAGATGCCAACGAAGCCATGCTGATTGTGCTCGAAGCCATTGGCCAAAACGAAGGAGGGTTCCGTGCTTTGGCCCTTGCCCTGGGCGATGCTGGTATGGAGGGGCAACGTGCTACCGGTATATTCTCCAACCTGGCAAAACAAACAGACCTTATCCGGCAGCAGCAGGAATTATCTAACCTGGCATTTGAGATGGGTACAAGTGTGATCAATGAGTATAATATTAAAAATAACAACTCAAAAGCTATTCTTGAAAAACTAGCCAAGGACCTGAAAAATTATCGCGAAGAATTAGGCGAAAAATTAATCCCTGCATATATTAAAGGTAATGAAGTGGCTGTCAGGTTTGTGAAAACCCTGAGCATTCTGATTGATTTCTTCTCCAGGCATGGGGCTAAAATTGCCGCAGTAGTAGTTACTTACCTGGCATACCTAACCGCAATCAGGCTCATTAATTTAGGGATAAAGATTAAAATGGGCCTTATGCTGGCCTACAACCGTTCAGTAATGCTTGCTTCTGTGGCCCACGCTATGCTTACCGGAAACTTAATCCGGGTAAATACCCAAATGAAGTTGTTTTCTGCCCAGATCACAAGTCCTACACTCCGCTGGGCAATCCTGCTATTATCAAAATATTACTGGCAGCTTACCGGACAGATTGAATTGGCCAACAAAGCACAGCGGGCATTGAATATGTCTGCAAGGGCTAACCCCTGGATTGCAATTGTTTCAGCAATTGCAGCCGTTACAGTCGCTTTGATAGCTTATCGTAAACTTAAAAAAGATGTGTCGCATATACAAAAGCTGCACAATGAATTATCTATTGAAACCAGTAAAAATCTTGAAAAGGAAGTATCGGGATTAAACCGGCTTTTCACGCAATTACAATATACCAACCCGCAATCAGCTAACCGCAAACGGATTATTGAAGAAATGCAAAGGCTTTATCCTGACTATATCTCAAACATTGATCTGGAAAAAGCTTCTGTTGAGGACCTTACAAAAGCACAGGAGGAAAGCTTAGAAGTTATAAGAAAACGTGTTGAGCTAGGGATACTCGATAATAAAATGATGGAGCTTTTGGATGAAAAAGCAAAAATACAAGCTAAAAATTTCAAAAGCACAAAAGATTACCAAAGGTTATTTCAGATTGATATTGAATTGAATATCATTGATGATAAGCTCAAAATGAATGAGCTATCACAAAACTTTGATAAGGAAACGGCTGAACTGATCAAAACCACTGAAAACCTTTATCAAAAATTAAATGATGCAAGGCAAAGGGCAACTCAGTCATGGGTTGAAAATGAAGATGGCACATGGGAAATAGTAAGTAATGAAGCTTATATTGCTGCATTGGAGGCCGAAATTAAGTTTAATGAGAAAAGGCTGGAACTAAGGAAAAAAGCACTTAAAGAGCAAGAGGACCTTGAAGGGCACAAAGTCATCTACAACGATATGTGGTTCAACGAGCAGCGCCGTAAGCTCCAGGAAGATTTCCTCGAAGGCCGTATCGCAACCTATAAAGAATATGATGAAAAACTCCTCGACCTGCAAATCGAATACCTCGAAAAACGTGTCGAGCATGAAAACCTAGACGATGAAGAAAAGCTACGCGCACAAAATGATCTCTTTACCGCCCTGCGCCGTAAGTATGAGGATAAGGGTAAATCATTGAACGATATTGATTTGTGGTTCTATCACGAGCAACACAAACTTCGCCAGGCATTTATAAAGGGTGATATTGAAAGCATTGAAAGGTACAACCAACTGGTGTTTAACCTCGAAGTGGAAAAATATCAGCGCATCATACGCAGCCAGGAATCGTCTGAGCAGGAAAAATTACGCGCACAGGAACGCCTTGATGATATGTTTGTGAAACAGCGCGAAGAGCATCTTAAACGCCTGGCCGACCTCGATAAAGCAGCACAAACCGGCGACCCTGTAGCTATGGAACGCCAGCGGTTCACTGAGCAGGTTGTAAGCCTCGGCCTGGCAGTGGAAGGGCCTCTCACCGCAGAAGGTATGGCAGCCTATGCCGCCTTGTACAGAGATCACCTCGACCGTATCAATAAAATTGATGCCGATGCCATAAAATCACACTTTGATAAACGGCAGAAAGACTTTGAGTTAGAGCTGTCATTAATGAAACTCAATCATGCCGAACAACTCGATGCCGTGCGCGACAACGCCCAGGAACACGCCAGGCTAAAGAAAGAGTTTGCCGAAAAAGAACGGCAGTTCAGTATGGAACACTACAAAACCTTGCTCGAAGATTTGGCGTTTCTTATGGAAGGGTTCAGCCTCGAAGGGATCAACCTGGCCGATAAAATACTGAGCGAGGAAGAAAGGGAAGAACTGCTCAACTTTTTGAGGTTGTTCAGGGAAGAAATGGCAAAGCTCAAAGGCTCTGACCCGGATAAAGACCCCAAACGCACCCCCGACTTCACTGATACCCTATACCGGGGTACTGATATATTGGGCTTCACGGCTGACGATTGGCTGTCATTCTTTGACAACCTCGAAAATACTGAATATCAAGTGGAACGCATTGCCTTTGGGGTGCAGGCCCTCACTGATGCTTATGCCCAGTATGCCGCTTTTATGGCCCGGATTGAGGAACGTGATATGCGCCGCAAGCAGGCAAAAGCAGATCAGGAAAAGGAATCATTGCGCCGCCAGCTCGAATTTAACCTTATCAGCCAGGAAAACTATAATGCTAAGGTGCGCAAAATTGAAGATGAATTGGACCACAAGAGAGCTGTCATAGCCCGCAAACAAGCTATACGCGAAAAAGCCGTGGCCACCATGGGTAGTATTGTAAACACCGCCCTGTCTGTAACAAAAATGTTGGCGTCCGGCAACCTGGCCCTGGCAATTTTAGTGGGGTTGTTGGGTGCAGCGCAAACAGCTCTTATCGTTAGCACACCCTTACCCGATCTTCCTGGAGCCGAAGAAGGTGGACAGCTTGTTAAGCGCCTACAGGATGGTAAAAAATTCAGGGCTTCCATACAGCCTGGTAAACGTGGCTTTGTGCATACCCCCACCGTGCTTACTGGTGAGGATGGCACTGAATATATAGTACCCGCAGAAGGTGTTAAAAATACAGATGTAAAACTGCTTCTCGATGGTATGGAGCGCGCCAGGCTGGATGGCACCCTGGGCACCATCACCATCAACGACCTTATAGGTCCGGCCATCATGCAGGGCAGGCAGCAGGGTGGGTATGTGTCGCAACCAACACCGGTGCCTACACCACCACAGGTAGTTACCGATCCCGAACTGAAACAACTGCTCAAACAGCACATTGATGCCACCGAAAAGCTCAACCGTAAGCTGGATAAGCCATTCCGTAGCGTGGTAACACTATATGGTGAACAAGGCTTATACAAGGCCATGGAGCGCGACGAAATTATTAAGTACAACGCAAACCTTTAAAGGCTATGTTAGAGATAATTATCGAAAAAACATACTCCTTGCAGCTGCCTGACGATTTCAGGATGCCAATGGTTGACGAGAACCCCCTCTTCCTCAACGACCGCATACCTACACCACACAGCATCACCTTCGAGGTGCCTAAAACACCCGATAACATTACCTTTTTTAAAAATCCAAACCGGGTGAGCGGCCATGGCATATTCGAGAAATACCATGCCGACATCATTCATTTTGGCGCAAATATTATGCAGGGCGAACTACTGCTTATCACCGTGGACGAAACCATAAGCCTGCAATTTATCAATGCCTTCATGCCTGATAATGCAAAAAAGAAAATGACCCAGCTCGATTGGGGCGAACTCGATCATGGACAAATGGATAAGGATTTTGAAACGGTTGATTATAGCCAAAGTAAATATGATGCTTATAAGCAGGCGATATTTGGTTCTGTTTTCGATCCTGATGAATATGTAACGGCACCCGTGCGTTTAGCTGATGTGCAATGGGACGGCCATAAAGCCACTGATGGATTGAAAAATGCGCTCAGTATGTATTTGAATTATTTTAATCCTTTTGCTCCTAATTGGAACATCAACCCCTACGAAACTCCTGTCGCTTGGGGAGTTGCACAAAGGTACATAGCTAACTTTTATAGTACAAATGCATGTATATTCCCAATAATTCCTTTTCCGTATATACACGTATTGATTGATAAATTTTTTGGCGACCGTATCGTGTCTAACCCATTCAATGAAGATGATGACCTTAAACGGTTGGTAATGGTTTGTTTTAATCACAAACACCTCGATATTGATAATTATTTCAATGTTGATGTTGAATCAGATGAAACAACCGTTGGCCCAATAACCGTTACTTTAGATACTTTTAATTACACTGTTATGCCGTTGGTTGATGATTACACGGTGATTGATGATAGCTATATTGAAAATAAAGTGCAATTAAAAAACTTTATGCAGGATTACCCTTTTAATGAGTTCCTGAAAAACCTGCTCAGTCTTTTTGGTTTATCATGTTATATCGGACGTGAAATAGAATTTGTTTATAATAATGATCTATTACTGACCGATGATGTATTTGATCTTACACCATACATTAGCGGCGATCCGGTGATACGCAGCGAAGAGGCAAAACAGTATGTGCTTAGTTATGGCGAAAGGGTCGAAAAAAAATCCCACAATGCCTTCCCGTTTGCAGGACAAGGCAATTTATGGAGCCTGATAGCAATTCACTTGCTTACTATACGCCAAGGGGTTAAATACAACCTTACATACTATAAAAATTTTGTGCTCGAACTTAGCCGTATTGCTGTGGGAATACCGCCCGAAGGACAGGATCAGAAATTTCTCATCCAAAGTAAGATTGATACGCCCGCACTTTCAATTGAGCCGCCACCTGACGATGATGAATTAGAAATACATGAAGTGATCATTAGTACCAAACCTCTCGAAATGAATATCGAGCATGTGTGGGAAAAGCACGCTGACTTACAGCAAGAACATATCCCGACCGAACATTGGATTGTGCCGGTAATGAGTAAAAATGACCTTTCTTCGCCACCACACATTATGCTTGATAATGGGTTACAGCCAGTTACTTCTTATTGGCTCGAATACGAAACAAAATATTATCGACATCTATCCAACCATAATTTATCCACAACCGGCGAACAAAATGGCAACCTCTCCCTCCTTATTAACGACACTGACGAAAATGGTGTGTTTTTAAAGTACCACAAGCGCATGGCCGACTGGTATGCCATGAAACGGCTTAGCGTAACCGCCACGGCCACCCTCACCCCCATGCAGCTGCGCAATATCAGCAATAAGCAAAAAATTCATGTCAACGGTAACAACTTCTACATCCTCAAACGCGAATACACCCTCTCAAACGACCGCTTCATGCAGGTAACCTTTCACCTTATCGAAGCCATGCCACCCGAACCCGAACCCGAACCCGATGAATAAATCTGTCCTTTCCCCATGCCACACATCAATATATCATTGCACAACAATACTTCTAAATTCTAACTTCTAAAATCTAACTTCTAAATTCTAAAATCTAACTTCTAACTTCAAAAATGTCCATCCTCTCCACCCCCATACAAACCCAGCCCTTCACCGTGATCACCAGCGATGGTCCACGTATTGTTTCGGCCATACGGTATAAATTAGTTAAATCAGAGGAAGGGCTTTGTGGTAATTTTGAATTTGGAGTTGTTAATGAAGATGGTCAGCTTATATTTTATGCAATCCTTAATGAAAAAGGATTTTTTGGTATTAACACTGAGAATGGGCCTACGGCCAGATTACACGCCCATGGAACAGTAAGGTTTTCGGAAATTATTGAACCTGATGAACAGGCCGATCCTCCAATTATCTTGGATGTTTTAGGTATTGATCAAGATGGTTATTTATATCGCTATAATTCATCTTTGATCGGTCCTACTGGGCCTACAGGCGATCCCTCAACCGTGCCAGGACCTACTGGGCCTACAG
>CALAZZ010000201.1 GCA_937926515.1 uncultured Bacteroidales bacterium | reverse complement strand
AACCATTAAATCATTTAAAATATGCCTTGGCGAGTTAAACCGCACAACACGTTAAAACCACAAAAAAACATGAAACTAATAAACATCAAAACAATAAACATCAAAAACCTGATCTACGGCGCTCAGGCAGTCGTACAGGAATTGGATAGGGAAGACGACCCTTCGGACTGTGTCGATATGATCGAAGCTGATCTGGAGGTCGATGGCGTTGAGATACACGCTGAAATTACCCTTAATTGGGAACCTTATGACGATTCGTTTAGTCACGCCTTTGGTACGCACGTAGATCGTGGCTATCAGGCTGAGATGACCGAGTTAAAAATTATGGTCAATGATAGCGGTGATATGCTGGATTTGACTCCAGTATTAAAGGTATCAGAATGAGCGAAATAGCAATATATAATCAAAAGCATCACAAGGCCAATGAGTCTTTTCAAATGATGCTGAACGCGCACCCGGACAAAGCGGACGTGCGCACAAATAAACAAGCTAACAATAGCTTGTACATACCTATTGCGACTATTGAGCGCAAACTGGATGAGTTGTTCAATGGCCTCTGGCAGACGACCAACTTCCGGTGGCAGGTCGTGGCTAACGAGGTAATCGGTAGCATTGACCTTCAGGTTTACCACCCATCAGCAAACGTATGGGTGACGCGGACTGGGGCTGCAAGCGCAATGATACAAACGCGCAAAGGCGAACCGGTGGCGGTTGAGTCGAAGTACCCAAATACACTAGTTAAGGACTTCCCCCACATGAAGGCAGAGTGCTTGAAGAACGCAGCTAAGTCATTGGGGGTGGTCTTTGGTCGTGCGCTTAACCGCGGTACAGAGGATGAGTACCAGTACCTTTCAGAGACGGCATCGGCAACAGTCGAGGGTATTGAAAAGGCGCGTGAGTTGATGCAGACGGCAGTCCTGACCGAAGGCGAGCGACAGAAGCTGGATAAGCGGATTGGGAGGGCAACGCCTGAAACATTGAAGTCTATTGTTGAATACCTTAATACCAAACACCACAATACCAAACAAAATGCACCTAAATAAAGGACAACTGACACCGTCAATGTATGCCAATATTATGACGCGCGGGCGTGGCGGTGTAGAGTATGGAGCTGCTGCAATGACAGCAGCCACTCGTATAGCAATGGAGCGCATCGGTGTTCAAATACCACCTGTGACTTCTTGGGCGATGGAACACGGTAACAATTACGAACCGGAGGCGATTGAGGCTTACGAGGCTAAGACCGGCACTATTGCCATTGAGCCTGATGAGGCGTTGCAGCATCCGGAGATCGAGTACATCGCAGGCACACCTGACGGGATAGTAGGCGATGATGGAATTATCGAAGTGAAGTGTCCGTACAATCCGGCTAATCATTTAGCGAACATCCTGACCGGTGAACAGTTGAATGACTACAAATGGCAGATACAAGGTTATTTGGCTATAACCGGTCGCAAGTGGTGTGACTTCGTGTCGTATGGCGCGCACTTTCCTGATGACCTGAAACTACATATTATTCGCGTTGACCGTGACGAGTTAATGATCGCTGAACTGCTTGATCGGCTTGCTGCATTTGAGCTGATCGTTCGCGGGATTGTTGAGCAGGTTGAGGCGGTGAGGGGAGCGGCAAATCGAATCATAAAACCAAACACCCTAACCCAATGACAACCCTATTAATCCTAACCTGGTCGCTGATCCTGATCGTTGTACTGTTCGCTTACATGCGCTTCCGCAAACGCGAGCGTAACAGACACGTGCAGGCGCGGCTTGACCAGTTGCAGTTAAGGCTGTTCAGGCACGCTATCAAGGCGGGCGATTATGTTACTATCGACTCAGGCGAAGTGGTCGAGGTGATATATGCTGGACCAGACGCTATCTGGTACTTTAAGGATGGAAACCTGCTGATGAAACCAAAAGAGTTTGTTAACCGTAATACGATGAAGAATAATGAACGGGATTAAACGAAAGAAAATAGACAAGTTGAAGTTAATGGTCGCCAATGCGTGCGATATGACGGTCGAGGATATGCATCACAAATCAAGGAAGCGTGAAATTGTCGAGGCGCGTTATCTCGCGATGTGGTTCATGGTAAGGGATTTCAAGATGACGCTCGCCCAGGCTGGCTTTGAGTTTAGAAAAGATCATGCAACGGTACTGCATGGGGTCCGGCTGGTTGATTTGCTTCGAAAGTCGGATAGTGTATTTGCCTGGCGGTTCGATCGCGTGGCAAACTTGGTTAGGAAAATTAATGAGAATATAGTGATGATTAGTAAGGAGGAGGTGTTGGCTAACTGCACAAAGGGCGGAATGACAACGTGTAATGTGCTTGAAGCGATGGAAAGGTACGCGGGTCAGTTTAATGGCGACATTGACACCACTAAACCGTATTTCAACTACAAGGAAAATAAACAGACTTGTGATAAGAAACGGAAAGCTTGAAAGAAGAAGAAACTTGATTTGCAAAAGTTTGAAAAAATAGAAATCAGGTATTGTGCCTGGAAACCGCCTTACTGGTTACCTGAAAACTTCGCACAATGCGTGGTGTGAGGGCAAAGAAAGCAATGTGTGCCTTTTTCGGCACTCTTTGCTTTGTGCGTTGGCAAAATGCCGGGTCGGCATGGAAGAAAACAACTTGTGGCTAACGTGATGCAGATAAGCGAAGGCAAAGATTTAGAAACGAAAATTTTAACTTAAA
>CALAZZ010000200.1 GCA_937926515.1 uncultured Bacteroidales bacterium | reverse complement strand
CTACGAACTACCTAATCTAAAACAAATCGACGAGTCCTTATTATTTATTGAATAATAGTATTTTTGGGTTACTTCAGCTGATATTGACAATTGAAATATTTTACCATATATTTGAACCATAAAATCACACATGTAATTAAGAAACTCAATTTGTATATAAAAAAATTACTACAAATACCTTGTCAGACAGCTAATTATACTGCGATAATTAAATAGAATTACCTCTTAAAACAATGCAGTCAGGATTTGTGATGATTATAATTACGGAGGTCAATTTTCTTGATTTTCTTAAGCTGAATTAATTTATTTAACACAACCCTCCAAACACCGAACCAACATGACCATCAAAATCATTATCACTGACGATCATGCCGTTGTACGCGAAGGCCTGAAGCTTATCCTGGAAGCCCAGGTCAATATGAAGGTTGTTGATGAAGCCAGCGACGGATTACAGGCCATTGAAAAGGCACGGCAGCACAAGCCGGATATCATGCTGATGGATATTGCCATGCCCAATATGAACGGCATCGAAGCAACTAAAAGAATAAAGGAAGAGTTGCCGGATATTCGAATCATCATTCTTTCGATGTACTCTACGCTGGAAGATATTTTCAGGGCCTTGCAGGCTGGTGCCATTGGTTATCTGCTCAAAGAATCAGCCGGAAACGAAGTTGTGGATGCAGTGAATGCAGCCTATAACAATAGACGGTTCCTTTCAAGAAAAGTGGACGATATGCTCATCGACAGCTATATATTCGAAAGTAAAAAGGTGCATATTGCCAGTCCGCTCGACAGCCTCAGTGCACGTGAACGCGAGGTTCTGCAACTTGTGGTGGAGGGAAAGTCGAATACAGAAATAGCGGATTTGCTTTACCTGTCTATCAAAACAGTAGAAACCTACCGCAGCCGACTCATGAGTAAACTAGGGATCCATGATTTACCTACGCTTGTCAAGTTTGCCATACAGCATGGAGTCACGAAATAATAGGCCTTGAATTTTTTTACCATACATCCTCTGCCGAATTATTGATCATATAGACACCGGCCGCATCGGGTGTTTTCAAAACGCTTTTTTCTGACGGCTTTCAACGATATTATGCCGTCTGAATGGCAGTAAAGCAGGCTTATTCCAACAATAAGCCAGACCCCCGAGTATGAAAATTGTAGTGTTTTCCTGACAAAACTTTTCATTTTTTAACATTATGTTTGTGATTAATTAAGAGTGCTTGAAGATTGATTTCATGATTGCAAGGGGAGCATATATGATAATCAATGGTTTATCTTACATTTTTAGTGCCCTTTAGTTGAATTAATTACTCACGCATAACTAGTTGGGCAAAAAGAAATAGTGGAATTGGATATCTAATAATTCAAGAATTGACGATAACTAATTATGGCCCTGCGGATTCTTATAGCAGATGATCATGAAGCGACCAGGGATGGTTTGAGACTCTTGCTTGAAACACATGATCATATCGCTATCGTTGCTGAAGCAGCCAATGGGGAGGAAGCCATCCAAATGTCCAGGAAGCATCTGCCTGACTTGGTGATCATGGACATCTCGATGCCGGTTTTGAATGGTATCGAAGCAACTAAGGTGGTAAAAAAACAATTACCACAAATAGGTATTATCGCATTCTCTATTAATCTTTCCTATGAGCACATTGCGAGGGTAGTACAGGCAGGTGCAGCTGGTTTTTTACTGAAGGAATCCCTTGGCAACGAATTGATCAAAGCCATTTATGCAGTGAGCGAAGGAAAGGTATTTTTCTCCAGTAAAATTGATACAAGCAGGCTGGCTGCCATTTCCTCGAGTTAGCATCATAATGATGGAACCGCGTAGTTTAAACCACAACCTGGTCTTCACAATTTAACCCACATGTATCCGGGAAGAGCATGGCTTTTCCAAGCTGAGGTTTGGCAACTTCCAATATTTCAATCAAACACACAAATGCACAGATTATCTCATGGATACTGGAATGAATTATTTCGTTGGGGAGATCAAATAGAAGAATAAGAAGGTTATTTGTAAAAGGAGTTTCCCTGACACAAAGAATCAAGGAAACCTTACAAAAGCTTTTCGCGCATTCACCTTAATTTGCAGAGTAATTTACAGATGGCAAAGTTCTTTAAAATCATGACAACTGTGTAAGGCTTGAATAGAAGCAAAAGGAGCTTGCCTCGTACAATTATTTTTGACTGAGTGAAGCTGGATTATCCTACCGATAATTTCCGTTCCCCCAAAAAAAATTCTGGCATAAAATTCCGGCTGGCATCACATGCCAGCCGGATACTCAGTTTATTTTAATTAATACAATTTGAACTGTTTACACGTTCCTTACAAAGGTGTCAAAAATTCCTTACAGGAAAAAGTTTAACCTGGTTGTATATTTGCCACCAAATTAAGATAAAGACATAGTCATAAAACACAAAAAATAATCATCTGGTTTTTACTG
>CALAZZ010000199.1 GCA_937926515.1 uncultured Bacteroidales bacterium | reverse complement strand
AAGGTATATTGGTAATGGTGTGTACCAGATCGGTTGAGATCAGTGTGTTACCTTCGTACCATCCTAGGAAGGTGTAGCAATCGTGCTCAACAGCAGTGAGGGTAACGTCATCACCGATCACATAAGTGCCACCACCGCTTTCACCGCCAAGATCAGCAGGATCTGTTTCGGTAGTTACAGTGAACGGTACTTTTTCGTATACAGCAATGAAGGTAGCATCATCAGTCAGCGTGTAGTTAAACACCTCTTCAAAGATGAGTAAGGTACCACCCTGGGAATTCACATATACAAAGTGTTTGAATGCGTAAGCTGCACTGCTTGGAGCTGTGCTGATCACCATTTCATAAGGAATACCTGTGCATGGGAATGGTCCATTGTTGGTCGAGTTAACAGTTCCAACGCTTGGATCCAGATTGGTGTACACATCCAATGCGGTTGCCAGTGTAAGGTTATAGATAACCTGTACAGGGGTAAATTGTGCATAGATGGTTACATCGTACGATCCCATATCACTCATGTGATCTTCAGGTATAACTGGGATGAAGAAGAAATCAGGATCTGTAACAGGAATTCCACCTGCATCCAATACCGGAATCAATCCTAATGCATCATAAGTATAACCGATGAATTCGTAGTCGAAGCAGTTGTTTGTGGTTACTGGATCAACAGAAATCAGGATCGGATCATCTTCGATGGTATATGTATCCGGGTATGGGCCAACGACACCATAGCCATTTGCAGCTGTTACATACAAGTTGTAGTTAATAGCTGTGTAATGGGCGGTGGCTGTGAATTGCTGACCAGCTTGTGTACCAATAAAGTTCACAAAGTTGTCACTTGAGGATTGACCATTTAACAATCCACCGTTGTATGAGGCAGCACCGCGGCTCAACGTCCACTCGTCAAACTCATAACCAGGCATAACAACCTCTTCAGCAATTGCACCCTGTACACTATGTGCATAGTTGCCATCGCCGTAGGTCATACCATAACCGGCAGGTGATGATTGCGTGATCAACTGATAAGCAGGATACATCGGCGCGGTTGCTTCTCCGAAGATGGCACAGATGGTAATCTCACTCATATATTGAGCAGGAACAGTGTAATCGAATGAGTAAACACCAGGATAAACTGTCATACCGTCTGCAGGATTCACCTGAACACCTTGGAAGACATTATCACTGTTGATTTCCTCACCTATCATCACATTGACCAAGCGGAAGCCAGGATTTGGTGTGATGGTGATGGTAACAACATCGTCAAAGATGTATGGTCCGGCAGGAATGTCAATGGTACCACCATATACTGGTGAACCAAGTTCTTCCCCGATGATAAATGGATCTCCATCAGTGTGTGGGAAGCCCATTGGTGTATTGGTACGCAAATGAGTACGGGTACATTCTACCAGATCCACTTCAATTTCGGTGAAGTTTGCAACCAATTCAACATCATTATCAGGCATGTAGAAGTACAATGGATTGTCTTCTTCATCACCTGTGATATCAACATCGCTGGTTTCCCATTCAACGAATTCCCAACCTGGTGCAGCCATAACGGATGCTTCAACCATGTCATCTTCTTTGTACGATCCTTCACCACTCGTGCTTAGCACTGCGACAGCAGGATCAGCCTCAATGGTCACCTCAAAGAGGTCAGGAACAACTGTATAGTCGAAGTGTGCGGTAAGCTCAAGGTCTTCAACGATAACACGTGGATAAGTAGTTAAAGTTGATTGTATTGTGGCTCCACGCCTCCAGTTTAAGAATGCATAATCTACATTGGCATTGGCCACAAAGGTAGCGGTTGAGTATTTCTCGAACCAGCCTGAAGTAATTGTACCGGAACTGTAGTCAGCGAATCCAAGATTCACGTCTTCTGGCCAGTATCCATAGCCCCAGGCAGTACCAAATTGAGTGGCAGGTGTGCTGTTCCATACCTTACCCCCAAAGCTAGGTACTGAGCTAGCCTTAACAAAGTAGCGTTTGAGTCCGATCACTGCACGCAGGTCAGCAGGATTACAACCTACGATGTATTTCCATACGGTACGGTCTTCGTAGCGCTCTGGATAACCCTCACCTTTTACGAAGCCACCAATCTCAGGATTAGCAGAATTGTAAACAGGTATTGGTGTACCATCAGGTGTTACCCAACCATAAGTGAGGTAATCAGGCTCTGGGAATACTGTTATTAACAGTTCCTCGCCAGGTGAGAATGGTTTAGCGCTTGGACTGTTGAACCAAGAATCGCCACCCTGCTCAACCAGGAATGAACCCATAGCCAACGGATCATCATTGACAAGGATATCGTTGTCCACACTGACCATGATATCATCCTTCCATTCGAATACTGCACGTAAACGGTAGTTTTCGGTTGGGATGAATGAGAAGACCATATTGGTGGAGATGTCATACCACATTTCGGTTAGCGGATTCCATCTCTCCCATTTGACGAATCTGTATTCACATGGTACATCAAGCGGTGTAACAGTTACCAGTGAGAAGACTGGAGGTGTGTTGTAGTCGGGGTTACCGTAAACAAACCTGGCCCACTCGTAGAAATTATTTCCATCTGGGGTAAAGACATCGGCAGCTTCAATACCAGTTTGTAAAATATTGCTCACGAACAAAGTAGTAAATTCAACTTCGGTAATGTTAGCAACAACACCATCGTTGTAGTCTGTACCTTGTGCCGCAGCATAAACCATAGGTTGGAATATTCCGAACTTGGCTTTAACGTCCCAACTATCGAGGTGACTGAGATCGCCAACAAGATAGAACTCGATACTGGCTTCATGGGCAGTAGGATCAAGCAATGCTGCTGGTGGATCATTGTACACCACTGTTTCCTGAACACTTGAAGGAAGTTCAGTAATATCCCATCCTACAAAATAGAATCCAGCATTTGGTGTGGCTGTCAGGGTCACTTTGGTTCCGTGAACCTTTCCTGAGCCACCACCGCCAACAACACCCCAAGTGGGTTGCAGTGAGGAGCCAGTACTGTTGTAGGCTGCTATATTAACCGTATAGGTATTTTTAGCAAATTCAGCCTTGTAAACCAGATCTTGACCGCAATTGGGGGCAAGATCAGCTGGACGGAAGGTAAACAATTGTGGGAAATAATTGATGCCCTCAACCTGACCTCCAAATCCAGTTGTACTTAAATTCGCAAAAGTAACACCTCCATTGGTACTTCTCTTCCAGCGCACCCAGTGGTATCCTTCACCTTCAAATGCCGACATGGTAAAGTTAGAACCAGGATTGGGTACTACATAAGGATCGGTTTGTTTAACCATACCATAGGTGTCCGAAATTGGATCATAAGGATAAGTGATCAGATCTGGGAAAGAATTGCTAAACTCAACATTGTTGAGGTTATCTGGTCTTTCGCCAAACTCATCAACAGGCCATGGTTCAACATCGACCAAGAGGTCATATTCGCATGTTGTCGTCCACTGCCAATCCTGAGCAAGCAGGATATCGATTGTACCCACTGATCCTACAATGACGCCATGGGCTTCGCCGAGCACATTGCACAATGTTTCGAGATCAATGAAACCAAACTTGTAGTCAGGAGGTCCACCAGCTGGTTTGTATTCGTTCATTACCACACGGTAATCGGTGCAATAATTCAACTGTGTAACATTAGGTGTGAGTGTGATCACTGTTGGTCCTGTTCCATAGGTTGCAGTTACAAAACCACTTGCTTCAGCAGTAAATGGTACATCTATCCAGTTGGAACCAGACTTTCTTTGCAGCCTGAACTTATGTTGTGGGCTGTCGCCGCTTTCAATTTCAACACCTGTGAGGTAACGTACCGGGTTCAGGAATTCAACCCTGATCTCGCCGTTGTTGCTGCAAATGCTTACGTCTTCTCCTGTTGGGAATACGGTTGGCACTGTAGCATCACATTCAGAGATGGTGGTGAAATAAACCAATTGGTCAAGTTCGTAAGCTGAGGTGTTGCTCTCATCGAACAATGGGGTGTCGTCCTCGGCATCGAGTGTATACTCAATTGGTAATCCAGGTGTGGAACCAGAGCCAGGCCTGTACACGTTGTTGTATCCAATGCGATAGAGCTGTTCGTATTCAAGTTCGCCTGCCAATGGATAAACCATAATCTTGCGCAACTCGCCTCCCACAGATACAAGCTCTGACTGGAATGGAACATTTACCCAATCTGATCCATTATATTGTTGCAACAATACAAATTCACCAAGGTCATTGAGTGGCAGCAAGAGGTTGTTGTCGGTGCGTACAATGCGGTTGAACTCTACGTAGAGTTGCAAGCCGATTGGCACATCTTCAACCACAACATCACCGGCATCAGGATCATTTGGATGATTTGACCTGTCAGTTATGTAAGTAGGTCCAAACATGGCGTACCATGGTGGCAATACTGTGAAGGTTGTAGTTACAACATCACTTGGGCATTCAGTGTCGTAGTATTCTGCCCAAATGGTTAATGTTACCACACCAACACCAAGATCATAGGTATCAAATGTATAATTGAGGCTAGCTACATTATAAACAGCATCAGAAACTGAGCCCCAGCTACCAACCATCTCAAAATAATAATTTGCGTTAGCGGTATAAGCTGGATTAGTAACAAATGTTGAGGCATGTGTAGCGGTAAGGGTCATATCATCATCCCAGTAAATGGGGTTAGGAATGCTACCAATTGTAACCGCAGGTGTATGCTCAATATCCAGGTAAGCTGTGGCTTCGTCGCTTTCGCAATAAGGCGCATCAGTCATCACATACTTAACCAGGATGCTATAAGAACCAGGATTTGTTTCTGTTGGCAGCGGAGCAAGCGTCCAGTCACCAGCACCTTGCTTGTAATACAGGGCAAGGCCTGCAGGTGTAGCATCAACATCATATCCGTGTGGATCGCCATCGTAGCAAACAACTACCGGAGTTGTTACAGGAGCCTCTGGAGGCGCAACAACTGTGATGGTAGCAGTGGTACTTGCAACACAACCGGCAGTGGTTTCAACGGTATATACAAAGGTGAATACACCGGCCATGCTTGGGTTAAATGTATAAGGAATGCTAACCACGCTTCCATTCATTGTCAGTTCTTCGCTGTAGCTGATACCGTCAGGTATTTCAGTTACTTCTGGAAGTTCGATAAGGAATTCGTCGTCGCCTTCGCATACCAATGCTGGCAGATCAAAGTCAGCTACTTCGATGCTTTGGAACTGAACGGTTACAGAAGCAGCGTCAGGTCCGCAGCAGTAGTCTTCATCAGGTGATACACACTCAGTATAAGCAAAGCTAAGCGGAGTGAGTGTCCATGTCATGGTATATTCACCAGCTTCGTCAGCCGTGATGCTAGGATTAGAAACATCATTTCCTGGGTTAAAGTTGATGCCTTCAACTTCTGTCCATTCACCAGAAACATAATAAATAATACCCTGTTCGTTGAATCTGAAATTTGAGATGGTAGCTACACCTGCTCCTAACCAGCAGTCAACTGAATAAACAGAAAAAACTAACTGATCACCAGCATTTACTATTATTTCTTCAGATCCGGAGGAGGTTTCAGTAATATTAACATGCTCAATAACACTACCTCCATCGTCAATAAGTGTGTAGAAGAAATCCCAGGTAGGACCTCGAAGGTCTAAGTTAACAAAACTCCAGTCGAAGTTAATAACACCATCTATAGGCACAGTAACAGTCGCAGTAACTGTTCTGCCATCACTACACGTAACTTCAGCGTCAGGTCCGGTAAGCACCATATTGTTGCCATTCCATTCAACTGAGCCACCCCATTCGGGTTCAGGTAATTCTATTGTCCATTCAGAAGGATCAAATGGGCCGGTAAAGTTTTCGTAATATTCAACAGGATCACCAAACTCATCCACTGCAGGAACACTTAACATATTACCAAAGAGTGCAATCGGGCCATCTTGACATACTTCCATCGGTATGGCCTCAGCTACAGCTTCAATTTGGTCAACAACATATAGGGTGACAATATTGCTGGCTACCCATTCAGTAAATTCATCACAATCACAAGATACACCTCTTACGAGCCTACGGAACTGCACTGACTGTTCAAACTCACCAATAGTATATGATGGTTGATTATCAAGCCCACCAGCAGGTTTCCAACTAGCCTCACCAGTTTCGCCTAAATAACGGAACTCCCATCTATATTCAAGTGTAACGCAACTGTTGTCATGCACCTGAGGCAAATTAAGACTGTTAATAGTTACCAGATCTTTAGGAATTAACTCACAAAAGACAACTTTTCTAACCTGTCCTACTTGAGGATCCTTGATGTTGTTGTTTATAATATAAGGTATCTCCCTAATCAGGATGCTAATAGTAGCAGTTTCGCTCACGCAACCCCATTCGTTTTCGATGGAGGCATATACATCAACTGATACGGTTTGTGTTTCAACGCCATAGAGGGCAGCAACGAACTCCCATTCAAGTGAGTTGGTAACAACATCAGCTTCGCCAACGCTGCTGACATACCAGGTAACTGTGTAAACGCTACCGAGTGTAAACATCTCAGCATCAAGTGTAAGTGTTTCAGTATCGACAAAGCAGATTTCATCAAATGGGTCGTCAAACCAAGCAATTGGCAGCGGGTGTACAGTGAATGTTTCTGTTTGAGTTGTTTCGCAACCAAACTCATTTTCAACAGTAACCACCAGCGTATAAGTGCCAGCTTCGAGTGTGAGTGTAACAGTAGCTGCATCGGGCAGGTCATAGGATTCGCCAACAAGTTCCCATGTATAAGTGAAAGTGGTTCCACCAAACACAGGCTCAACAGTAGCAACCACATCTACATCTTCGCATCCGGCTTCAACCACGAGGTCGAACTCAGGATTTGGATTAACGGTAAATGTAGCGGAAACGGTGGTTTCGCAGCCATTTTCATTTACAACGGTTGCTTCAACAACATAATCACCTACAGCAAGACCAGTGAAGGTAATGCACTCGCTCTCTTGACCAAGTTGCAGATCATCGTTGAGATACCATGTATATGTAGGTGTGACAGCATTTACGAGACCAATAACACAGGCTTCCACATCCGATCCAAAGCAAACATCAGCTACCGCAATTTCAAACTCAGGCAGCGGATGTACGGTAA
>CALAZZ010000198.1 GCA_937926515.1 uncultured Bacteroidales bacterium | reverse complement strand
AAGAATAATATTGTGATCCATGGTTAAGAAAAATTTGGTTGATCAATGTTTTGGCAAGGAATCTAAAAATCGCAAGACCACAATGAATCAATCAGATCACTTTACATTAAAGGCCAATAGTCTTTCTTCACCAATATAGCATTCGAATCGATCATTAATATGGGCAGGGCCTACTCCTTGCGGTGTGCCGGTAAAGATCAGGTCGCCTTTTCGTAATGTAACAAATTGTGAAACATATGCGATGATCCGGTTAAAATTAAAGATCATATCGCTGCTATTGCCTTGCTGACGCCATTCGCCATTTATTCTGAGGCCAAAGGCAATGTCATTCAGATCGTTAAAATTAGCTTTAGGAATAAATTTGCCGACCGGTGCCGATTGGTCAAAGGCCTTGGCTATCTCCCACGGCAATCCTTTCTGTTTGCATTCATTTTGAAGGTCACGTGCTGTGAAGTCGATGCCTATACTAATTTCGTCATAATACTTATGAGCAAACTTTTCTTTGATATGTTTTCCGTTTCGACATATTTTTATGACCAGTTCTGCTTCATAGTGAATGTCATTAGAGAACTCAGGATAAAAAAAGGGATTATGGGGTTGAATTAGGGCAGTATCGGGTTTCATGAAAAAGACCGGTTTTTCAGGAACCGGATTATTAAGCTCCCTGGCATGCTCAGTATAATTGCGTCCAATGCAGATAATCTTCATGAAATTAAAAATTTTTATTATTAGACATGGTGACTTGCTTTCCAAATGAACGCAATTTGATGGCAGTGATCAACTTTTTGGTATATCCCGGGAAATCGCCTTTCATCATCCAGTCGTAATACACAGGTTCCTTTTCAAATACCTCCTCAACGGTTTTACCCTTGTGCTTGCCAAAGTTGAATACCTCCTGATTTTTATCATTGAAGATGATCTGGCCGTTTAGGTCGGCATTGCGATGATGTGAGGAAAACACATGAAGCTGCTTGACGTCATTTTTTACCGGCTGGCTTATGTTACCTTCACGGTCCTCAAAATCGGAATTTTCATAACGATCGAGTTGTGCTTTCAGAATTTCGTAGGTGGCCAGCGTATCTGCCTCTGCCGAATGTGCGTCAGTTAGTTCTTTATTGCAGAAGAAACGATAGGCTCCTTTTAAAGTACGAGGCTCCATTTTCATAAAAATATTCTGAACATCTACAATATGTCTGTTTTTCACATCGAAATCCACCTCGGCCCTTATGAAAGCCTCAACAAGCATTGGCAGGTCAAATTTGATCACATTGTAACCGGCTAGGTCACAATTATCAAGAAATCGACTCAGGTTGTGAGCTACATCATCAAATACGGGTTTATCTTTCACGTCAGCATCGCTGATTCCGTGAATTTTGGTGATACTTGCCGGAATGGGTATTCCAGGATTTAACAGCAGGTTCATTACTTCTTCCGTGCCATTGGGATTCACCTTGAGAATGTGTATTTCAACAATACGATCGTGGGTGATGCTAAGGCCGGTTGTTTCAAGGTCAAAAAAGGCCAGAGGTCGTTTTAGATTAAGTTCCATAATATTAATTGTGACACAGCCGGGCTGTCGGGTGGTGTTG
>CALAZZ010000197.1 GCA_937926515.1 uncultured Bacteroidales bacterium | reverse complement strand
TTCACCGGATTCACAATCGGTTGCAGTATGGGAGATGTTAGATTTTCAGTTATTTGAAATAAACAAAAAAAGCAAAAACACCTTATGGCATCTTTGCTTTTCTGCTATTTAATAAATAAGGTTTAAGTCCTTACTTGTCTTTTTCTGATTGATCAGCATTATTTTCAGCTGATTCAGATTTGTTTTCCGCAGCTTCCTCTTTTTTGGTTTTGGCCTCATCCTTAGCTTCAACTTCAGATTCCGGTTCTGCAGCTTCATCTTTTAGGTCCTCAACAACAGGTTCAGCAATTTCTTCGACCTGGTCTTTTGTCTCGACTGCCTCCTCAACTTGCATTTCAGGCTTTTCAGCTGTTTCAGTTTGTACGGATTCCGTTGTTTCCGGTTTTGAATCTCCAGCGGGTTCAGTTTTCGGTTTCGTATCTGTTGTTACAGGTTTTGCTGCTGTTGTAGCTGATGCGGCTGACTTTTTCGCTCCACCTCTACGACGTGTCGATTTGGCCTTAGCAGGAGCTTTCTTATCCAATCCCAAAAGGTTCTCGTTAAAGTCAACCAATTCAATCATACACATTTCAGCATTATCGCCAAGCCTGTTTCCAAGCTTAATAATTCTGGTATATCCACCCGGCCTATCGGCAACTTTTACGGATACTTCACGGAACAGCTCAGCTACGGCAACTTTATCCTGCAATTTCCGAAATACCATACGTCGCTGATGTGTTGTATCTTCCTTTGATCTTGTAATCAAGGGTTCAACATACATTCTCAGCGCTTTGGCTTTAGCAAGTGTAGTTCTGATACGTTTATGTATGATCAATGAGGAAGCCATATTGCTTAACATAGCTTTTCTATGAGCGCTGGTCCTACTCAGGTGGTTAAATTTCTTCTTATGTCTCATCTCACTTATTCCTTATCTAATTTATACTTTGCTGTATTCATACCGAACTCAAGTCCTTTTGTTTTTACGAGTTCTTCAAGTTCAGTTAGGGATTTCTTTCCAAAATTCCTAAACTTCAGCAAGTCGTTTTTATTGAAAGCTACCAATTCGCCAAGTGTTTCAACGTCTGCAGCCTTGAGGCAGTTGAGTGCCCTGACAGACAGATCCATATCAACCAATTTGGTTTTCAGCAGCTGGCGAATATGTAATGAGCTTTCATCAAACTCTTCGCTAACTGATTTCTCTTCGGTATCCACCGTTATCTTTTCATCCGAGAAGAGCATAAAATGCAAAATAAGAATCTTAGCTGCTTCTTTTAATGCATCCTTGGGGTGAATTGAGCCATCGGTAAGTACTTCAATCAATAATTTCTCGTAGTCTGTCTTTTGTTCTACCCTAAAGTTTTCTACGTGGAACTTCACATTTTTGATTGGGGTATGGATGGAGTCTATTGCAATGGTTCCCAAGGGGGCATTTGGTATTTTGTTCTCTTCAGCGGGCACATAACCTCTTCCCTTGTTAATGGTTATCTCCATACTAAGCTTAACTGCTGTATCCATATTGCAGATGACTTCATCAGGATTCAACACTTGAAATACACTCAGGAATTTGTTGATATCGCCTGCTTTGAATTGCTCCTGCTCGCCAACAACTATATTTACCTTTTCACTTGTTTCGGTTGATATCTGCTGCTTAAACCTGACTTTTTTCAGGTTTAATACAATGTCAGCCACATCCTCAACTACGCCCTCAATAGTTGAGAACTCATGCAGGACACCTTCAATTTTAATGGAGGTGATTGCAAACCCTTCCAAAGAGGAAAGGAGAATTCTTCTGAGTGCATTGCCAATGGTGATGCCGAAACCTGGTTCAAGCGGACGGAATTCGAACAATCCTTTGTAATCGTCCGATTCGACCATGATAACCTTTTCGGGTTTTTGAAACGCTAAAATTGCCATAACTGTTATTTAGTGTTAGATAGAATATCCTACCAGGTTGAAATATTATTTAGAGTACAACTCTACAATTAACTGTTCTTTAATGGTTTCAGGAATATCCTCACGATTGGGATAGTTCATGAATTTGCCTTGCATTTTATCACCGTCCCACTCAAGCCATGTGAACCGATTAACCCGTGAGTCGAGCGAAGTAGTAATAGCTTCAAGGCTTTTTGATCTTTCGCGAACTCCTACAATATCGCCAACTTTTATCATATACGAAGGAATGCTTACAATATCGCCATTCACTGTAATATGCCTGTGGCTAACAAGCTGCCTGGCAGCGCTTCTTGTAGGAGCAATGCCGAAGCGGTAAACAAGGTTATCAAGTCGTGATTCGATAAGCTGAAGCAACAATTCCCCTGTTTTACCTTTTTTCTTGGAAGCTTTCTTAAAAGTGTTCCTAAATTGCTTTTCAAGAATACCGTAGGTATATTTTGCTTTTTGCTTTTCCTGCAACTGTACCCCGTACTCTGATTGCTTTTTCCTACGTTTGTTCGAACCATGCATACCTGGCGGATAGTTTTTCTTTTCAAACGATCTGTCAGGTCCGAAAATAGGTTCGCCAAATTTTCTTGCAATTTTTGATTTTGGACCAATATATCTTGCCATAATTTCTAAAGTTTAAAGTTTGCTAATGTGCTCAACAGAATTATACCCTTCTTCTTTTGGGTGGGCGACAGCCATTGTGTGGCAATGGAGTAACGTCAACGATCTCTGTGACCTCTATGCCTGATGAATGAATGGTCCTGATCGCAGATTCGCGGCCGGCACCTGGCCCTTTAACATAAACTTTAACTTTACGTAATCCCAGGTCGTATGCTTTTTTTGCACAATCTTCTGCTGCCATCTGTGCTGCATAGGGCGTGTTCTTTTTTGAACCTCTGAAGCCCATTTTCCCGGATGATGCCCAGGAAATTACCTGTCCTGCATTGTTTGTCAAAGAAATGATGATATTATTGAAGGAGGCCTTGATAAATGCCTTCCCCAAAGGTTCAACCTTAACAACTCTTTTCTTTGAAACTCTAGTGGTTTTTGCCATATGAATGAATAATTATTAAGCTTTATCTAAAAAATTGAGCTATTTATTATTTGGTTGCTTTCTTCTTGTTAGCAACGGTTTTCTTTCTTCCTTTTCGAGTCCGGGCATTGTTCTTTGTGCTCTGTCCGCGCAACGGAAGTCCTATACGGTGACGAATGCCACGATAGGCCCCGATATCCATCAATCGTTTGATGTTGATCTGAACTTCTGATCTGAGTTCTCCTTCCACCTTAACAGTGTCTCCAATTACTGTACGGATATTGTTTTGATCTTCATCGGTCCAGTCTTGTACTTTTTTATTGATATCCACACCGGCAGTGGTAAGTATTTTTTGCGCTGAACTTTTTCCAATACCATAGATATAAGTCAATGCTATTTCACCACGTTTGTTGTTCGGAATATCTACACCAGCAATTCTAGCCATATGTTTATTATTTTTAAGTTTATTCCTTTTGTATTATCCCTGTCGTTGTTTAAACTTCGGGTTTTTTTTATTAATTACATATAATCTGCCTTTCCGGCGTACTATTTTGCACTCGACAGATCTTTTCTTAACTGATGCTCTTACTTTCATTTTTATGTACTGTTTCAGTTGGTATCTTTATGTGAGATACCATGTTCTTAAATATCTTATTTATACCTAAAAGTAATCCTTCCTTTTGTCAGATCATAAGGAGACATTTCCAGTTTCACCCTGTCACCAGGTAATATTTTGATGTAATGCATCCTCATTTTTCCAGAGATATGTGCTGTTATGATGTGACCATTTTCAAGTTCCACCCTAAACATTGCATTTCCCAATGATTCAATAACAGTTCCATCCTGCTCAATTGATAATTGTTTTGCCATAATTTATCGGTTCAATGATTTCAATACATTTTCGATCATTTCAAAACTCGACAGAAATTCAGCCTTGCCTTCTCTAACAACCACGTTATGCTCAAAATGCGCGGACGGTAATCCATCAACAGTCCTGATGGTCCAGCCATCTGCTTCCTGCTTTACTGCCCTATCTCCCATATTGATCATGGGTTCGATTGCAAGAACCATACCTTTTTTGAGTTTTACGCCGGTGCCTCTTTTACCATAATTCGGCACTTCGGGTTTCTCATGCAATTGCCTACCAACACCGTGTCCGACCAGTTCACGCACCACACCAAAACCATAAGGTTCTACATGCGATTGAACAGCGTGCCCTATATCACCAATT
Organism: uncultured Bacteroidales bacterium; assembly: GCA_937926515.1. GTDB lineage: Bacteria > Bacteroidota > Bacteroidia > Bacteroidales > F082 > CALAZZ01. Next base: position 14,466 of record CALAZZ010000197.1, on the reverse strand, counting down.
CGTTTACCTACGATAGCCTGTTCAATGGCAAGATAAAGGGATTCTTTGGTAACACGAACCAATGTCCTTATAGATTCATCCACTTCTCCAACTTCAAAGGTATAAGCATAATCGCCATAAAAACCATTCATTAACACACCGCAATCAATGGAAGCAATATCGCCATCTTTCAGCTCATAGTTACCTGGTATACCGTGAACAACCTGATCATTAACCGAGATACAAAGCGAACCGGGGAAACCACCATACCCTTTAAATGCAGGTACTGCCTTGTGATCTCTGATAAAGGTCTCAGCTATGTGATCCAATTCGATCGATTTTATTCCCGGACGAACATGTTTTGCAACTTCGGCCAGTGTTTTTCCAACAAGCAAAGAACTTTCGCGTTGTATTTCTATTTCTTCTTCTGTCTTCAGACTTATCATTTTCCGATCAGGATAAAATCCATCTATCCCATACTCATGGCAGACCTTCCTTTAATTCTGCCTGATTTGGTTAATCCGTCATAATGACGCATAAGTAAATAACTTTCAATTTGCTGCAATGTATCCAGTACCACCCCCACAAGAATGAGCAGAGAGGTGCCACCGTAGAACTGGGCAAAAGCCATACTCACTCCCATTTGGCTCACAATGGCAGGCATAATGGCAACAAAACCAAGAAATATTGATCCCGGCAGTGTAATGCGCGACATGATATTATCCAGGTATTCAGCAGTTTTCTTACCGGGTTTCACACCGGGAATAAATCCTCCATTCTTTTTCATATCCTCCGCCATTTGATTTGGATTGATCGTAATGGCAGTATAGAAGTAGGTAAACAAGATGATGAGTATGAAGAATGTCAGGTTGTACCAAAAACCATTGATATTGGTAAATGCTGCAGCTACACCTGTCAATCCTTCACTTGCTGTGAATCCAACCAAAGTAATAGGTAAAAACATAATGGCCTGAGCAAAAATGATAGGCATTACTCCAGCAGCATTCACTTTTAAAGGAATGTACTGACGTACTCCGCCATATTGCCTGTTTCCAACGATGCGTTTGGCATATTGCACCGGCACTTTGCGTGTGCCCTGAACCAATAAAATGGTTAAAAGGATTACAAAAACAAGTATTACAATTTCTATCAGGAAGTAAACCAGTCCTCCACCACTCTGTTCCATCCGTGAGGCAAACTCACCGATCAGTGCAAATGGCAACTGGGCAATGATACCAATCATGATAATCAATGAAATACCATTCCCAATTCCTTTATCGGTGATGCGCTCACCTAGCCACATAACGAATAGAGTGCCGGCGATCAGAATTATTGTTGAAGAAACCCAGAAAAATGCCGAGGGACTTGTCACATTCGGATCAAAGGGTGCTATACCTTCGGGAGGGAGTTGTGCTATTAGGTTAGCGATATAACCAGGACCTTGCATAGCCACAATGGCAACGGTGAGGTACCTGGTGATCTGGTTGATCTTCCTTCGTCCGCTTTCGCCTTCTCGTTGCAACCGCTGGAAATACGGAATAGCCATCCCCAACAACTGGATCACGATAGAGGCCGAGATATACGGCATGATACCCAACGCGAAGACAGAGGCATTGGCAAAGGCACCCCCTGAGAACATATTCAACAAACCAAGCAAACCGCCACTGGCCTGACTTTGAAGATTGGCCAACATATTGGGGTCAACACCGGGCAGTACCACATGCGAACCCAGACGATATATAAGTATTATACCTAATGTGTAGAGAATTCGCTTACGCAGCTCATCAATTTTGTTGATATTCCGTAATGTATCTATTAACTTTTTCATTCGGTTTACAGTTTTTCTGCCACACCACCCTGTGCTTCAATTGCACTGATTGCAGTTGCAGAGAATGCATGTGCTTTAACTTCCAATTTAGCCTTTAATTCACCTAATGCTAAGATCTTAATAAGATCTTTTTTATGGGCCAATCCATTTTGGATAAGTACATCCAAATCGATTGTGGTGATCCCTTTATCAGCTAATTGCTGTAAAGTTTTCAGGTTCAAGACCCGATATTCCTTACGGTTGATGTTGGTAAAACCAAATTTCGGAACGCGACGCACCAATGGCATTTGACCACCCTCGTGACCAAAGCGGCGTGAATTGCCTGAGCGCTGTCCGGCACCTTTATGCCCACGTGTAGATGTTCCACCATAACCTGACCCCTGTCCGCGGCCAATGCGTTTTCTTTTCTTGACAGAGCCTTTTGCTGGTTTAAGATTGCTTAGATCCATTTTTTGAATTTATTTCCTTCGTTTATATTCTTAAACTTCCTCTATTTTAAGCAGGTGCTTAACACTGTTGACCATGCCTTCGACAGCGGGAGTCAACTCAACTTCCTTGGTTTGGTTCATACGCCTGAAACCAAGTGCTTCAAGTGTAGCTTTCTGTCTTTTTGGACGTCCGATACCACTTTTGATCTGGGTAATTCTAACTTTTTTCATACCTGGTCGTTTTATCCGTTAAACACTGTATCCAAATCGACTCCTCTCACTTGTGCTACTGTATACGCATCTCGTAACTGAGCCAGCGCATTTATCGTTGCTTTCACAACTGAGTGGGGGTTGGATGAGCCTTTTGATTTAGCTAATACATCTTTGATACCAACACTTTCGAGTACGGCGCGCATCGCACCACCTGCAATTACACCGGTACCCGGAGAGGCAGGCTTGATAAACACCAGCGCACCACTGTATTTTCCGTATTGCTCATGTGGCACTGTACCTTTCAATACGGGAACTTTAATCAGGTTCTTCTTGGCATCATCTATTCCTTTGGAAATTGCAGATGTGACCTCCTTGGCCTTACCCAGACCGTAGCCTACAACACCATTCTCATTGCCCACGACCACAATTGCCGAAAAGCTGAAAGTCCTACCACCCTTTGTTACCTTGGTAACACGCTGGATGCTAACCAATCGGTCTTTAAACTCGATTTCGCTGGATTTTACTCTTTTTACGTTTACTTCTGACATAGTTTTTTAGAATTTTAATCCTCCTTCACGCGCAGCTTCAGCAAGCGACTTTACTCTTCCATGATACAAATAGCCATTACGGTCAAATACAACTTGCTCAATACCGGCAGCTTGTGCTTTTTCGGCAATCATTTTACCAACGGCTTTAGCTTGTTCAACTTTGTTTGTTTTGGCATCAGAAAAACCTTTCTCGATTGAGCTGGCAGCAACAATTGTTCGGCCCTCCAAGTCATCAATCAATTGCACATAGATTTCCTGATTGCTTCTAAAGACAGTCATGCGGGGGCGTTCAGCAGTCCCTTTAATGATCTTTCTGATCCTTTGCCTTATGCTGTTTCTTCTTTCGACTTTTCTATTTTTAATAGCCATTTTATATAGGTCTTTTACTTTCTATAACTGTGCTTACTAATTAAATACACTATTTACCTGCTGTTTTTCCAGCTTTGCGGCGCAACACCTCTCCCTGGAAGCGTACTCCCTTGCCTTTGTAAGGTTCAGGTTTCCGCATCGAACGTATTTTGGCAGCCACCTGGCCAATAAGCTGTTTATCAATCGAACTCAACTTAATGATCGGGCTTTTACCACGTTCGCTCACTGTTTCAACCTTGATCTCGGGTGGAAGTTCAAAAAAGATGTTGTGCGAATAGCCCAGGGCCAATTCCAATATTTGCCCTTTGGCTTCAGCTTTAAATCCAACACCTACCAACTCCTGAACTATTTGATAGCCTTCGCTAACTCCAGTCACCATATTGTTAATGAGTGAACGGTACAGTCCATGTTTTGACCTGGTGTCCATAGATTCATCCGCCCTTTCAAGCACAACTTGTCCATCTTCGATATTCACAGTTAATTTCGGGTCAACTTGTTGTTCAAGTTCACCCAGTTTACCTTTCACCTTTACTACATTGTCTTTGGACACTGTAACCTCAACTCCTGAGGGTAATGCAACTGGTAATTTACCTATTCTTGACATTTTTTGATCTCCTTAGTATTAGCTAATATAACACAAAACCTCACCGCCTATGTGAAGCTTACGGGCTTCTTTATCACTCATTATACCACTCGACGTGGATATTATAGCTATACCAAGCCCGTTCATTACCCTTGGCAGTTTGGATGCATCAACATATTGGCGTAATCCCGGACGTGATATACGTTCCAGTTTGGTCAAAGCTGGCATTTTAGTAACCGGATGATATTTCAGGGCAATTTTTATCAAACCTTGTTTGTTATCATCTTCAAACTTATAATTCAAAATATATCCTTTTTCGAATAAGATCTTGGTAATGGCCTTCTTGGTATTCGAAGCAGGAACTTCAATAACCCTGTGTTTAGCCATAATTCCATTTCTTAATCTAGTTAGATAATCTGCAATTGGATCAGTATTCATTTTATGCTGAGAAATTAATTATTACCAACTTGCTTTTTTTACACCAGGAATAAGACCTTTAAGGGCCATTTCCCTGAAATTGATACGTGAAATACCAAACTGGCGCATGTATCCTTTGGGCCGTCCGGTAATTTGACAGCGGTTATGCAATCGTACCGGTGAAGCGTTTCGTGGCAGTTTCTGTAATGCTTCATAATCGCCTGCTTCTTTCAATGCAGCGCGCTTAGCGGCATACTTTTCAACCAATTTTTGTCTTTTGCGCTCCCGCGCTTTCATTGACTCTTTTGCCATGCTCTGTTACTTTTTTTGATTCTTAAATGGAAGACCGAATGATTTGAGCAGTTCAAGTGCTTCCTTATCGGTACGGGCAGAAGTAACCAGTGTAATGTCCATACCGTTTATTCTGTTTACTTTATCAATATCGATTTCAGGAAAAATAATCTGTTCTGATACTCCAAAGCTGTAATTTCCACGCCCATCAAATCCTTTGTCGCTGATACCCCTAAAGTCACGAACACGTGGCAAGGCCACTGCGATGAGCCTTTCCAGAAACTCATACATTTTGTCGCCTCGAAGTGTAACACGCACTCCAATTGGGTTTCCACGGCGCAGTTTAAAGTTAGATACGTCGCGTTTGGATATAGTGGGAACGGCTTTTTGTCCGGTGATTGCGGTCATTTCTTCAATACCATAATCAATCAGTTTCTTATCGGTCAAAGCGGCACCGATTCCCTGGTTCAGTGAAATTTTTACAAGGCGTGGAACCTGCATGACGCTTGTATACTCAAAGCTTTTCATGAGTGCAGGCACTATTTCACTGCGATATTGCTCTTTTAATCTGGGCTGATAGCTCATTATTTAATTACCTCCCCTGTATTTTTTGAATAACGGACTGATTTTCCTGTTTTCTCATCTTTTTTTCGACTGATTCGGGTGGGCTTGCCACTACCATCAACCAGCTTAAGGTTTGAGACATGAATTGGTGCTTCTTTCTTGATGATCCCACCCTTGGGGTTATCAGCGTTGGGTTTGGTGTGTTTGGAAACAAGGTTCACATTTTCGACAATGGCTCTTTGCTTCTCAGTATCAACCATCATTATCTTTCCTTTTTCACCCTTGTGGTCGCCGGAGATCACCACTACATTATCACCTTTTTTTATATTCAACTTTGACATTGTTTCAATCTTTTTGCAATTTGTTAAAGTACTTCAGGCGCAAGTGAAACGATTTTCATAAATTGTTTCTCCCTGAGTTCGCGTGCGACGGGTCCAAAAATACGTGTTCCGATCATTTCGCCGGCATTGTTAAGCAACACAACGGCATTATCCTCAAAACGTATGTAAGAACCATCATTACGACGGGTCTCTTTTTTTGTACGTACAACCACAGCCCGAGCGACAGTACCTTTCTTAATATTGCCACTGGGTAAAGCGTGCTTTACGGTTACTACGATCTGGTCTCCTATACGGGCATAGCGTCTACCTGTACCACCGAGTACCCTGATGCAAAGCACTTCCTTTGCACCACTATTGTCAGCTACTGCTAGTCTTGATTCCTGCTGTATCATATTACTTAGCTCTTTCGATTATTTCAGTCAATCTCCAACACTTATTTTTACTCAGCGGTCTTGTTTCGCTGATGCGTACCTTATCTCCGATGTTGCAGTCATTCTTCTCATCGTGCGCCATGAACCGGCTTGTTTTCTTCACAAACTTTCCGTACATGGGATGCTTTACGCGGCGTTGTATTTCAACTGTTATGGATTTATCCATTTTGTTGCTCACAACAACACCGATTCTTTCTTTTCTGATGTTTCTTGTTTCCATAGTACTTCTAGTTGTTATGCTTTACTTTCTCCTGCTAACTCTCTTTTTCTCAGTTCGGTTTTCAACCTGGCAATCGTTTTACGATATGCTTTGATCTTATTTGGGTTTTCAAGTGGTGAAACCGCATGGTTAAGTTTCAGACGCACAAGCTGCTTATTCTCCTCTTCGAGTCTTTCAACCAAATCAGCCGTACTTAACTCCTTGATTACTTCTTGTTTCATTGCTTATTAATTTTCTTCTACGTAATCTCTTCTTACGACAAATTTTGTGGTAATAGGTAACTTTTGGGCAGCTAGCCTTAAAGCTTCCTTTGCAATAGCCAATGGTACGCCTTCGGCCTCAAAAATGATTCTGCCAGGAGTTACTGGTGCAACAAAATATTCAGGAGCACCTTTACCTTTACCCATACGCACCTCAGCGGGTTTCTTAGTAATTGGTTTGTCGGGGAAAACCCGGATCCATATCTGCCCTTCACGTTTCATATAACGTGTAACGGCCTGACGTGCGGCTTCAATTTGACGTCCGGTGAGCCAGGCATTTTCAAGAGCTTTGATGCCAAATGACCCAAACGCCAGCTGGTTTCCCCGCTGCGACAAGCCCTTCATGCGGCCCTTTTGGTGTCTTCTGAACTTAGTCTTTTTTGGCTGTAACATTGTTACTGTATATTAATTATTGATATTATATTACTTGCGTCTTCCCCTCTGACGTGGAGCTCCTCCGCCTTTGGGCGCAACTGCTTTTTTGCCTGCACCGCCCACGGTGGTTGGAACCAACTCGGGTTTTCCATATATTTCACCTTTACAAATCCACACTTTTATACCAATCCTGCCATAGGTGGTATGTGCTTCGACCAAGGCATAATCAATGTCGGCTCGAAGTGTATGCAGTGGGATGCGTCCTTCTTTGTAAGTTTCGCAGCGAGCCATTTCAGCACCACCAACACGTCCGGAAATCATAACCTTGATACCTTCAGCTCCGATACGCATACTGGAAGTAATAGCCGTTTTGATCGCCCTGCGGAATGATATCCTGCCTTCAATCTGTTTTGCGATAGTGGTAGCCACAATATGAGCATCCAGTTCGGGTCGTTTTATTTCACTGATATTAATCTGAACTTCTTTACCTGTTAGCTTTTTAAGTTCTTCTTTGAGCTTATCCACTTCCTGTCCGCCTTTACCAATGATCATACCAGGCCTGGCAGTTGAGATGGTAACAGTTACCAGCTTCAGTGAGCGCTCAATGAGTATTTTGGATACTCCGGCTTTGCCCAGTCGGGCATTGAGGTATTTCCTTATCTGTTCATCCTCGACGAGCTTGCCGGAAAAATCTTTGCCGCCGTACCAGTTGGAATCCCAACCTTTGATGATTCCTAATCTAAGACCTATCGGATTCGTTTTTTGTCCCATTCAATTAAATACTTAACAGATTATTCAGTTTTATTTTCTACTTCCTTATGTCGGCTATCGATAACCAGTGTAACATGATTAGAACGTTTACGGATACGATGTGCACGACCTTGGGGAGCCGGCTGGATTCGTTTAAGCATTCGTCCTGAATCAACAAATATTTCCTTTACATAAAGGTCGCTCTCTTCAATGCGGGCACCTTCATTTTTGGCTTCCCAGTTTGCAATTGCTGAACGTAGAAGTTTATATACTCTTCCGGATGCTTCCTTTGGTGAATATTGAAGCACATGCAAAGCCATTTCAACATTCATGCCTCTGATCATATCTGTTACCAGACGCATTTTTCTAGGGGAAGTGGGCACATTGCGTAAGGACGCCATATATTGGCTTTTCCTTGCTTCCCTAAGCGCTTCAGCTCTATTGTGTTTTCTAGCTCCCATTTTTGTACTGTTCTTTATTTTTTACCTTTATCCTTTTTTCCTGCATGCCCCCTGAAAATTCGGGTTGGAGCAAATTCACCCAGTTTATGGCCTACCATATTTTCGGTAATATAAACCGGTATGAATTTATTTCCATTATGTACTGCTATGGTCTGGCCAACGAATTCAGGTGCAATCATAGAGGCTCTCGACCAGGTTTTGATAACAGTTTTCTTTCCTGATTCAATGTTATCCAGTACTCTCTTTTCGAGTTTGTAATGGATGTACGGTCCTTTTTTAAGTGAACGACTCATTGTTTATAATTTAATTATCCCTGGTTTTACCTATTTCTTTCTCCGTTCAACAATATACATACTGCTGATCTTTTTCTTATTACGTGTTTTATACCCCTTGGCAGGAATTCCTTTCCTGGAGCGCGGATGACCGCCGGAAGCCCTACCTTCGCCACCACCCATCGGATGATCAACAGGATTCATAACAACACCACGAACACGTGGACGACGTCCCAACCAACGGCTTCGACCGGCTTTACCTGATTTTTCGAGGCTATGGTCGATATTGGAGGTCATCCCAACAGTGGCACGGCAAGTTTGCAGTATCATACGCGTTTCACCTGATGGCAATTTCAAAATTGCATACTTTCCATCACGCGACATCAATTGCGCATAGGAACCGGCGCTGCGGGCCATTTTTGCTCCCTGTCCTGGACGAAGTTCAATATTATGAACGATGGTTCCAAAAGGCACTTCACTAAGGAAGAGGGTATTGCCAATATTTGGCGCAACACCTTTTCCAGAAATGATCTCTTGACCAACCTTTAGCCCATTAGGTGCAATGATGTAGCGTTTTTCACCATCAACATAGTTTACCAATGCGATACGGGCAGTACGGTTCGGATCATATTCAATGGTTTTTACCGTGCCTGGTATGCCGTCCTTATCTCGTTTAAAATCGATAATCCTGTATTTCTGCTTATGACCACCGCCAATGTTGCGCACGGTCATTTTACCACTGCGATTTCTACCACCGGATTTTTTGCCTGGTGCCAAAAGGGACTTCTCAGGCTTGTCCGTTGTAATCTCGTCAAAAGCGCTGATTATCTTAAAGCGCTGACCTGGGGTCGTTGGTTTGTATTTCTTTAAAGCCATTTATCTAAATGTTGCTGAAAAAATCAATCGTTTCACCTTCGGCTAATGTCACAATAGCTTTCTTAAAAGCCTTTGTTTTTCCGGAAATAATACCGGTTTTTGAGTACCTTGATTTAAGCTTACCAGCATAGTTCATGGTATTGACTGCCGCCACTTCAACACCGTAAAGGTCTTCTACGGCATTTTTAATCTGAAGCTTATTGGCTCTCTTCTCAACCACAAAGCCATAACGGTTAAGCTTCTCGCCCATGGCTGTCATTTTCTCCGTAATTAGCGGTTTTACTATGATATTCATCGTTTCGAGCGATTTAATTGTTTCTTGTTTATGAAAGCAGTTCCTCGATCGTAGGGAGTGAGCTTTCCAATATGAATAAAGTCCTGGCGTGCAGAATATCATAGGTATTCAGGCTATTGGCCGTAGTTACCTTTGTTTGCTGCAGATTGCGTGATGATAGTACAATATTCTTATCCACACCCGGAGTGACAAACAGATTCCTGGTATCGTTCACCTCAAACTTGCTTAATATCTCAACAAATTGCTTTGTTTTAGGGGCTTCAAACGAAAAGTCTTCAAGTACAATGATCTTTTCTTCTTTAGCTTTATAAGCAAGTGCAGACTTTCGTGCCAGCAGTTTTACTTTCTTGTTCACCTTAAATCCATAGTCACGAGGCTCGGGGCCGAAAATTCTACCTCCACCTTTAAACATTGGGTTTTTGATGTCTCCAGCACGTGCTGTCCCCGTTCCTTTTTGTCGTTTGATCTTCCGTGTACTGCCAATAACCTCTCCCCTGGTTTTTGTCTTGTGGGTACCTTGCCGTTGATTTGCAAGATACTGTTTTGTATCCAGGTAGATGGCGTGATCATTCGGTTCAAGACCAAAAATACTATCACTTAGCTGAACCTTCCGTTCAGTTTTTTCTCCATTGATATTATGAACTACTAATTCCATCTTTCAATTTTTAAATATCCATTATTTGGGCCTGGAACTGCACCCTTAACCAAAATAAGGTTTTTCTCAGGGATTATTTTCATGATTTGAAGGTTGATCAGTTTGACGCGTTTACGACCTGTTTGCCCGGCCATACGCATGCCCTTGAATACCCTTGATGGGTATGAAGAAGCACCTATGGAGCCGGGGGCACGCATTCTGTTGTGCTGACCATGTGTGGCATCGCCGACGCCGGCAAAGCCATGACGCTTTACAACACCCTGAAAACCTTTTCCTTTAGTTATTCCCACGATATCAACATATTCACCTTCCATAAATACATCAACGGTGATCATTTCACCAAACTTTTTTTGTTTTTCAAAACGGCTAAACTCACTCAGATATCTTTTTGGGCTCGTACCGGCTTTGGCAAAATGACCTTTCATGGCTGAAGTGGTCTGCTTTTCCTTTTTATCGTCGTACGCAAGCTGTATGGCATCATAACCATCTTTTTCCTTTGTGCGTACTTGCGTTACAACACAAGGACCAGCTTCAATAACCGTAACCGGAATATTCTTCCCGTTGGCATCAAAAATACTGGTCATACCTATTTTCTTTCCTAATAATCCTGACATGGTACTATACTGTTAAATGTCATTTACAATCCCTCTGGAGGAATTATACCTTAATTTCTACTTCTACGCCACTGGGCAACTCCAGTTTCATAAGTGCATCTATAGTCTGGGAGGTAGAGCTGTATATATCAAGCAAGCGCTTGTATGATGATAGCTCGAACTGCTCCCTTGATTTCTTATGCACGAAAGTGGAACGCAACACAGTGTAAATCTTTTTGTCTGTAGGCAATGGTATTGGGCCACTAACCACAGCACCGGTTGTTTTAATGGTTTTAACGATCTTCTCAGCTGATTTATCAACCAAGTTATGATCGTATGACTTTAATTTTATTCTAATCCTTTGGCTCACGTTGAAGAATTATTATTGTTTATATTATTTTACAATTCCTTTTGCTTTATTGACAACCGCTTCTGCAATATTTTCAGGTGCTTGTTGATAATGGCTGAACTCCATACTGGAGGTGGCTCTTCCTGAAGATAATGTACGCAGTGTGGTTACATATCCGAACATTTCCGAAAGGGGAACATCAGCTTTAACAGCCTGTGATCCCACCTTGGCAGTAACCTCCTTCAATACAGCGCGTCGTTTGTTAAGGTCACCTGTAATCTCTCCGAGATATTCATCAGGTGTACTAACCTCAACTTTCATGATGGGCTCAAGAAGCACAGCCTTAGTTTTGCGGCAAGCATTTTTAAACCCGATCCGGGCAGCCAACTCAAATGAGAGTGAATCTGAGTCAACCGGGTGATAGGATCCATCAAAAACACGCACTTTAAGGCTATCGACAGTAAAACCTGCCAATACACCGTTTGACATAGCTTCCCTGAATCCTTTCTGTAATGCTGGCATATATTCACGTGGAATATTGCCACCTTTTACTTCATCAATAAACTGCAATCCGATGAAACCATCCTCTGCCGGTCCAATCTCGAACTGAATATCAGCAAATTTACCTCTGCCCCCTGTTTGTTTCTTATACACTTCCCGGTGGGTAGCACTGGTTGTGATGGCCTCTTTATAGGCAACCTGGGGACGTCCCTGATTACATTCAACCTTGAACTCGCGTTTTAGCCTGTCAACCAAGATCTCCAGGTGAAGTTCTCCCATTCCCGAAATCACAGTCTGCCCAGAATCTTCGTCAGTACGGACCTTGAAAGTGGGATCCTCTTCAGCTAATTTGGCCAGTGCCACCGACATTTTATCCATATCGGCTTGTGTTTTAGGTTCTATGGCTATACTGATCACCGGTTCAGGGAATGACATAGACTCAAGCAGTATGGGATGTTTTTCATTACATAATGAGTCACCAGTACGAATGAGTTTAAATCCAACGGCAGCACCAATGTCACCAGCTTCTATTCTGTCAAGTGGGTTTTGCTTATTGGCATGCATCTGAAGAATTCGTGAAATACGTTCCTTCTTGCCTGTGGAGGCATTATATATATAGGAGCCCGATTCAAGCGTACCTGAATAGACTCTAAAAAAGGCAATGCGTCCTACAAAAGGATCAGTTGCAATTTTAAATGCCAGTGCCGCAAATGGCTCATTTGGATCCACCTTGCGTATTTCAGTCTTATCGTTGTTTGGGTTGATACCATTAACTGCATCCACATCCAGTGGGCTGGGTAAAAACTGAACGATACCATTCAGTAACATCTGAACGCCCTTGTTCTTGAATGAGGCTCCACACATTACAGGTGAAATACGCATTTCCACTGTAGCTTTACGAATATGGTGAACAACTTCATCAGGGGTGATCGAGTTAGGGTCATCGATGAACTTTTCGAGCAACTCATCACTCTCCTCCGCAACACCTTCAATTAATTTTTGCCTATATTCTTCTACGGTGTTTTCCAGGTCAGCGGGGATTGGGATCTCTGTCATCACACTGCCTTTGGTACTTTCATCCCATACATAGGCTTTATTGGAAATAAGGTCAACAATACCTTCAAATTTATCCTCTTCGCCAATAGGTATCTGAAGCGGAATAGGATTGGCACCCAACCTTTGCTTGATTTGGGTGAGTACTCCAAAAAAATCAGCACCCGAGCGGTCCATCTTATTTATAAAACACAATCGGGGCACTTTATACTTATCAGCTTGTCGCCAAACAGTTTCTGATTGGGGTTCAACACCACCGACAGCACAGAAAAGTGCAACAGCGCCATCGAGCACTCTAAGCGAGCGCTCAACCTCGACTGTAAAGTCGACATGGCCGGGGGTGTCGATAATATTGATCTTATATTTTTGGTTTTTAAAGTCCCAGAATACGGTTGTAGCTGCAGAAGTAATGGTAATGCCTCGTTCTTGTTCCTGCACCATCCAGTCCATGGTTGCTGACCCTTCATGCACCTCACCCAGTTTATGGCTACGTCCGGTATAATACAGGATACGCTCCGTGGTGGTGGTTTTGCCTGCATCAATATGTGCCATAATACCGATATTGCGGGTCAAAAGCAGTTTGTTTGATATGTTGAGGTCAGTTGCCATTATACTTATAAAACTACACTATTAGAATCTGAAATGAGAGAATGCCTTGTTGGCTTCTGCCATACGGTGTGTATCTTCCTTCCTTTTGAAAGCAGCGCCTTCTTCTTTGTATGCTGCCAAAATTTCACCGGCAAGTTTTTGTCCCATGGTTTTCTCGTGTCGCTTGCGGGCGAAGGTGATCATGTTCTTCATGCCGATTGACATTTTTCGGCCCGGACGTATTTCAGATGGGATCTGAAAAGTAGCACCACCGATTCGGCGGCTGCGCACCTCTACTGCAGGTGTAACATTGGCCAAGGCTTTCTTCCAAACCTCCACACTGTCCTCACCAGTTTTTTCACTAACTATTTCCATAGCTTCGTAAAAAATGTCGTAGGCTACGTTTTTCTTCCCTTCCAGCATGATGTTGTTTACGAATTTGGTCACCAACACATCATTGAATTTGGGATCAGGGAGAATGATTCTTTTCTTTGGTTTAGCTTTTCTCATTGCTGACTATGCTAGGTCCTTAATTATTAACTTTTTTTCTTGGGACGTTTGGTTCCATATTTTGAGCGGCGTTGTGAACGTCCTTCCACACCGGAAGTATCCAATGCTCCGCGTATGATATGATACCTTACGCCAGGCAGGTCTTTAACACGACCACCCCTGATCATTACGATGGAGTGTTCCTGCAGGTTGTGACCTTCACCAGGAATATAGGCGTTCACCTCTTTACCGTTGGTGAGCCTCACCCTGGCAACTTTTCTCATGGCAGAGTTAGGCTTTTTGGGGGTTGTTGTGTAAACCCTTACGCAAACACCACGACGTTGCGGACATGAATCCAACGCAGGCGACTTGCTTTTGTCGACCAGTTTTTGGCGTCCTTTGCGCACTAATTGTTGAATAGTAGGCATTCTATACGGTTTAGTTATTGTTTTACGACCCTTTCTTAAAAAGGAGCGCAAAATTATTTATTTTTTCAACACAAACAATCCCTTTAAAGGAAATTGTCAGTTTTTTTTATTCGGGGAAATAGTAAAAGGAGGGTGATAACCTTTGTGAAGGCTTTAACCACGCCCGGCCTGTTCGAGAACGAATGTGTTGGCCTTGCGTCAGAAACCTATAAGGGTTAAGTTTATCAGGTTCCTTTAACTATATCGTTTCCAGTATTTTTCTATAAATCCCAATCAATTTGGGGCTGCAAAGGTAAAAACATTTTTTTG
>CALAZZ010000196.1 GCA_937926515.1 uncultured Bacteroidales bacterium | reverse complement strand
ATCAGCCAGCCATTGGCCAGGGCAGCCGGTTGGATGAAATTTATTGGAATCATGATGGTCATATATGGGGCTTTCATGGTTATATCCATTGTGGGAATACTCATTGCCTGGCTACCCATTTGGATAGGGATCATACTGATCAAATCAGCCAATAAAGCAAATAATGCATACAATATTGGTTATGCACCTGATCTGATTGAATCATTAAGAAGTCTGAACAGCTATTTCACGATCTATGGCGTATTACTGATCTTGTCGATCGTGATTGGTGTCGTATTTGTAATTTTATCCATATTGTTTGGAACCTTGTTTGAGGGAATTCTTGAAGCGATCACGCACAATATAGTTTGATTTGGTTTTTAGGGGCGGCAGTATTTTCTTATAACGGCATAAGCGTCTGCGATTCCTAATTCTCCTGCTTTACTTAAATCGCTACACGCCAACTTGTTTTCACCCAGGTACAATAGGGTAAGGGCACGGTTGTAATAGGCTTCGCCCATGCTGGGCTCGAGTTTTATGGCTTCAGATAAATCATCAATTGCCCTGTGAAATTCTCCCAAATACAATTGCAGGTATGCCCGGTTGAACCAGGCGAAAGCATTGTTTCGATCAATGGAGATGGCTTGGTTGTAGTCGGTCCAGACTTTGTTATAATCAAGCTGATAATTTTTTCTATCATGCAAATCAAGTTGGTTGCCGCTGCGGCTGATTGTTATTGAGCTGTGAATTTGGTCCTCGGTTGATTTCATCATTTCCATCTGAAAGTGAAGGTTGCCGCGATTTATCAAAGCATATATATTTTCCGGATCTACACTTATTATATCATCATAAACAGAAAGCGCCGTAGCATAATTTTTTAGCTGGTGGTGTATGATGGCTTTGAGTAGAAGTGGTGTCGCTGAAAAGTCCTCTGTTTCCAACTGCTCTACTTGATCCAGTAACTCGATAGAATATTGAATATCAATACCATCTATGCGGGAGAGTAATCCCATTATAAGGATTCCTGAATAAGTAGTGTTCATTGCAGACAGGTCTGTATCGGTATACATGACCTTCCTGAGGTCAAAAATTTGTTTATCGGTTGGTTTAAAAAGAAATACCGTATTAAATGGCTCATATGGAAGAATATCTATGCTTTGATATTGTGGCTGCATTTGTTGTTTGTTGCCACTTATAAACTCTGATTCCAGTTGGATGATCTGGCTGAACCAGCTGGAGTCGGCATATTGATGATAAATAGAGTCAGGATTTCCACCTTCGGGGTTCATGGCCTCTATTATCCTCATGGCATGCTGATAATCGGCATATGAGCCTTTATCATTGTTGAGTTCTTTACGGATAAGAGACCTGTTTATCCATGCCCCGACAAAATCAGGAAATATTTTAATAGAGGTGGTGAAGTCAGCCTCAGCTTCTTTGAATTTTTCCAGTTTGTAATGGACAATACCACGATTGAAATAGCCATAGATATTTTGTGGGTTGATTTTGAGTACTTCGTCAAAAAGTACCCTGGCAGCTTCATAATCCTCTAAATTGCTATATAAGATAGCTCTGTTGTAATAGGTTAGCGCATTTCGCTGATCAATGATGTTTACCTTTTCATAATCTTTCAATGCGGCCATGGTATCGCCCTGTCTTAGATAAACATGGGCACGCTGGAAATAAACAAGAGGATTCTGTTCATCAAGCTGGCCGGCCTGATTCAGGTCCCGCATGGCTTCTTCATATCTTTCCATTTCAGCTAGCAGCATGCCTCTTCTGAGCCACACTTCAATCTCAAAATGGTCATGATATACAGCTTCGTCCATATCATTCAATGCTTCCGAATAATCACCGATGAAACGCTTGGCGATTCCCCTGCTCAGAAAGGCATTCGATAATTTAGGATTGATCAACAACGCCATATCATAATCTTTGATGGCCCCTTCGTAGTTGCCCAGACGCATTTTGACAGCACCACTGGCAACATGAATGTCAGGGTTGAAAGGATCTATTTCGAGGGCCTTATTGAAATCGGCCTGGGCACTGTGAAAATTTTGCAGCCGGTCGTGAGCAATACCCCGATAATGATATGCCCGGGCATAAAGCGGGTGAAGCTTAAGCGTTGTGGTAAAATCATCTACAGCACCAAGGTAGTCATTAAGATAAAATTTAGCTATTCCACGTAGCAAATAGGATTCAAAGTGGTCAGGTTTGACCCTGATCGCGGTATTGAGGTTGTTTATTGCTTCCAGAAATCGGTCTTCCGAAAGATCTATACGTCCTGCATGCAAAAAATGACGATGATTGATCTGGCTTTCCGCTGAATGAGAGCTTCCAAGAACCATCAGAATCACTAGCAAGATCTGAAATAAGATGCGCATTGACTTGTTCAAAGAGAAGTTTTGGTTTTTTCAATCAATCGGATTTCCGTGATCATCATTTGTTTATCAACAGCCTTACACATATCGTAGATCGTTAAAAGTGCTACACTTACAGCTGTAAGTGCTTCCATTTCAACTCCGGTATTCCCTTTGCATTTCACTTCTGAATTAACGACAATGCCATCATGTTTCAGTATAGAATCGACTTTCACTTTGTTCAATTGAAGCTGATGACACAATGGGATCAGCCTGGCCGTTTGCTTGGCAGCCTGGATTCCAGCTATCTCAGCAACAGTAAGCACATCACCTTTTTTTATTTGATTTTCTTTGATTAGGTGAACTGTGTCCGGCATCAACCTGATAAATCCTTCGGCTCTGGCTATTCGCAATTGGTCAGGCTTACCGCTAATGTCAACCATACTGGCCTTTCCCTGAGAGTCAATATGTGAAAACCCGTGTTTTGTCATATTGTTATGATAACGTTAGGCAATATGCAAAAGTATGAAACAAAATGCACCATGAGAATTCAGTATTTAGAATTGCAGATAAGGTTGCTGAATTGGCCTTGAAGATGATGCGAAAGTTCCACTTCAATGCGGATCATCATGAGGTTGATTCTTCTAAATTATTGGCTCTGATTATTGATTTCCAATGGCTATTATTTAGAAAGCAAAAGGATATAATAAAACAAGTAAATAAATACCAAAATACCTTGTATATTTGCACGAACAAATCACGATTCATGCCATACTTTGAACCTACTGACAGCTTGTATGATATCACAGAAAAATATCCTGAAACCCTGAAGGTTTTCACATCAAACGGATTTTCACAACTGGCAGATGATCATAAGCGACAAACCTTTGGGAAGGCACTCCAGCTTGGCATTGCATTGAGTATGCGTCAGCTGGATTATGATGCATTTAGCAGTCTGTTAGCTGCTGCCATTCAGGGATCACAGGAACCAACTATTAAGTCCGTGAAAGACATTCGGATCAAAGGGCTTTTGCCTTGTCCGGTGCGTTTGCCTCTGCAAGAAAAACTCGATGAATTGATCTCGGAATTCGAGGCAAGCGGAGTAACTGTTGAAGCTTCGCTTAAGGCAGCCTCTATGGGTCTCGACTGGATCAAAGATGAAGTGGAATCAGCCAGAGATGCCAATGACCTTGATGATATCTATCTATCAGCAGGGTTTGATATGTTTTTTGAGGACAAATATTTTGGCCGCTTTATCAAGAACCGTGATTTTACAGACCCAATAAGCTGGACAGAGATCAATCACGATTTCGATAACGACTATATTAAGCTTAAGGACCCCCAGGGACGGTATGGTATCATTGCGGTCGTGCCTGCTATATTTCTTGTGAATACAGTTGAGCTTGGCAACCGCCCGGTTCCCTTAACATGGAAGGATCTCACTGACCCCATGTACGAACGGAGCATCAGCCTTCCTGTTTCAGATTTCGACTTGTTCAATGCTATTTTACTGACAATGGACGAAGTTTATGGCCTTGAATCGGTTGCCGCCTTGGGCAGGAATATGCAGCAAAGCATGCATCCGGCACAAATGGTAAAATCAGAAAGGCATAAGACCCATAAACCTGCCATTACCATCATGCCTAATTTTTTCACTAAAATGGCTAGGGAAGGTGGCGTGATGAAAGCGGTGTGGCCTGAGGATGGAGCCATCATAAGTCCTGTGTTTATGATAGGCCGTCGAAACCAGAACCCGCATTTGAGAACAATGGCTGATTTTCTTGCTAGCGAAGAGGTTGCCACCATTTTATCGCACCAGGGCCTGTTTCCCAGCCTGCATCCAAATCTTAATAACCACATCCCTGAACGCAACAGATATATGTGGCTTGGATGGGATTATATTAACACGCATAATCTTAATCAGCGCTTCAACGAATGCAATGCAATTTTTAACCAGGAATTTATAACTATTCAGAAATGACCCTCAATCTGGCATCAATCATCGATTTCCGGTCTTCCTACACCGGTCTCATTAACCCCTTCAACCCATGAACCTAATAACAATATCCGGTCCACCCTCATCGGGTAAAACTTCTGTTATCTTAAAGGCTGCGGAATCCCTCATGCAGCGTGGTGTTAAGGTCGGTGCAGTAAAATTTGACTGCTTGCATACCGATGATGACCAGGCTTATCAAAAAGCCGGTATTCCGGTAAAAAAAGGACTCTCAGGATCCCTTTGTCCTGATCATTATTTTGTCAGTAATATTGAGGCTGTGCTTGAATGGGGTCTTAATGAAGGCTTCGACCTTCTTATCTCTGAAAGTGCTGGTTTATGCAATCGCTGCTCACCTTACGTTAAAGAGATCAAGGCAATATGCGTCATTGACAACCTGAGTGGTATTAATACACCTAAAAAAATAGGTCCGATGTTGCGCATGGCCGACATTGTTGTGATTACCAAAGGCGACATTGTTTCACAAGCTGAGCGGGAGGTGTTTGCGGCTCGTGTACATTCTGTCAACCCTACGGCAATCATTATGAATATTAATGGCTTGACAGGACAGGGAGCATATGAATTGAGCACCCTGCTTTTTGATCAGGATAAACATATTGATTCACTTAAAGGAAGGAAACTTCGTTTCTCTTTACCTGCAGCGCTATGCTCTTATTGCCTGGGTGAAACACGGATAGGGGAGTCGTATCAAATGGGAAATGTGCGTAAAATTAAACTCGAGGAGAACCACAATGGCAAGTAAAGAATTATTGTTGCAACTATCACCGGTTGCGCTGCTTGAACGTTTTCCATATCTGGAATCCTTTTTTTCAACCGTAATGGTGAAAATGGAGGGTAATGACAACCGGCCCCTAAACAGCATATTGAAGGACATCGAAGAGCAGGAGGCCGAAGACGGTGCCTTTGATGCTGAAAGCTTTATTGCTCAGCTTCAAGATTATATTTTGCAGATGCAGTCTTTTCTTGGCCAGGACAATGAGCAGGTAGACAAACTCACCATCTTACCCGGAACTGATAAGTCGGGCATGCCTGAACAATTTGATGCATTGGTTTTCGAAAAGAGCAAGATCACGAGCATTGTTGGCCCTACCGGTTCCGGAAAAAGCAGGCTATTGGCCGATATTGAATGGGTGGCCCAGGGAGACACCCCCACCGGTCGTTCTATTTTGGTGAATGATGAAAGACCTACTAACGACTGGCGTTTTGCATCAGGAAAAAAACTAGTTGCACAATTGTCGCAAAATATGAATTTTGTGATGGATCTATCAGTTACAGAATTTCTTGAAATGCACGCGCGTAGCCGAATGATCGCAAATGAGAATCAGGTAATCTCTAAAATTATTGAGGCAGCCAACGAATTGGCCGGCGAAAAATTTTCACCCCAGGCTCCCATAACTTCACTTAGTGGCGGGCAGTCGAGGGCATTGATGATTGCTGATACTGCCATGCTTAGTCAGAGCCCGGTGGTGCTCATTGATGAAATTGAAAATGCCGGTATCGACCGCAAAAAGGCACTGCAAATATTGGTAGGTGAGGAGAAGATTGTCCTTATGGCTACACATGATCCCATACTGGCACTTATGGCCGATCAACGTATTGTCATAAAAAATGGCGGCATTCAAGCTGTTATTCAAACTACGCCCCAAGAGAAAAAACTACTGACAAGGCTAGAAGAAGCAGATAAGAAGCTTCAGCAATTGCGTACTAAACTTCGATCAGGCGAGGTACTTAATTACAAAGATCAGTAACTAAACTTAAATAAATAAGAATATGCACGACGGATGTACCGGCAGTTTTGCCAATGGAAAACAAATCGCCGACAAGGTAAGGCAGATGGGGTTTGATCAACAGCTTATGCCCATGCCGATTGATATCAAATGCAGCAATTGCGGAACAGATTTCAACATGGACCGGTTTGAAACACACTGTCCTAAATGTGATATGGTTTATGCTGTTACACCCTGTCACGCCTTCGATTCGGCAAATATTATGGCAGCCGGGATAGGGTATTAGAAATTAGTGATGTTCAGTTATGGCGATCAGTTAAATGTATGTGAATTAACACTTGACCAAGCATTCCCAGGAGATTTATGAAGAAGTTAAAATGGATACATCGTTGGTTTTCACTGGTGCTTGGGCTTTTTTTAATCCTGTGGGCGGCATCAGGGGTAGTGCTGAATCACCGTACATTGTTTTCAAGGATTGACATCAATCGTACCATATTGGCAGAGAACTATCACTACAAAAATTGGAACAATGCCGCTGTACGGTCAGGTTTGCAACTAGGTGGAGATAGTCTGTTGATCTATGGGAATATCGGAATTTATTTAACTGATACTAATTTTGCTGATTACGAGCCTTTTATGGAAGGCTTGAAGAAAGGAACTGATAACCGACGAATTTTCAAACTTTTCATCACACCTTCCGGTAATCTTTATGCCGGAACTCAATCAGGACTTTATTATTTTCATAATGAGACAGGTAAATGGCATTATATTAGCTTGCCATCGCATGACAAAAGGATACCCGATATCACCTGCCGTGGCGATAAACTGGTTGTACTGAGTCGTTCTGAATTGTGGATAGCTGATGACAAGCCGGGTGCCTGGGAGTTCAGTCATTTTGAGCTCCCGCGCTCCCTGGATGATGATGGGAGAACCAGCCTTTTCAAAACATTGTGGGTGATTCATAGTGGTGAGTTGCTGGGTTTACCCGGTATTTTACTGGTTGATTTACTTGCTCTGGTCCTTATTTTTCTTGTTGTGACGGGTTATATCTATTTTTTCTTCCCACGATGGCTTAGAAATCGCAAGAAGAAAAAGTTGGCTGTTAGTAGCATGATCAAAACCATTCGCTTCTCAGTGAAGTGGCACAACAAAATCGGCATCTGGATAGGAGGTTTTTTAATCGTCACAACAGTTACAGGGATGTTTCTCCGACCGCCCTTATTGATAGCAATTGCCAAAAAACGGGTAGCTAAAATTCCATTTACAAGCCTAAATCACCCCAACCCCTGGCACGATCGCCTAAGGGCAATTCATTGGAATGAGGATGGTCAATACTGGCTTGTGGGAACTGCCGACCGACTTTATCAGGCCAAGCCCGATTTCAGCGGGCTGCTGATGCCTTTCAAAACCCAACCGCCACTATCTGTAATGGGTATAAATGTGCTGGAGCACCTCGGAGATGATTCTTATCTGATTGGATCGTTCAACGGTTTATTTCTTTGGCAAGCCCGGAGTGGATACCTGCGTGATTACATCACCGGCGAAATACCAAAGGGGATGGCTCATGCAGGCTCACCAATAGGTCAAAATATGATAAGTGGTATGATCAGGCTTCAAAACACACACTACATTTTTGACTACA
>CALAZZ010000195.1 GCA_937926515.1 uncultured Bacteroidales bacterium | reverse complement strand
ATATGGGTTATGGCTTCGAAGGGGAGGTGGAAGACTATATGGTTGAGATCGAAGAGTACATCCCACCTGATGAATATGACTTCGGTGACGCACCCGATGGGCCCTATCCAACACTTTTGGTAAATAACGGCGCCCACCACCTGATCGATGGCATCACCTTTATGGGATTGCTCATTGACGGGGAGCCTGACGGACAGCCCTCACCCATGGCCGATGGGGACGATTTGAACAACCTGGCTGATGAAGATGGTGTCGTCTTTGCCACACCCATGCTACAGGGACAGGTGGCCACCGTACATGTGACGGCCAACAGCACCTGCCTGCTCAATGCCTGGATCGATTTCGACCAGGTGAATGCCTGGACAGGCCCCGCAGAGCATATCTTCGTGAACCAGCCGCTTATCCCGGGACTCAATGTGCTTAACTTCAATGTGCCTGCCACAGCCATACCGGGGCCCACCTACGCCCGCTTCAGGGTGAACCAGAACGGGGGCATCGGCTATATGGGTTATGGCTTCGAAGGGGAGGTGGAAGACTATATGGTTGAGATCGAAGAAATTAGTTTACCAGGGGATGCGAATTGCGATGGTACCGTTAATGTATTAGATGTTGTAACCATTATTAATTACATCCTTCAAATTTATCCGGATCCATTCTGTATTGATAATGCAGATGTAAATAATGATGGTGTAATAGATGTTCTGGATGTAGTTTTAACAATCAATATTATTTTGCAAACCGGAAGCAAATCCTTCATTAACTCACAACCAGCTTATTTATACCTTTCACATGAAGCAGTCTATCTTAAAAGCGACGGAACTTTAGCAGGGCTTCAGTTTGAAATATTTGGGTTGGATGAAGGTAAAATTGTAAAATCTTTGTTACCCGAAAAATATCAATTATTAATCAAGCAGGATCAGAATAAATTACTGGGCCTTTTTATTAATTTTGAAAATGAATCAATTCCAAAAGGTTATATAGAATTGTTGAAATTTATTTCATCAAGATGTCCAACATGGGGCAATGTGAAAGCTGGCAATACCAATGGCGATCCGGTTGAAGTCAGGAAACATTATCTCAATCAGGATGATAAGATAGAGATATATCCTAATCCTAGTCAAGGTAACTTTGCAGTTGAAGTGTTTATCGCAAATGAAGTTTCAATCCATATTGAACTTTGGGATATGTTGGGAAGAAGTCATGGTGTTGTCTATCATGGTAAAATGGATACGGGAAATCACATCCTGCAAAACAATCATGCACTAAAACCTGGACTATATTTCTTACGCATGGTAGTTGAAACCAGCACAGAAACCCCATCTATCCACATGCATTCCGAGAGGATCATCATTATGGAATAGTAGAGTTTTTTTTAATGAAATGGTTTATAAGGAAGCCGGGACTGATCGTTCCGGCTTTTCTTTCATCTGATGATTTGGAAGTAGAATTTCTGATCAATATTTAGGTTTTGTTTGATATGTTTAAAATATTTTATTTCCACATAAATAATTTGAATTATTTGAATACTCCAATAAATCAATAAGATAGTTCAACTATTTAGACTTATTCTAAATACATTAAACCTATTGACATTCAGATTCTTTAGGTTTAATTTTGATAACTACATAACAACCTTTTCCAATGAAAAAATATTTAATTTTTTCAGCAGGTGTTGCTATTGCAATGATGCTGAATACGGCTGTATTGCCTGACAACCCGGAATTGTCATTTTGGACCAAAAACATTTCAGAGGGTAACGGTGCGGTTGCCACCGGCTTAACCGATAATGCCAGCGAACTGATCGTGGAAGGCAACACCATTCATGTGCTTTGGATTAGCGACAGCGCCTATATGTACCACTTTATCAATTACAGGCGATCAATCGATAATGGCATAACCTGGGAACCAATCAGGCAACTGGCCAGGGCGCCCTGGAACGAACTGGGAAGGGATTTAATATCCAAGCGTATGGTGGTGCATAACGATTATGTGCATATTGTTTACGCTGAGTATTACCCTCACCAGGTGATGTATGTGCGATCCACCAATGGTGGCGCATCATTCGAGGATGCACGGATCATTGCACCGGCGAATTATGTCTCTAATCTATATATATCGAACGACCAGGAGAAACTGTCCATTTTAATTTTCGCACACTGGATTGAGGGCACTTTTATTACTCTAAACTCAGAGAATAATGGGGACACCTTTATGATGGGAGAGATCGGATATGCACCTATTGCCAACCAATGGGAGAGTTGCGACGTGCTTAGAAGTGGAAACTATATTTATGCTTTGGCACGAAAATCAGAATATTACAATGGGCTTGTGCGTGGTGAGTTGTATTTTTATGTTTCTGATAACGGTATCACTTTCAACTTAGCAAAACTGTCATTCCCCAGTGCAAATGGAAACGACAAAGTTTACGGATTGCATGATTTCAATTACAATCCAAAAATAGCCGTGTCTGGAAGCCATGTGTACGTGATCTGGTCAGGGCTTGATGAGGACGACCAGCACAATGTTTTCCTGAGGCATTCGCCTGACCATGGTAACACATGGGGTGATGTCGTACACATCACCAAAGGCCTGTTGCCCCAAAACGAAGTGCCGCAGTCTGGGCAGGAGTCGGTTATAGTTCATGGAAGCTGCGTGTATGCCACAGTTTTAACCACCAATGCCCATATATACGTGAGGTCATCACTGGATGGAGGGCTTACATTCAATCAGCTCATTCCAATAACTGCTCCGGCAGGAACCTCCCTCATCGATTCGGGCTGGTGGCCGCAGGCGGTGATTGACCCAAACGATCCTTCGGGAGAAACAGCCCATTTTATTTGGGGAACTCCACAGTATGTGACAACACGGGATGGAGGTGCCAGCTTTACCAAACCGATTACCATAGGCACGCATTATTCCTGGAAAGGCGGTACTGAAAGACCAAGGATTTGTGTCGGTGAAGATGGTATAATACATACCATCACCGAAGGCGTTTACTATTGGAATGGAGTATATACGGATAAAGATATTTTCTACCGCAGGCTTCTCCCTGCACCTGATCCTTCAGAAACAGCAGCTTTGAGCCTTGCCCACGCTTATGGAACTGATCGGTATGATAATATGACCGTTCCGTCATCAGCATCGCTTCAACTTCATGACCAGGTAACAGTGGAGGTATGGGTTAAAGCTGTACCCGGATCGGAGCGTAATTCAAGGATAGTTACCAAAGAAAATCAGGGTTCATACAATTATTCGCCCAAAGGTTACCAGATCGGCACACATGACTATGGAGGACAGCGCTGCGTAAATGCTGGTATCAGAACCACAGAAGCTGAAACGGTAAACTGGGGCCCTTCCATAGTGGATGGACAATGGGCCCATCTTGCCATGTCTTATCACAACAATGGCTCAGAAAATAATTTCAAACTCTACATCAATGGCCAGATGGCTAATGCAATCACTGCAGCAGGTGAGCTGGTGTACGGTGAGGGGATTTTGATAATTGGGTCTACACGCGAATTTGAAGGGTTTAATGGACTTATTGACGAGATTCGCATCTGGAACTATGCCCGCAGCGAACAACAGATCCAGCAGTCCATGTATTTCGAACTCACCGGGAATGAACCCGGACTTGTGGCCTATTATAATTTCAACAACACTACAAAGGACATTAGTGGACATGGAAATGATGGCTACCTGATGTATATGGAAGAGTTTGTTGAGGATCATATTATTGCACCTGATACAGATAGCGATGGCGTTTCCGACCTTGAAGAGCGTGGATTTGATGGCATGGACCCATATTTTGACGGGAACAATGACGGCATACCTGACTGGAAACAATCAAAAGCAGCTTCGTTTAAAAGCTTTAGAAAGAACAGATATATAACTTTGGCATCGTCTGCCAGTGGCAAAGATGATATGCCATTGCTTAATGTTACACCAATAGAGGCTCCTTCAGG
The DNA here is from genome assembly GCA_937926515.1 of uncultured Bacteroidales bacterium. GTDB lineage: Bacteria > Bacteroidota > Bacteroidia > Bacteroidales > F082 > CALAZZ01. Next base: position 8,990 of record CALAZZ010000195.1, on the reverse strand, counting down.
CCTGCCAAATGGATTTAATTTTCCTTATGACCTGGTTGAGTTTTCATTGGAATTACCCCCAGGAATATCGGGTGCTGAAGTAAATTTTTATCCACATGGTTCTGATGTCTATGACAATTTTATGAATTATGGTCCATTAACCTCCATCATCAACCCTGAGTGGTATAATTTTCAGTATGAAGGCAATACCGGCGCTACACTCGCCAATAATATGGTCAACCTAAGGTTTGTTGACGGAGCGCGTGGCGACCACGATTTGAGTGTGAATAACACCATTACTACTCTGGGTGGTCCGGCCAAGTCGCCAGAAGAGCTTGATGAGATCTCATCAAAAACTCCCAATCTATACATCAAAGCCAATCCTGCAAATGATTTAATAGTCATTGAATTTGACGCCCACAGGCATGGAATGGCCGAACTAAGCCTATACTCCTTAGAGGGCAAAAAGATAGCTGTAATTTTTAATGGCTTGGTTAATAAAGGGGATAATCTGCATAGTTGGGATGTGAGCAGCCTGCCTGCAGGAGCCTATATTTGCAATCTCGAAATGCCTGAACAAACCGAAGTTTGCAAATTGATCGTACTGCATTAGTATACCCTGCATTTCTTGTTCGAAGCTGTTGAGGAAATGCTGAATTTAGAATTTAGAAGTTAGAAATCTGAATTTAGAACCTCTGGTTTTTAACACACAACATCTTCTGTGGTACTCTTTGCATCCGCAGTTACTATCTGTGTACCAACCTAACCATTATAAAAGCCATGTACACTAAACCAGTTGATTGACATCTGTTTAAGCATTTAAGGACTTCGGTCATTAAAATCCAGATCAAAGCGCATAAATCGTTAATTCAATTCCTTTTACACAACTCCAGGTTCAAGAATTTTGCAGCTATGAGGTAATATTAAGAAATATGGACAGGCTTCTGTGGAAGAAATTACCAAGAAATGCTTTTGAACCTCAAAAACGTCATCTGCTATTTACAGATATTCAACTGTTTACTGTCGCAATTTAGATCGTTTTTAAATATATAGAACCTATTGACATTCAGTGCTTTTTGGCGCTACATTTGACAGAATCAATACATAAAACCAAATGAAAACAAAACCCTGCATGCTGTTGGCTTTGGGCACACTCATGCTATTGCAGCCAACACTTTACGCACAACAACCTGAAATATCAAACTGGACCAAAAACATCTCCGAAGGGGAGGGGGCCAGCGTGCTGGGTTTCTATGATTTCGCCCACGAAATGGTGATTTCCGGCAACACTGTGCATATGATCTGGCTTGCCGACAGCGCCTACCACTACAAACTGTTTTACCGCCACTCGCTGGATAATGGCAACACCTGGGGCGAGCGCCAGCTGCTGGCCGAAGGTGTATATCCCACATTCGCCACACCCTTCACCTCACGGCGCCTGGCTGCCGATGGAAACCATGTACATATCGCCTATGTGGATCACTCAGGCCCTGTGTCAAAGGTATGGTACATCCGGTCGTCAAACAGTGGCGTGAGCTTCAGCGATCCCCAGGCGATATTTGATATGACCTCGGTGTTCGACAGACTTTTTATGTCGTGCTCAGGCAACAACCTCACCATAAGCGTGCAACATGAAGCCACAGAGCAAATGGTTTATTATTTCCTGAATTCCACGGATGCAGGGGCCAGTTTCACCCTCAGGGAATACATGTATGGAAAAGTGGCGGGCTGGAGTATGGAGGACATGCTGCGGGTGGGTAATCATATCTACAGCCTGATCTACCAGTCCGACTGGTACAATGGCCTGGTGTTTGGAAATCTTCATTTCCTTACCTCGCACGATGGGGGCGAAACCTTCCAAAGCACCCGCATATCCGTGCCGGCAACAGATGCTCACCTGACCTACCCATTGCAATACACTTCTGATGTGGGGCCCAAGATAGCCGTGGCCGGCAGCCATGTGTATGTGGTTTGGAATGCCACCGATTCCGACCTTGAATTCAGCCTCATGCTCAGGCACTCACCCGATCATGGGGCAAACTGGGATGAGGTGGTCAACATCACAAAAGACTATGCCGAAGGCCCGCTGCAGTTGTTCAATGGATTGCAAACAGTATATGCCGCCGAAAACTATGTGTATGTGTTGTTTGCCACACACAGTAACAGGGTGTACACTATCTCCTCATCCGATTATGGCAGCAGTTTCAACACTGTGATGGAACTCACCTCACCGAATATACCTTACCTTGACATAGGTGGATATCCCAGGGGAGTGATCGACCCGGCCGATCCAACAGGCAAAACATTTCATGTGATCGTGAACACACCGGCTTACACCAAAACCACCAACGGAGGCGGTAATTACAAAAAGCTGGTAACCATAGGTACCCATTTTTCATGGGGACTCTACCCTTCACGTCCACGGTTTCTACCTGGTACCAATGGTAGTTTTCACCTTGCGCTCGAAGGCAGGTATGTGTACAACTATGAGGATATTTTCTATCACCGCATAGATCCCATTGCCCAACCCGGAGCCAATGCATCGCTTAAATTGGGATATGAATATGGCGGAAACCGCTACGATTGCATGGCCGTGCCATCCGCAGCCAGCCTTCAGATTACCGATGCAATCACAGTAGAAGCCTGGGTAAAGCCTCAGGCAGGGTCGTTTGCTTCGGCGCATATCCTCTCCAAACAGGACATAACCTCCACCGTGTGGAACCCCGGCACCTACCAGTTGGCCACCCACGGTTTCAGGCAGGTTTCAGCAGGTATAAGAACCACTGCAGGGCCGCTGAATGTGTACACTGACAACGGCTTGCCCGAAGATGCCTGGTCGCATATCACCATCACCTACAACAAGGACGAAGCCGAAAACAACTTCAAGGTGTATGTGAACGGACTGCTCGAAAAAACGGCCACCGCCTCCGGAGCGCTCGAACATGGCGATGGTGTGCTTTTTATAGGTACATCCAACAAGGACACCTATGGTTTCAATGGCCTGGTTGATGAAGTGCGCATCTGGAACCATGCCCGCAGCGAGGCCGAGCTGCAGCAGCATATGTATTTTCCTTTACAAGGCAACGAGCCGGGTCTGGCTGCCTACTACAACTTTAACAACAGCACCAAAGATCTCACAGCTAATGGCAACGATGGCTACCTGATGTACAGGGAAGAGTTCGTGGCCGAAGCCATTGAAGTGCCTGATACGGATAGCGACGGCATTTCGGACCTGGAAGAACGCGGCTTTGATGGCACAGCCATCTGTTTTGATGGCAATGGCGATGGCATCCCCGACTGGAAGCAGTCCGACGCCGCATCACTCAAAACATGGGACCTGAATGCCTATGTTACTCTCAGCGCATCCAATCCACTCAAGGTGGTGGTGCCAATGGTGAATGTGCAGGCCATGGCCCCTCCGGAAGGGGCGCCCCAAGGTTTCGCATTCCCTTATGGGGTGTTTAACTATGATGTGGATCTGCCCGCAGGCGTCAGCAATACTGAGCTGCAGTTTTTTGCACACGGTAGCCAACCCTTCGACCGCTATTTTAATTATGGCCCGTTGAACACCGCCATACCCGAATGGTACAACTTCGCCCTGGAGGATGGCACAGGCGCCACCCTGGGCCTGAATGTGGCAACCCTCAACTTCATTGACGGGCAGCGCGGCGACCACGACCGCATCGTGAATGGCATCATCACCACCCTGGGAGGGCCTGCCAAGTCGCCCGAAGGGCTGGACGAGCCTGAAAACATAGCAGCTGGGTTCAGCATCCGCAACACCTCGGCCAATGGCCTGGAGCTCCTGTTTAAGGCACCACAGTGCGAAATAGTAACCATCCACCTTTATAACACCGCCGGGCAAAACCTGGCAGTGGTGTACGAGGGCATGGCAGAGCCAGGGCTGAACAGCATTCACTATCAACTGCCCGGGCTGTCACCGGGGGTTTACTTCTTCCGCCTCGAAAGGCCAAACAGCGCACAAACCATCAAATACGCACGTCTGAGGTAGTGCCCGGTGGATATAGAACAGGTCAGAAACAAAATTGACCACATTATTTTAGAACGGATTGAACCTTTTTAGGTTAAATTGTGGGTGAGATCCGTTCGTTATTTTTAGGGTAGGAGACACCTAATGGCCATTTGCATGGTTTTTACTTAATAATGTATTGATATACTTTTAACTGTTGGCGGTAATGCTACAAACGACCATTCCACAAGAAAGTAAAACGAAAACCACACTTTAATGTGATTCAGACAATTTCCCTTATCCTTATAGAGCCATCCATGATGAAAATCACACTATAATGTGATTTTGTTTGCTTAATTTAAAAAATAAACATACCTTTGACGCAAAAATCACAATATAATGTTAGTCGCGATACTAGGGGAAACCATAAAAAACAGAAGAAAGGAGTTAAACATAACTCAACCCCACTTAGCCGAACTGGCAAAAGTGAGCACTAATACTTTATATAAACTTGAACGGGGACAGGGCAATCCTTCATTAGATGTATTATATAAATTAGCAGAAGTGCTAGGCTTAGAATTAAAACTTGAAGTGAAGAAGAAACATTAAGTAAATGAGAGCATTAGAAATATATCGCAATGGGATTTTAGCAGGAATATTGACAGAAGAAAATCGTCAGCATTATGTTTTCAGGTATGACGATAACTATTTTAACGATGCAAGTAAACCAGGAATCAGTGTAACAATGCCAAAGTCACAAAAAGAGTACAGTAGCAAATTTTTGTTTCCGTTCTTTTTCAATATGTTGAGTGAAGGGGTAAATCGAAAATTGCAAAGCACACAATTGAGAATAGACGAAGAAGATAATTTTGGCTTGCTTGCAGCAACAGCACAATATGATACGATAGGGGCAATAACTGTAAAGCCAGTGGGTAATTGATAATGGATAATTGATAATGGACAATTGATAATGGACAATTGATAATTGACAATTGATAATGGATAATTGATAATGGGCATTTGATATTGGATATTTAAGTATGAAAAAGAATATTATTAAAGACAAGAGTTTTGAGTTTGCTCTGAAAGTAGTGAAGCTCAATAAGTTATTAGTGAATGAAAAGAAGGAATATGTTTTGTCCAAGCAAATATTGCGTTCGGGTACAGCAATTGGTGCAATGGTTAGAGAATCAGAGCACGCTGAAAGTAAGGCAGATTTCATTAATAAATTGTCTATAGCGCTTAAGGAAGCTAATGAGACGGAATATTGGTTAGAACTACTATATAAATCAGATTATATTGGTGAAGATAAATTTAACTCATTATCAAATGACATATCTGAAATTCTCCGATTGCTTATCTCAATCATAAGGTCTTCAAAAGCAAAATAATATGAAGGGGTCAAAACGCACTATTGATAAATTATCAATTGCCGATTTTACATTGTCAATTGATGTTTGTCCGGGAACGTTGGCAGAAGGTTTTTCTACATACAGCCCAAGTTGCTTACGGAATTTGTTTGGTGGCAAAAAAGTAAATCATGTTTTGTCTTATGATCAGCCACAGCAAAGTGAACAGGTGGCGGAGCAGTTCATGGAAAATCGTAAACGCATCTCCATATCAGGAGTGCAGGAAAAATTGAGTTTTCTTTTAGAGAAAAATGTATTGCGATTGACTAAAGAAGGAGAGCGGGGAACGTATATACTCAAACCGATACCACGGGATTTGAAAAAGGTTGACCAAGTTCCTGCTAACGAACATTTGACCATGCAAATAGCCAAACAAGTATATGGACTAAATACGGCTGAAAACGCCATGATTTTCTTTAAAAATGGTTCCCCCGCCTACATCACAAAACGATTTGACGTAAAACAAGATGAAAGCAGATGGGGAAAGGAAGATTTTGCAACACTGGCAGGGAAAACAAAAGACAATGCTGGGCCAAATTTCAAATATGAATATAGCTATGAAGAGGCAGGACTTTTAATACAAAAATATGTTTCTGCATGGCGGGTTGAGATAGAAAAATATTTCTCGTTGGTAGTATTCAATTATTTGTTCTCAAATGGTGACGCTCACTTGAAAAACTTTTCATTGTTGGAATCATCAAAGGGCGACTACTTGTTTAGCCCAGCCTATGATTTAGTAAATACACGACTGCATGTGGACGATACCGATTTTGCATTAGCTAAAGGACTATTTGCAGACGATTTTAAAAGTGAGCAATACAAAAAAAGTGGACATCCTTCAAAAAGCGATTTTTCAGAATTTGCAAAACGAATAGGAGTTATTGAAAGCAGATTTGAAAAGCTAATAAGTCCGTTTATAGAAAAGCAACCATTTGTTGAAAAATTAATCAGTCATTCTTTTTTAAGTGAAGCAAACAAGAGAGGATATTTGTTGATGTATCACACAAAAAGAAACTTTTTAATTTCGTAATATTGACTACGAATTAACTGGCAATAAAAGTGTTGTAAGCTCCATAAAAGCACCTCAGCGTATCCACTTCCAACAATACTGGCATTTGCCACCACCCCGGACGGCCAAACAGCACACAAACCATCAAATACGCACGCCTGAGATAGCACTCGGTGGCTGTAAAACAGCTCAGATAAAAAGCATGACCACATTATTTTACAACGGATTGAACCTTTTTTCGTAAACTTGTAGGTGAGATCCGTTCTTTATTTTTGGGGTAGGAGACACTTTAGGGCCGTTTGTGTGGTTTGCACTGGATAATGTATTGGTTTACCTTTAATTATATCTGATAGTGTTTGATGTGATATGGACTATGGTGTGGATATCTACTAGATAGCACATATTATAAAATAAATACTTATGAGAATTAAAAGGCTCAAAACAACTAATTATTGAAGTTTAGAAAACTTAAATGTTGAATTTAATCCCTATTACAATGCTTTATCTGGTAAGAATAATTCCGGAAAATCAAATGTTATAAGAGCATTGCTAACATTTTTAACTTACGATTTTCGATTTTATCGGACTTATTATGAAAGTGCTATTCATTATGCAGGTGATTATCCGTACTGGAAGAAAAAAGATAAGGGAAAGGAAAATATAGAAATTGAAATTGATATTGAACTTGATGAACAATATGATGCGGGCTTATTTAAATTTATTAAAGAGCTTATTTTTAAAAACGAAGACGAGTTTAATAGGTCAATAGAAATTTTAAAAATAAAAGCAATACATGAGCCTGAACAAAAAGAAACAAAAATATCAATAATATTTGGCCAAAATGAAATAACTGATGAATATAAGAGAGATGAATTATTGAACAGGTTGAGAAGTTCAAGGAGTGTTCTTTTTCATAACTCTACAGAAAACGAACCATTTTATTTTAGAAGCGGTAGAAGAGACACTTTAATCTCATATTTGGGAAAGGATGACCAAACAGAAATTACTAAGAAAAAAGAAAATCTTGAAGTTGCTGTTAAAAAATCGCTAAAGAGGCACCAAACGGAATTTGGGACCCTTTTAGGTCGATTGTCAGACAAATATGATGTGTCCTTGGGGATTTCAAGTCTGGACTTAGAAAGAGAAAATGTAGAAATTTCCCTAAAGGAAAAAGGCATTGAGGTTTCACTTGAAGATTGGGGCAGTGGAACAAAAAATCGAACTTTAATCCTATTGAATTTAATGAACGCAAAACGTGTTCAAGAATCTATCTCAGTAAATGAACGTTTGACCCCAGTAGTTATTATTGAAGAACCAGAAAGCTTTCTTCATCCATCTGCTCAGGCTGAATTTGGTAGGATTTTACAAGATATTGCGATTGAGTTTAAAATACAGATTATTGTGGCAACTCATAGTCAATATCTTCTAAGCCATAAGACTCCTTCCGCTAATATTTTGCTGGAAAGAAATTTGAATTCTTTAAAAAAAGGTTCTGAGATTGTGAATACGTACGGGGAAAAATGGTTTGAGCCCTTCGCTTTGTCCCTTGGAATCAGTGGTGCAGATTTCGGCCCATTTAGATCTACTATTTTTAGTGGCTCAAATGACATTATTCTTGTAGAAGGTGAATCTGATAAAGAATATTTTGAATTACTCAAGGACAAAAAGCATGGAACAAATCAACTTAAATTTTCAGGAGAAATCTTTGCTTATGGAGGAACAGGGAATATTAAAAACAATATTTTATTTCGTTTTATTAAAGAAAGATTCAAACGATTTGTCGTCACAGTTGACCTAGATAAAATCTTTGAAGTTAAATCGGCTTTTAAGTCTTTAGGACTTAAAGAAAATCAGGAGTTTGTTGTTATTGGGAAAAATGAGACAGGAAAGAAGTGTATCGAAGGTCTAATACCATACAATCTATTATCAAAGATATACTCTGAGAATGTTGAACTTGTCCAGAAAGCAATGGAAAACTCGCCTGATGGGAAATTAGCTAGAAAAGAATTAAAGTCTAAAATATTGGAATCATTCAAAATTGAAGCACAAAATGATCTATCTAATTTTATAGAATTTTATAAAATCTCGAAAACCTTAAATAAAATATTCAAGTAATATGTGCTAACATATAACCAATAGCCTATGAAAGAGTAAATTGAAACAGTAGTGCCCTGAATAATATTTGTAGTGGGTGCTAGTGACGAGGTCTACTAAACGGCTACTGGCCAAAGCTACGTCACGCTGCAAACACACTTCCCTCTACCACCAACCAACAAAACCCCATCAACCTTCCTAAAGTAATATTTCCCCCACCCATTTCCCCATTTTTTCGTAAACTTGTCTCAAAATCTGAAACAAATGAAGTTTTACTACAAAACCTTTGCTGTGACAGTGGCAGCGCTGTTCTCTGCATTGCTTGCTTACCCGCAGGCTGACGACACCGAGCAGGCCCTCAGCCGCATTGAGAACACCCTGCGGCACCGCCTGGATGTGCTGCAAAAGCAGGTGGACGACATTTTATGGCACCAAAGGGTAGGGGATGTGGCTTTTGTGGACAAGGTGTTCATATATGGCCCACCTCCGGCCAACATTCCAGACCCCAATGCCAAAGGGGCATTCAACC
>CALAZZ010000194.1 GCA_937926515.1 uncultured Bacteroidales bacterium | reverse complement strand
ATATCGAAACTTATTGATGCAAAGTTAATTCACAAAAACAAAAATGGACTGGGAAACTATTAATTATTCTCAGTAAAATACAAGCTTAAAAGAAGCAGAGGTGTGAACAGAGTCATCAATCCGCACTCTAAGCAAGTAAACACCATTTTTGGTTCTGATCCCTTCTTCAATAATTTGGTTTAGTTCAAGCTTGTATGTGCCTGCGGAATGGAAGTTTGTGGTGTAGCTACTCAAGAGCCTACCCGTCAGGTCATACAACTGCACATATAGGCTGGATTGTTGTTTTAAATTGATTTTTAGTGCGCTGCTATTTATGCTGCTGTTGTATATGAGCTGAATAATAGGGTCATGTTCAGCATTGCTTGCAGGTGTTGAGGTGATAATAACAGTAATTTGGCCGTTTTCGGTTGCCGTCAAAATGTCAAAATGATCTTCGGGCTCCAATATGGAAGCTTCATTAAATATGATGGGAAATACGCCTTCATCTTCACCTGTTGACAGTTCAAACCGAACAACATTGCCATAGCTACCGTTAAATATTGCATTGGTGGGTGACACAACCTCCAGCATAAGCAGATCGCCTTCCTGAATTACTGTAAGTTGATGATCATCCTCCCGTCCGGTTAGCACGGCAGTTCCATTCAAATAGGTCATGTTATCCGGAATTTCAATCTGGCAACTAAATGAGGTAAAGTCATATCTATTGCTAATGGAAATACGAATGGCGATGGTATCGTTGATGTCAGCCGTTCCTCCATGCAATTGCATCACATTATCATCCCCTGAAAGTATATATAATATTTTGCTATCGGAGGCAGGCTCACAAACACCTATCGGAAATGCAGTCAGGCTCAATAGGGCTGAGCCGTTTATGACATCTTGCACACCGTGAGTATAGACCGGGTTTAAGATTGATGAGTTATCAAAAGTGCCATCGCCAGTAGTAGTCCACAATAAGCTTTCAAAATTATTTGCTGTAGCACCTTCGACCTGATGGGCTTGTCCTGCATGAACGAATTTGTCATTGCCTGCAGTCGCTTCAGCTGGCTCTTCAAAGGATAGCGCAAGGCTGCTTATAGCTGCCGGGCACAGAGGTGAACCAAAGGCTGTGAGGGTTAACTGTATCGGGCTGTTGATATAATCATCAGGATGAGGGATATAGGATGTAGTAAGATTATTTGGGGAGGTAAAAGTGCCACTTCCGCCTTCCCAAAGCACGGAATTGTAATTGGTGGCTGAGCCAGAAAGCTGAACCGGATCACCGATACAAACCTGAAAACCACTCCCTGCATTTGCCGTTGGCGGCTGTCCCACACTAACGTTTACATCATCACTTACAACCTGATTGCCATCGTTTACAGTTAAAATATATTGAATATCCTCTGACGGAAATACCAAAGGAGAGGGATCGTTGGATGCGAATCCCGGAGGAACGGAGGACCATTGTAGGGTTGGATTCCAGGCGCCACCGGAAATTTGACTGCTTAACTGGACTGGCTCGCCGGCACATACCTGATCAGGATCGGCGCTTACGGTAACGCTCAACGGTCCCAATAAATTCACGGCACCATATTCTACCCCATTACAAATATTTTGTCCGGTTGAATTTCCTATCACATAATTTAGGATGGGCAATTCGTGGCTTCCCGGACTGGTAGGCGTGTTGAGGCCAAATAATGCCACAGGACCGCTATTACCAATAAAATGGCTGTTGTTGAAGGAAAACCCAACCACTCGAAGTACATTTCCTGAAATAACATTCGCTGTGATGGTGTGGTCGGTGGCCCGTTGTGGATTCAATTGTGCAGAATTGTTGATATATATAAAGCCGGAGGGGAGTGGTATATCCAACTGAAAGCTTATGAAAGGATCATCATTATTGATAATTATGTTTATTTCAATAGTCTGACCCGGAGGCACCTGAACCGAATCCAGTTTGATAATGTTGTTGCCACCAAACATTTTCAAAGAGATAAATAGTAAAACAATAACCAGAACCAGACTGTTTGTGAATGGAATAGGTGGATTATAGACCGGTCTTGTGTTTGTCGGATTAACTTTTAATGCTGTATATTGCACCATGGTTTGCGCTATTGATCCGTTTCAAAAAGCAAAACTAAACATAATTAATAGATATGAACTTTCATTTACTTTAATTATTCACCTCTTATTGAGATTGGTTTTTTGATAAGTATTCTTTTGGGGTTAAGCCTGTGTACTTTTTAAAGCAAACGTAGAATGATGATTTAGACCTGAAGCCTACTTTTTCAGCAATTCCTTCGATTGTGTATCTTTTTTCTTCACCTTCAAGATGGTCAATAACCTCTTTCATCCTATACTCATTGATAAAGCCATAGAAATTTTTGTTGAGCACGTTGTTTAGAAAATAAGTCATCTTCCGTCGATCGGTATTCGTCAATCTGCAAAGGTCCGATAAGGAAAATCCGGCATCCAGGTAAGGTTTGTTCTCATTCATAATGATCTCAAGCTGTTGCATGATTTGCTTGATCTCAACGTCAGTCAAAAAGCGGTTTTCTACAGCTAGATCTAAACTTGGATGACCCTGTGATAAATTTGACTTCAGGGAGGCAGATATTGATTTTTGGAATGTAGCATCGGGTTTTAAATCCATAGTGTTTACATCCAGAAATAGCCTGTTCTGCTTAAGGGCGAAATATCCAATGGTTCCACCAGTTACCAGGAGGATTAGATTAAATGTGATCGGGAGTAGTGAACCTTGCATTTTCAAATATGCTAACGGAACGATTAGTGCCAATATGAAGATCACCAGACTAACTAGGTTCACACGCTGATATCCCGGCTTGAAATAGGCAAGGTGACTGGCGTTGTCCTTCGCCTTTTCATTTTCATATTTGAATATCCTGGTCATTTTTAGCACGGTAAGAAACAATTGTAAAAGAAGCAGAAGTGGAAGAACAAATTTAAGTACGACCAGATGATACACAAAAGCTGACGCTAAGGTTTCTTGCCTATTAATAACTGTTGTCAAATCAAAGCTATGCAGTTGTTTTGTGCTGAATGAACGGCTGTCAATCGCAATATTAAGTATTAGTATCAGAAGTAATGGAATAAAAAGCAGGAGTTTAGCCCTTAGCGTTTTATAGACAATCGTTTCGGTTAAAGATGAAATATAGAGGTAAAATAATGGAAATATCGAAAGTAAAAGAGGCACATAAACGAAATAGACTTTCGAAAATAATTCCAGATAACCCAAGTGGTAAATGGCATTTAGAATCAACACCAATGATAGGGTTAACAACAGCAGACCAATATAAATCCGTGCAGGATTATGTCTTTTAAAACTAATAAGTTGGATGGTATAAAACAAGATCTGATAGATGGGTATTGCAAAAGCAAATACATACAAACTCTCGAGTGTAAGCATAATTTGGTTGGGATGTTGTTGCAAATTTATAAAATCATCCTGATATTATGAACAAATTAATTACAGGGACTAATCATAATAGTCCAAAGTCGACTTTTTTTTACATTTGCACAAACTTTAACTTTTCCAAGGCACACTTGTGAAGTGATAGGATAGTAAGCAACCCAATTTTAAAAGCCAAGTGCATTGAAGATGTCATCAAAGAAAAACAAAAAAGCCAATAGAGCAGCACAGAGAACCCTCCAGCATAAAAGGGTAGCACGAAAGGAGCTTCTAAGACACTTCAAACCTCTAATTTATGCCGTAGCTTCATGGCTGGGGGTTATGTTGGTTATTCATCTGCCGGCTTTCCATGAGCAAATGATTGATTTCTTTGTTAAGTTTACCATTGAAAGTGTAGTTTTATTGGGGAAACTGACCTTTATTCCTATATACAGTCGAGAGATCCCCTTTATTACTGTTAGTGGGTATCCCATGGTTGTTATCATGGAATGTACAGCATATAATTTCTACATCTTTGTTGTTTTCTTGAGTCTCTTTTCACCGATAAAATGGAGTCAGCGATTGATTACACTTGCTATTTTCCTTCCATCTGTTTTCGTGATTAATAGTTTAAGATTTATCACGATGGGGTATATCGGGATATATTATCCAAAACAATTTGATAATATACATGATTATCTTTGGAATATTCTTTTTGGCTTTCTTATATTTCTTATTTGGGTATGGAGATATCACAAGCAAATTCCTAAGCTAAATGCCGGCGAAACACGGCAAGTAGCTTAACTACAGTATAATAATTTAATTATCCTTGCAAAACCATGGTGAAGTTAATTTCTAATAGAAGTAAGTTTTTTGTCCTCATCGGGATATCTGTGGTTTTTTTTGTTTTGTGGCAGCAGGGGTTGCAGAATTTTCATGCCAATATACTCGCCGGTGTATCTAATGCGATAATGTTAGTGACCGGTAGTGGCAAAACTATGACTTATGTTTTGGACAACAATACGCCAACATTTTGGATACAGATTGTGGTAGATGGGCGTAGAGCAAGATTTCCTCAGGAGGTCGGATCACTACTTCAACCCACCGTCATGATACTTGCCTGGCAATTTTTTCTGTTTTTAGTTATTAAGCCCATTAGAGCACTGAAGTTATTTTTGATAAATATTGGAATATACCTCCTAATTCAGATATTTTTTATTTTTCAACTTTCAGGGTATCACACTTCATCAATTCAGAAGTTTCTATACGAAATGCTTAAAGGTAATTTTTACGTGATTGCCCTAATATTTATCATAAAAGATAATATCTTCAATCCAGTTTTTAGGCTAAAGCCCACCCAGTGATTTTGTATTTTAATGCAGCTGGCGTTTTGTAGGAGGATTTTAATGGTTTTATTCCAGAGAAAGATTTGATCTTTAGATTAACTTTTTGAATTTTCAGACATTAGTGCTTTGCAAATGCAAAATTGCATAGGAGGAACGATATTGCTCTGATCAGCTAATCCTTTCCGAAAACTTTCCATTGATGGAAATTATTTTTTAGTTACATTCAAGCTCACACTATAATTCGT
>CALAZZ010000193.1 GCA_937926515.1 uncultured Bacteroidales bacterium | reverse complement strand
CCCGGGGATAAACCCACAATCCAAATTGAAAATGAAACTTCTCGGCTTTTAAATCAAATTGCATCGATCAATAATTCTTTATGGAGAAAAAAGTGGGTGCCCAATCCGGAAAACAGGAGGTATCTGCTCACTGCCCTTGACATCCAATAAAACTTTATAAATATTGAGACAAGAAATCAAGGATATTGTTCTCGATCCTTTGTGTGATCTTATCGGTTGAAGCTTTGAGGAAAGATTTACCGGTCACTTTCTCAAACAATTCGATATAGCGCTCAGATACTTGTTGAACAAAACTATCTGTCATAACAGGCATTTGTTGGCCAGCCTTGCCCTGAAATCCTTTTTCCATAAGCCATTCCCTTACAAACTCCTTTGAAAGCTGACGTTGTGGCTTACCGTTATTGAAATTCTCTATATAATCATCAACATAGAAATACCTCGAAGAATCAGGGGTATGAATCTCATCAATCAGAAATACCTCACCATTGGATTTGCCAAATTCATATTTCGTATCAACAAGGATAAGCCCCTGCCGGGCAGCCATCTCACTTCCATGCTTAAACAATTGAAGGCTATATCTTTCAATCATTTCGTAATCAGCTGGTTTGACCAGGCCCTGCTTCAAAATCTCCTGTTTGCTGATATCTTCATCGTGTCCATGCACGGCTTTGGTTGTTGGGGTAATGATGGGTTCAGGTAATTTCTGATGTTCCGCAAGACCATCCGGTAACAATACACCGCATATTTCACGTTTACCGGATTTGTATGTGCGCCATGCGCTGCCTGATAAATAAGCTCTAACGATCATCTCAACCGGCAAAGGGGTACATTTATATCCTATTGTAACAACCGGATCAGGACTGGCGATTCTCCAGTTTGGCACCAGGTGTTTCGTGGCATCCAAAAACAGAGCGGCAATCTGATTCAAAACCTGTCCCTTGTATGGTATACCTCTGGGTAATACCACATCAAATGCTGATATGCGGTCGGTGGCAATCATGATAAGTAAGCGGTCATCGATGTTGTAAACATCACGGACCTTACCCTTATAAAAGCTTTTTTGGTTAGGAAACTTAAAATTGGTTTCCACTACAACCTGATCTGAATTATTGCTCATCAGCTTGATTTTGGTTGCTCGTGTCCTTGATATTATAAGCCTTATTGTCTTTATTTAATGTAGAAGAAGATTTATATGCTTCAATGATTTTGGTGACCAGCCGATGTCTCACAACATCTTTCTCGTCAAGGAAAACAAAATCAATTTCCGGTACATCTTTTAGAATATCAATGGCTTGCAATAAGCCGGAAGGCTGTTTGTAAGGCAAGTCAATCTGTGTAATATCCCCTGTCACAATAAATTTTGCCGATTTTCCCATACGTGTCAGAAACATTTTAAGCTGGCTACGGGTAGCATTTTGTGCTTCATCCAATATGGCAAACGCATTATCCAGTGTGCGGCCACGCATAAAAGCAAGTGGTGCCACCTCAATGGTACCATCTTCGAGGTAGGTGAGTAATCTTTGGGTAGGAAGCATATCACGCAACGCATCGTAAAGCGGTTGCAAGTACGGGTCAAGTTTGTCCTTGAGGTCGCCGGGTAAAAATCCAAGATTTTCCCCTGCTTCCACGGCCGGTCGAGTGAGGATGATGCGTTTGACTTGTCTGTTTTTTAATGCCCTCACAGCCAACGCAACTGCGGTATACGTTTTTCCTGTTCCGGCAGGTCCAATGGCAAAGATCAGGTCCTTGCGATCGCTGCTCTTTACCATACGTTTTTGATTCACTGTTATTGCCTTTACCAATAGCCCGCCTCTGCCATGCACCAGCACATCACTGGATAGCGGTTCCACACCTGATTCACCATTTGGTTCTCCATACATGATCTGTTCAATCAGAATGGGGTTAATCTTACCAAAACGTTCGCAATGCACAAGCATCAACTCAAAACGTTTTATAAAATTGGCCACCTCTCCTGCTTCTCCGATCACTTTTACAAAATCACCCCTTGCAATAATTTTAAGCTTTGGAAAAAGTCCTTTGATTTGCTCCAGATGGATATCATTAGGGCCAAAAACATCAATCGGGCTAACATTATCTATCTGGATAATCTGTTCGCTCATAGGCTATTCATGTAATATGATTGATAACTTTTCATCTACAATACTGATTTCAAAATTATTAAAATATTGCTTGCCAAAATCATGCCCGGATAGTCATTTACCAAATGTGCAAATCCATTATCAACAAATCTAAAATGAATACATTTTACTAATGCAAATGGTAGTTTAAGGATTTGTTCCAAAAACGTTTCGAATTTTATTCATGCAAACTATAAAAAAAGATGTGTTTTGCTTAATTTTGACCTGCTAAACCAATGATCATTCCTCTAAATCTTAGACCTGGCAAAGTATATGGCTATAATTACACTTACAAGCGACTGGGGCACATCTGACTATTATCTGGCCGCAGTAAAAGGCACTATACTTTCACATCTGCCGGATGTTACTATTGTTGATATTTCGCACCACATTAAACAGTTTGATATTGAGAGTGCTGCGTTTACCCTTCGCAATTGCTATAAGCATTTTCCAAAGGGAACAATACATATCCTGGGGGTTAATTCTGAAGAATCCATTGATAATCCACATATAGTGGTCAAAACCAATGACCATTACTTCATTGGGGCTGACAATGGTGTATTTTCAATGATTTTCGGAGATGAGGAAATGGAAATCGTTGAATTGGATATCCCTCTAGATTCTGACTTTTTCACATTTAGCACAAGGGATCGTTTTGTAAAGGCAGCAATGCTATTGATACAGGGAGAGCCACTTTCGTCTCTTGGTGAAGCCCGATCACAACTTACATCAAAATTTTTGTTTCAACCTACTGTTTCGCCCAATGCCATCAAAGGTATGGTTATCCACGTTGATGCCTATGAGAACCTGATTACAAATATCAGCGAAAAACTATTTCGTGAACAAAGAAACAGCCGCAAGTTTGAGATCTATTTTAGTGGATATCGCATCAGCACAATAAGCACCGCCTACACAGATGAAGGTATTGCAGAATTGGTCGCTTTATTTGGAACCCATGGATTGCTTGAGATTGCCATCAATCATGGAAAAGCGGCATCGCTCTGTGGTATGGAACGCTTGAACCCTGTCGATGTTAACTTCTTCTGATCATCTCAACAATTTGTTTTACACAGATTCTGATCGGCAAGTCTAAAAACAAAATATACTACCAGTGCAACAATTAAACCAAGCAATGCACCTGCAACGATATCTCCAGGATAGTGCACACCCACATAGATTCGGCTATATGAAACAAGTGTGGCCCAGCCAAAAGTGAAGTATCCTACTGATCTAAACCATGATCTAAACAGCAGATAAACAAAACCTGCCAGCGCAAAACTATTTGCAGCATGTGAGGACACAAAACCATAGGCTCCGCCGCATTTACCAGCCGGTAAATGAATATATGGCATCAGATCAGGCTCATGACATGGTCTTGGGCGTTCAAAGACAAATTTAAAAGCCTTTACGGATAGCTGATCAGAGAGTGCAATGAGAATCGCAATCACCAGCAATATCATGACTGTTTGCCACTTGTATTTCCAAATAAAAACTGCGAGCAACGCAGCATAAAGTGGTATCCAGCTAAATTTACCAGTGATGAATACCATGATCGGATCCACCCAGGGATGATTTAATCCATTGAGATATAAAAACAGACTGGTGTCAATATCGTTAAGGAATTCGAACATTGTGGGGCGTTTTATCACTCGCTTAATAGCGCACGCTTAACATCTGTATATTTGGAGTTCAATGGATCACGATGGATGAGTACATCTATCATTTCCAGGGCCTTTTTTGTCCGTCCTCGTTCGCGGAAACGGTTCATCCTGTCCCAATAATATTCATCACTTCGGCATCTATACCCGGGATTCCCTCCATCGATTGTAAAAAAACCTCGGGCAGTAGTCTGTGTTTTATCAAGCATAAATGCAACGGGTATTTCAAAACGTGTATATCTGTCATCATCACATTCGTTCCAATTTCCATCGGTAGATTCGAAAAAAGATCTTAACTGCTCATTGAGGCCATGGCCCAACGGGTTGCGCATTCTGAAGTTGACCAGTTCATTATCACACCCCACAGAAAAGGAAAGAATGACCACCCCAAGCACACAATTACGCCGTGCTTCAGCAGTATATTCAACCGCAGCTAACAATTGCCTTTCAAATTCTCCTGTTCCTCCCCTAAAGCGTAAATCAAGCATATGCCTTATATTTTGATTGCGCACCTTGTTCAATGAATCTCCAAGCTGCATATGCTGAGCCATTATGGGAAATTGAAAAACAAAAATAATTAAGAGTAGTGCAATTATATTTTTCAAAGTCATCCTCCCCTTCTTTAATGTATTAATTGGAATGGGTGTAAAGATATAGAATTTTAGTACGCCTTCATAGTTATGACGGATGGGTGATTTGGTCTGTCAGTGCTTTTCACCAAAGCCGTTTAATTAATAAGCTGTAGTTCCATTCCACTGCATATCTTGTTAGCCTGGAAGCCTATACATGATATCATCGCATATGATGTGCTTACCTTCAATTATTTTTATAAATATCAAATGTGCCGAATTCCGGATTGCTTGTTGTTGATGCGTAAAACAGAATCAGGGTGCTCTCATCTAATAGATATACCTCATGCATTGACTCTTCTACCGGGGGTATTACAGCATCATCCATAATTCCAATTATTCTGATAACAGTTTCATTGTTTTCAAATTTCCATTGAAGTTGTTTGACAATTTGATCTTTTGAATAATCAAGTGTGCCATCAATGTCAAAATTGAAAATTATGTCTTTTTTAACGCCCTGTACATCATCAGGTTTCAGATTATTATTTAAATCAAGCATTTCGTTATCATGTACCCAGGTTTTTTGTGTTAACCATACTGATTTGGCAATGGTTTCCTCCTGTTCTTTCTTACACGAAACTCCAATTAATAAATACAGTGAGCATAATATCAGAGTATATTTCATATGGTGTCTTCTTTTTCTAGTTTCCATTTATATCGCTTGCACATTACTTAGAGATACAAAAAAATGAGGCACACCTAATCCTGGGCATGAGCAGTAAGCTGATGCCAGAGCATGTCCTTCAATTCCTTGATGCCCTCTCCCGTAATTGAACTGATAAAAACAAAAGGCAAGTCAGGTAAATTTATTTGCATTTCAGCTTTCAATTCGTCATCAAGCAAATCACTTTTTGATACGGCCAGCAGGCGGTCTTTGTCAAGCAATTCAGGATTATAGGCTGTTAATTCCTTTAGGAGGATTTGATATTCGGCCTTAATATCACTGGCATCAGCAGGGATCATAAACAGCAGTATGGAGTTGCGCTCGATATGCCGTAAAAAACGTAGTCCCAAGCCCTTCCCTTCAGAAGCACCTTCGATAATGCCCGGAATATCAGCAACTACAAACGATTTATAGTCGTAATAGCTTACTATTCCCAAATGTGGAGTAAGCGTGGTAAAAGGATAATCAGCTATTTCAGGTTTGGCAGCGGAAATGGTTGATAGTAAGGTTGATTTACCGGCATTGGGGAACCCAACCAGGCCTACGTCGGCAAGTAGCTTAAGCTCGATGATGATCCATGCTTCATTGAATGGCTCTCCCGGTTGGGCATATCGTGGAGTTTGGTTTGTTGCAGATTTGAAATGTACATTTCCTAAACCACCCCTGCCACCTGAAAGCAACACTTCTTCCTGTCCATCATAGGCTATCTCAGCCATTTTCTTACCCGTTTCCGAATCAATGGCAATTGTGCCAAGTGGCACTTCAATAATAACGTCCTTTCCACTGGCTCCGGTGCTTTGCTGCTTCCCACCGGACTCGCCATGACCGGCATGCAAATGCTTGGTATAACGCAGGTGTAACAAGGTCCACATTTGAGCATTGCCTTTGAGGATAATATGTCCTCCCCTGCCTCCATCACCCCCGTCAGGGCCACCTTTCTGGACAAACTTTTCACGTCTGAGATGAGCTGACCCGGGACCTCCCTTTCCGGAACGACAAAAGATTTTTACATAATCGACAAAATTTGAAGCAGGCATTGGTAATAATTCCTAAGATGTGTCGGGTGTCAGGAAGCCGGGCTAATGTACTTTTTTGTAAGCCTCCTTTACTGCATGTTCAAGCCGTTCATAAACATTTTCCTTGGTTCCGCCTCCATCCACCTCAAAATAAATATTCTGGCGTTTATAATACTCGATTACAGGCTTGGTCTTCTTTTCATACTCATCTAGTCTGTTAAGGATCATTTCCATAGTATGATCATAAGGTCTTGACTTATTGGTTTTGCTTCTTTCGTTAAGCCTCTTCATGGCATCAAGTGTAGATAGTTTTATATTGATCATACAACTTATGCTTGTATCCAGTCGTCTTAATAATCCATCAAGAATATAGGCCTGTACGATAGTTCGCGGGAAGCCTTTGAACACAAACCCTTCAGCAGACGGATTCTTTTGAATTTCACGTTCTATTAACTTAATCGCCAGTTCATCAGGTGCTATTTCTCCTTTCTCCATATAGGGTTTGGCAATTTTACCAATGTCGGTATCGGCTGCAATTTCACGCCTAAGCAGTTTACCGGTCGAAATGTAGATCAGCTTGTTCTTTTGTGCCAGTATATCGCCTTGTGTTCCCTTGCCTGATCCCGGCTTGCCCAACAAAACAACATTGAAATAATCGTGGGTAAATGTCTTGTCAATGGTATAGCAAAGATTTTGAAATATTTCATCCACACTCCCCACTCCATTTATGGGAAAGTATTTACCTTTCTCTCGATAAAAATTGGCTACCGGTTTGGTTTTATTTTCATATTCCATAAGGCGATATTCAATGACCTCCCTATTGTCATCGGATCGGCCACTTGTTTTGCCTCGTTCCAGCATACGTTTCAACAACTCTTCTTTGGGAACTTCAAGACTGAGCATGCAAGTCAGGCTGGTATTCATTTTCAACAACAGTCCTTCAAGGATATATGCCTGAACAACAGTGCGGGGGAACCCATCAAATAGAATTCCTCTGGTTTCAAGGTTTACTGTAACTTTTTTTTCAATGATTTGAACAATGATCTCATCGGGCACAAGTTCACCGCGTCCTATGATGTCTTTTGCTTCTTTACCAAGGTCTGTCTCATTGGCAATTTCTTCACGTAAAATATCTCCGGTGGAGATATAGGTCAGGTTATACTTTTCAAGCAACAGTTTACTTTGTGTTCCCTTTCCTGCCCCGGGAGGCCCAAATAGTGCAATGTTAAGCATGATGAAAGGCGTAGTTATTAAGATACTATTTTGTATATGTCCGGCAGATTACGGGCATGTTCATTATAATCGAGTCCATAACCAACAATAAAATCATTGGGTATTTCCATGCCTATATAATCAATATGATACTCTTGCTCGAAAGCATTTGGCTTAAACAGCATGGTTGCAATCCTCACATCAGTGGCACCAAGTTTTTTCAATTTTTCTGTTGTGTAATACAGGGTGAGACCGGTATCTACAATGTCTTCTACCATAACCACTGTGCGACCGGCAACACTGTGGTCAAGGCCAATAAGTTCGCGCACTACAGAAGTGGAAGCAGTGCCTGAATAGGAAGATAATTTCACAAATGAGATTTCACAATCAATGTTGAGATGCTTAAACAACTCAGCAGCAAACATAAAAGCGCCGTTTAGCAAAATGAGAAAAAGTGGATTTTTCCCTGCCATATCTCTTGTAATATCATCGGCTAAACGTTTAATCGCACGTTCAATCTGATCTTGTGGTATGTATAATTCAAATTCCTTGTCGTGTACTTTTACTCTGCTCATACAAATTGTATTGGGATTGTAATACCTGCTGTAAAATGAACCTGCAAAGATAGGGAATGATTGCTTATTCTCATGATTTACAAGCTAGTTTTTTCGGATAATCATCAATCCATCACGTATGGGTAAAACTAATTGTTCGACTTTGCTGTCGGCCGAAATCTGTTTATTGAAATGATTGATGGCCAAGCTTTCCTTATCACCGGGATCGGGATTTAAGACCTTTCCACCCCACAGCACATTGTCAACCAGAATAATTCCACCGGGCCTAACTTTCTCAACAATCAACTGATAATAATTCATATAGTTCTCCTTGTCAGCGTCAATAAATACAATATCAAATAATTCCTCCAATGTGGGTATGATCTTGACAGCATCTCCGAAAACAGGTACAATCTTGTCCTGGTAACCTGCTTTCGCAATATACTCCATGATCACATCCCTGAGCTCTTCATTGTTTTCAATTGTTATCAATTTGCCCTCATCGGTCAGTCCCCTGGCCAGTGAAATAGCCCCATAAGCCGTGAAGGTTCCAATTTCCAGAATTCGTCGTGGCATCACCATCAGCGATATCATCTCAAGCAACTTACCCTGGATATGCCCCGAAATCATTCTTGGCAATACCTGCTGCAGGTTTGTTTTACGGTATAATTCATATAATACAGCTGAAGGGGGACTGCTTATGCTGCTGATGTAATCATCAATGTTCTGATCAATCATTTTTGTTGAATTAATTAGGCAGATATTTATTGTTGGATCTAATACTCTTTTCCGTTATAAATCAGTGTACTGAGTTTTTCAGGTGTGAAGATATCATTGGCGGTTTCGAGTATATCTGTAGTGCTTATATTTTCGATCTTCTTGACAACATCCTGCATGGTATCAACCCGGTTAAAATGCATATGGCTACGAGCAATCGACAAAGTTTCAGTTTGACCTGATTCAAAACTTATTGCCAATTGCCCGATGAGTTGTTGTTTTGCCCGGTGCAGCTGGAGGCTTCCCAATTGTTGGTTTCGCAACTTATTCAACTCTTTCACTACAAGCATAATGGTCTTATCGACTGTTCGGGGGTCTGTACCGAGATAAACAGAAAACAGTCCAGTATCAGAATAAGAATGAAAGTGAGATTCAATGGCATAAGTAAAACCGTATTTCTCCCTGATGTTTAAGTACAATCTGGAGTTAAGGCCAGGGCCACCCAGAATGTTGTTCAACAGTATAAGGGCATGCTTGCGTGGATGTTTGCGGTCATAGGCCACATTTCCGATCATGCAATGCGAAAGGTAGCTTTGTTTGTCAGTCTTCTCATTTTTTGCACTGTAATTCTCAAATTGAGCCCTGTTTTGCTCAAGAGCTTTATTGGTAACAGTTCCAAAATGCCTGGCTGCAAGTTTTATCAAGCGTTCAAACTCGATATTACCTACCGAACTTATGACCATTTTGCTTGTGCTGTAATTGCTACTAATGAATCTGAACATATCATTTCTGGATAATAATGGAAGGTTTTCAGCTGTCCCCAGAATATTTCGCCCGATTGGATGGCCATTAAATACAAGGTTTTCAAATTCATCAAATATCTCCTCTGATGGGTTATCTCGATAGGCATTGATCTCATCAAGGATCACTTCCTTTTCTTTTTCCAGTTCTGAAGCCGGAAATACGGCATGGAATGCCACGTCAGAGAACAACTCCAAAACCCGTTCATAATGCCTTTTGGTAAATGAAGAATGAATACAGGTTTCTTCCTTAGTGGTAAAAGCATTCAGCTCACCTCCAACATGTTCCATCCGGCTCAGAACATGATAGGCTTTACGCTTTGTTGTACCTTTAAAGATCATGTGTTCAATGAGGTGTGCAATACCGTTTTCATGCTCTTTTTCATCACGTGAGCCTGTATTAACCATCAATGCACAATGAGCAACCTCATGTGTCGTTTTTCGGTGAATAATCCGGATTCCATTTGATAAAGTATGATATTGATAATGCATGGATGCCTTCCCTCTTTAACGGGCAAAACTAATCAATATGCAAATAGTGACAACTTATCCGTACTTTTGAGAAATAGATAATTCAACGGTTCAAATGTTAAATATAAGCATTACAAAGCCCACACTTTTGTTGGATCAAAAAAAATGCAAGGCCAATATCCGCAAAATGGCAGATAAGGCAAATGCAGCCGGCGCAACATTCCGGCCACACTTCAAAACACATCAATCGGGTGTTGTAGGTCGTTGGTTTCGTGAGGTGGGTGTAAAATCAATCACGGTATCTTCAGTAAGTATGGCGAAATATTTTGCTGATCATGGCTGGGATGATATCTGTATTGCATTTCCAGTTAATTTACTTGAAATAGATTATATAAACCAGCTGGCAGAACATGTCAACTTAACACTGTTGGTCGAATCGGTTGAATCAGTTCATGAATTAGGCAAATCAATCAAACATCCAATAAACGTCTATATTAAAATTGATGTAGGCGCACAACGAAGTGGGATTCATGTAAGTGATGCAGGGAGTGTTGTTAATTTGTCCAATTGCATAATGGAATATGAAAAGCTCCATTTGAAAGGACTATTAACACATGCAGGTCAAACCTATATGGCTCGTGGGAAGGAGTCTATTAAAAACATTACTTATCAGGCGTTTGAAGCAATGAATAAACTGCAGGAACTATTGCAAGACGATTCCCTGCTCCTCAGTTGGGGCGACACGCCTTCGTGTAGCATGCTTGATAGCCTACCGACATTCAATGAATGGCGGCCAGGAAATTTTGTTTTTTATGATGTAATGCAATACCATATTGGTTCATGCGGTATGCATGAAATAGCAGTTGCCATGGCATGTCCGGTGGTGGCATTACATCCGGAACGTAATCAGGCTGTAATTTATGGAGGCGCTATTCACTTTTCAAAGGAGAATATAGCGGCGGAAAATGGTTTCAGGCTCTACGGATATGTGGTCGAGTTGCATGATGATGGATGGAGTGAACCTGTGCCAGGAGCCTGGCTAAGTGCCCTTTCACAAGAACATGGGATCATCACTTTTCCACCAGGCTATCTGCATATGATCAAACCCGGGAGTATTATTGGAGTCTTGCCGGTCCATTCCTGTCTTACCGTAAGTTGTATGAAAGAAATGCACACCCTCAGCAATCAAATAGTTCCTTGTATGAAATAACCAAATTTGTAATTCATATAAGCTGTATTTTTGTTAAATAATTCACAGTATAAAATTAAACGAAATGGAGTTAAGTGAAAAAGTCACATTGATCAATAATATTGAACTATTTAAAGGGTTAAAGGGTAATGAAATTGAAACAATTGCAGTTAAGGCACCAGAAGTCACTTATGAAACAGGAACCATACTTTTTTCAGAAAATACTGCGCGTAAACAAATATACCTGGTAGCTGATGGCAGGGTTGAATTGTACAAGACTTCGCCTTCTGGTGACGAAATCCATATTACTTATTTTGGGAGGTATGATTTCCTGGGAGAAGGCTCATTGATGGAGGACTCCCCCCACTCCACCTCCGCAAGGGCGATAGAGAAAACCACAGTTTTGCTTATTGACAGTAATTTAATCAGGCAGTCAGGCTCAATCGCATTAACGACACTTTCAAATATTGTACGTGTTATTTCAAGAAGGATGCGCTATGCCAACGCCAGAGCTATTAACTCAACGGCGCAGTATGAATCGGGGAAAACACGCCAGGAACATGACTTATTGGGAAACCGGGATGTACCTTATGAATACTACTATGGCATTCAAACCCTCAGGGCACTTGAGAACTTTGATATAAGTGGCATTACACTCAACTTTTTCCCTGATTTTATCAATGCATTAGCGATGGTTAAGATGGCAGCAGCCAAAGCTAACCATGAACTTGGGCTGCTTGACAGCCAGCTTGCCAATGCCATCGTACAGGTGTGTAAGGAAATACTGGATAATAAATTTCACTCACATTTTGTTGTGGATATGATACAAGGCGGTGCAGGCACTTCTACAAATATGAATGCAAATGAGGTAATTGCAAACAGGGCTTTGGAAATACTTGGTAAACAAAGGGGACAATATGAATTCTGTCATCCCAATAATCATATAAACCTCTCACAATCTACAAACGATGCCTATCCTACTGCCATAAAAATTGCCCTTATCCTGGCAAATGAAAAACTTGTTAATGTATTGCAGGATCTGATTAAGGCCCTGCATCGTAAAGGAAAAGAATTTGCTCATATCATAAAAATGGGTCGAACACAGTTGCAGGATGCTGTGCCAATGACACTTGGTCAGACTTTTGACGCTTTTGCCGTGACAATGGAAGAGGAGGTTCAACTGCTCAATCGCACTTCAGCCTATTTTCAGGAAGTCAATATGGGCGGAACAGCCATCGGCACAGGCATAAATGCAGATCCGAAGTATGGCGAAAAGATAATTCCACACCTGCGCTTGATCACCGGAATGGACATCAAACTGGCACGTAATCTGGTCGAAGCAACCCAGGACACAAGTGATTTTATAACTTATTCAGGCTCATTAAAAAGGCTTGCAGTAAAGCTTTCTAAAATCGCAAACGATCTGCGGCTGCTTTCATCAGGGCCACGGGCAGGACTTAACGAAATTAACCTGCCGCCCATGCAACCCGGATCGACCATTATGCCAGGGAAGGTAAACCCGGTTATACCTGAGGTTGTGAATCAGATCGCTTTTAAAGTAATTGGTAACGACCTGACCGTGTCCATGGCTGCGGAAGCAGGCCAACTTGAACTCAATGTAATGGAACCAGTTATGGTTCAAAGTCTATTTGAGTCCATTGAAATGCTTAAAAATGGAATGCGCGCACTTACAAACAAATGCATAAATGCCATAACTGCAAATGAGGCACATTGCCTCAAGATGGTCCAAAATTCCATAGGCCTGGTTACGGCATTAAATCCCCATATTGGATATGAAGCATCATCCGTGATTGCAAAGGAGGCACTTGAGAGCGGAAAAAGTGTATATGAATTGGTTTTAGAAAAAGGCCTACTTTCAAAAGAAAAGCTGGAGGATATTCTCAAACCTGAAAATATGATCAAACCAAGATAGCTTCAAAGCTAAGTTGGTGATTGGAATTTATTTTATAATCTTTTTAGTTTCCAGTACTTTACCCGGCTTCATAATGATTCCCATGCTATTACGGCCATCAATCACAATGTTGAGTTCATGTTCAAAATGAACATGCCTGATGAATTCGTTCTCGAAAACAGCGTCTTGCTTATTCAAAAAATCTAAATCATAATAACCGTCCTGTATGAATGGATTAAGTGTAAAATAACCGACACCAAAAGATGTAAGGTTCTGAAAAAAGTGTGTGCCCTGGCTTGGGTCGATCCTATAATTTTCCAATCCTGACTCAATAATGATACGGGCGGCGGAAATTTGTGGCCATTTTACCGGTATGCCTAACCAGGGATCGCTTGAACCCCAGCGACCCGGACCAATGAGAATATAGTTTTGGTTCTTGTCCAGGAACATTTTATTGATATCACCTACCATTTCTGCTATTTCCTTGGTTCGTGCCGGATCAAAGCTTCCGGGCTTAATATATACCACGTCAGAAATGCCATTTATAAATCCATTTCCTAATGCATGTTCTGCTGAAATAATCGTATTCTCCGGCTTCACCTCATCAATTTGAAAATCCAATGCATCTGTATTGCTAACGATTGGTCTGATCTGTAACACATAGAACATTCGTGGTACGTCAGCAGGTTTGTTCAGCTCTACTGCAAACTCAATCTCAATGGGTTTACCCATTTCACGCTGACCTATCTGCAAGACATCCTGTAGGATAGAGGCCAGGGGGAATGTGTTGTGTTTTAAGATATTGGAGAATGTAACAATTTTCTTTCCTTCATGGTGATATCCATCGCGCAGCATATCGCTATGGAAATCCATGGTGGAGCAAACCAGCCGGAGTGAACCATCTTTATCAGCTTCGTTAATTCTAAGCTTCAATAAATTAGCAGATTCATCCACATTAGGTTGAAAGCTCTCCGGCTCGAGGTTTAGTGCATAGAAGTGCTTCTGACTTTCGCGCAAGGCCATATCAGGTGAACTGGTTTGTAATACCTTTTTAGGATATTTTGGTGAAAACCGGAGTGTCTGACCCCCATCAACAATATATTTACCAAGGCCAAGTGCAATGTTGGCAATGCCGTCTTCCGACTTTTCAGGTGGTATAGGGTAAAAATTTATTGAACGGGCTACACCTGAGCAAGCAGGATAATAACGTGAATCGTAAGCTTTGCCACAAACTTCCTGCATTACTATAGCCATCTTCTCCTCGTCAATTACATTATGCGTAGCTGTCATATAAGCTTTGCTATCTTTGTAAAAAGCCGAGGCATAAACACTCTTGATGGCATTGCTGAGCATCTTGATCATCGTGCGCTCATCATTTTCCACAACCGGGATCATATAAGTACTGTAAATGCCTGCAAATGGTTGATAATGTGAATCTTCAAGTAGGCTTGACGAACGTATGGCAATTGGATTGCGAATTACGGAAATTAGGGTATATAAGTCTTCATGTATCCTGAAAGGTAAGCGTGCTTCAATAAAATGCTGCAATAATTCTTCATCGGTAACATCATCCGAGAGTGCAATTGAATATAAATTATTCTCTTCCATGAATTCATCAAACACATCGGTACAAAGCACAACCGTACGTGGTATGCCAATAATAACACCGGTATATTTGTCATTCAGGTTATTGCGCTTGATCAGTGAATCGAGAAATGCAAGTCCACGCGCTTTACCCCCGATCGAACCATCACCGATCCGAGTGAATGATAAATATTCATCAAAACTCTCGCGGTTAAACTCAGCAATAACACCCCTGGCTTTGTTTAGCCTGAAGTATGCAATAGCATCAAATACAAACCTTTTGATTTCATCACAGTCGTTGAAATCTTCTGGTGAGAACATGGCGAACATTTCAGCGAGCGGAAATAGTGCCCTGGCCCTAAGCCATTTCGAAATATGGTTTCGCTCAATGTGATATTGCAATGATTCGTCAGGCACCTGGAATATTTTTTCCTGTAAGGCTTTTAGGTCAGCAGCTCGCACCACTTCAAGCCCGGTATTGGGGTCTTTGAATACAAAATCACCGAAAGCAAAGTATTCCCTGATAAAATTACGCAGTTCGATCGATAGTGATTTGGAGTGCTTATAGATGAAACCTACTTTGATTTCCTTTGCAAGTTCTTCTTTTTCCAGATCAGATGATTGCAACAAAAGTGGCATAAAACGGTCATTCTTCTTCACCACCTTACACAACCTGATTCCTGCCTGAGGATCTGTTTTACCTTCACGCAGATAGGAAATATCTGAAATAATACCGAGGAGGTTTTGTTTGTATTTTTTGTAGTAATCAATGGCTTCCTCGTAGCTTGTGGCGAGAAGAATTTTAGGTCTGCCACGCATGCGCAACATCTTTTGGTGCTCATTGAGCCCCTCTGTCATGAAAGCTTTGGATTGCTTGAATATGATCTTATATATGGTTGGTAGATAACTGCTATAGAACCTTATAGAGTCCTCCACCAATAAAATGCATTGCACACCTACTTCACGAATATCATGTTCTGCGTTCATCCCATCTTCAATAAGCTTGATGATGGCCAACAAAAGATCTGCATTACCTAACCAGTTGAACACATAGTCAACACCCTTGAGCTCATTGCGGTCGATCTTAAGGTTGAGCTCACGCGAAAATGGTGACAGAACGACAATGGGAATATCCGGATGGTTCTCATTTATCTTTTCTGCCAAATTATATGTTTCTTTTTCTTCAGCACTTAGCATAATGATAACCAGATCAACATCTTCATTGGCCAGTTTTTCTTTGGCTTCATTTTCACTGGTTGTTAGAATAAAATTGGGAGGATAACGCAAGTTTAGTGATACATACTCATTGAAAATCTGTTCGTCAATTCGGCCATCATCTTCGAGCATGAAGGCATCATAAACTGATGAAATCAACAATACATGATAAATGCGTTTCTTCATCAGGTTAGTAAATGAAGTGTCGCTAAAACTGAACTTGCGGTTTAGTAGATCCAGACGTTGTGGAGACATAATGATTTGATGCAATTATATATGGCAAAACTAATGGTTTTATTGTCACATTTGTCACAAACACTTGCATTAGCAGGTTTGATATATTGAAGGATGCCATTAATTATCTGAAGCATTTCTCTATTTTTGTTCAATTTACTTGAAACCTTATTAATCCCATAACCAAAATCCAGAACAGGTATGCAACAAGATGACAAACTCAATGATGAACAAAGCAACAGTGATAAGAAAAAAACCAACATATCGGCCAAAGGATCGGGAGGAGTGCTAAATTGGATCGAAGAAATGGGCAACAAACTGCCTCACCCCTTCTGGATTTTTATCTGGATATGTATTTTCGTGGTTTTGTTCAGCGGGCTAGCCGCATATTTTGGTGTCAGTGCAGTTGACCCGGGATCAGGTGAAAAAATTATTGCTCAAAACCTCATTTCAGGTGATGGCCTGAGACGCTTTTTAGAGCAAATGGTAACCAATTTTGCTCATTTTGCACCTTTTGGCCTTGTGTTGGTCATGTTGATGGGCGTTTCAATAGCTGAGCGCAGTGGTCTGCTTACTGTAGTCATGCGTACGATCGCATTCTCTGTTCCTAAAAGAATCGTATTGCCTGTAATATTTATTATTGGAGCCTGTGGCAATATAGGTTCTGATGCAGGTATCGTTATTGTTCCACCAATTGCAGCACTCATTTTCATGCAAATGGGGTTGCATCCCATTGCCGGCCTGGTTGCAGGCTATGCAGGTGCTACAGCAGGTTTTACCGCAAACTTTTTTATTGCCGGCACTGATGTGCTGCTGGCTGGTATCAGTACTGAAATAACTGATAAAATGGCCAATACACCGGAGGTGAGCGCCACTGCAAATTGGTATTTCATGATAGTTTCCACATTTTTGGTGGGATTTGGTGGAGCATTTATCGCTAGGCGCTTTACCATACCGCGTTGTCAAAGGTTTGAAATCATAGGTGAAATTGAGCCTGCTTCTGCCCAGTCAAAAATGAGTCAAATAGAAAAAAAAGGATTGAAACGCGCGGGTATAGCACTCTTTATATACGTGGTGTTGATCCTGATTTTGGTTGTTCCCGAGAGTGCACCATTACGAAACCAGGAAACAGGAGGCATCGTACCTTCACCCTTCCTGCGCGGCCTAATCCCAATTCTTTTCTTCTTCTTTGCAATACCAGGGTATTTCTATGGCAAAACAATCGGAGTCATTAAAAAACCAAATGACGTGCTGAAACAAATGGAACATGGCATGAAGGAACTCTCGGGATATATCGTACTAATGCTTGTGGTGGCTCAATTTATAAACCTTTTTTACTGGTCGCATCTGGATACCATCCTGGCAATTAAAGGTGCAAACTTCCTAAAGTCAACCGGACTTACCGGACCGGTGATGTTTATACTGTTTATGATCATCGTAGCTTTCCTGAATATTTTTCTTGGAAGTGGTTCGGCTAAGTGGGCCATTTTTGCACCTATTTTCATTCCCATGCTTGCTCAATTGGGATACAGCCCGGCTTTTGTGCAATTAATTTATCGCATCGGTGATTCCATAACCAATGCCGTTACGCCATTGTATATTTACTTTCCACTCTTGTTGGGATGGATACATAAGTACAATAAAAACATAGGTATCGGAACCATCGTATCATTACTGATTCCTTACGCCGCAATTTTATTCATCCTGTGGACTTTACTTCTGCTTGCATGGTATTGGCTCAACCTGCCAATTGGTGTTGGCGAACATATTTATCTGCCTTAAGGATGCCTTAACAGGTATGAAAAAAAAGAGGTCTGTTTCCAGGCCTCTTTCCGTATATCATTAGTTTGTATTTATTTTCAATGTTGATGATGATGCTCATGATGATGCTCCTTGTGCTCTCCTCCTCCACAACAAGCATCATTTTGCGAACCGCAACCACAACCGCTGGGTGCTGGATTAAGTTCCTCATGAGTGGCTTCCCTCACATGCAATACTTTTCCGTATGTGTACAAACTTTTACCGGCCAGTGGGTGGTTAAAATCCATGGTGACCTTGTCATTATTAACAGTTACAACGCGGCCATTTAACGCATGCCCTTCACTATCCATCATGGGTACAATGTTTCCAATGTCCAGCATGCCTTCACGTATGTTTCCGTCAACCATAAATGCGGTAATTGGAATTTCCATGACCATATCCTTACGGTATTGGCCAAACGCTTCTTCAGGACCTAGCTTAAATGAAAAATCATCACCTGATTTCAAGCCCATCAGTCGCTCTTCAAAGCTTTTTATCAAACGGCCTGTTCCAAATAATAAGGTACGCGGATTACTTTCGGGGGCTTCTTCAAGCAATTCCCCATTATGATTATCTATATGAATGTTGTAGGTTAATACGCCAACTTTTTGTTCTGCAATTACCATTTTGAAATCATTTTTAAAAATTTGTAAACACAATCTATCCTAACCGGAATCAGAAGCAAAAGTAGCATAAATTTATTTGGACTTAATAAAAATAGGGTAGAAATTTTAAAAGATCTGATATATCATATAAAGCTTGGACAACGTTCTTTAACAATATACGATCACCCGTAACCTCCTCTGAAAGACCTTAATCTTTCATTTAGAGTACTGATTAACAACTGCCTGCATAATAATGAGAACTGAGCTAAATCCCCAGACTATCTTTGAACTCTTCATCAACAAGTCTGTTCAGGGAATCGCAGCCGTGTTCAAACATTCGGTTGAAGTTGTCCTTTTCTTTATAAACAAATTGCAGGTTTTTGAATTCTCCGCGTTTTGGTATGATTGAAAGAGCCTCGGCAAATGCGTCATTTGGCTCCTGCAGCCCATTTAGATCAAAATGCTTGAGAAGGTCGTTGAGCTGCTCAAACCCTGATCTTTTAACCGGACCCTGTATTTGTTTTTCAACTGTCTGAATTTTGCGTTGGCTATTGGTGAAACTACCACCAGATTCCCACGGGAAGGATGATGGAAGAACCAAATCAGCCATTGCAGCTGTATCTGTCATTATATAATCCTGTACAACAACAAAATCCGTTCTTTTGAACCACTGCCTGACATCATCCTTATTAATTGCACATCCAAGTGGATCCTCTCCAAAAACAAATGCGTTTTTAATGCGACCGCCAATAAACATCTTATACAGACTATTGATGGTAAATGGTAGTTCTTTCACGCGCCATTTTTTAGCCATTTGGTATTGAAGCTCTTCATCCAGAATGGGTTCTGCACCAACACCAATTTTATGGCATGCTCCCATAGAAAATATCCCATGTGCATTATTTGTCTCCTTGAGTGCAATGATGCCTGAAGCGGTTTTCCCCAGCCTACCGGTCAGCATGCACAAATTATGCAGCGCCATACTGGCATTGGCTGAAACATGTTTCTCCTGAAAAACAATTACAGGATTCAATTCATTTAAAAAAGCATGAACAAAGGCAGTAACCGTTTCTATATCAGTTCCGGCAAGCTCGATAATCTTATTGAAATCATTCTTCAACATTTCTTCACGATAAACGGTATAATCGTAAGTCCGGCTTTGAATATAATTGAGGTCTTCAAGCTTATTATCAATAATATAGCGGTTAACTGCCTTAAAGAAATAGAAGTAATTGCTTATGACTATTTGTTGATCAGCTTTTTTACTAAACTGGCAGTTCGAATTATCTGCAATATGCACCACATCAATGCCTTCGCGAAACTTTGTATTGTAAACAATTTGATTGATTACAGGATGGTCAAGATGAAGCTCTCTTCCGACAATGAATACCCGGCTTGCACCACGTATATCACAAAATGAAGTATTTTCATTGGAATTGTTAAAGTAGCCTTCGCCACGTCCTAAGTAGTGGAAGCTGCTTACATGGTTTGTTTTTACCGCCGCACGCGCAAACTTTTGTATAAGGTATTGCTCTTCGTTGGTGAGCCTGGCACCAGCAAAAAAGCCATTTTCATCCGGTTCTACTGATTTAATTCTGGATGCAATAACATCATAAGCCTCATCAAAAGAAATTGATTTGAAATTACCATTTACCTTAAGCAAGGGCTGCATCAACCTATCGGCGCGGTTGAAATGCTTATATCCGAAAAAAGCTTTGCGGTTTATATATCCCATTCGGTTCACCTCCGCTCGGCGAGGTTCTGCACCATAGAACAAACCATGATAGTGTAACAGGTTAATTTCGTATCCTTCGCTGCCGAACATATCGATGGCAGCAACAGGTTCAAGTTTAAAGGGGCCGGGTTTAAAATCATAATTTTCGGAAAGCGCACCGGTCGGGCAAGTGGTAATGCATAATCCACAACTTTCACAGCTGGTTTCCTGCAAGGGCAATCCCATACTGGGCGCAACATAACTCTTAAACCCCCTGTTGATCAAACCAAGTGCATTGGCTCCAACAACTTCCCTGCATATACGAATACAACGCGAGCATAAGATACACTTGTTGTTATCAATCTCAATAAATGGATGTCGAAAATCAATTTCAAACTCCTGAAATGCACCTTCAAAACTGGTTTGCTGTGCCATGTAATCAGTCGAATGCTTTTTTAAATCGCATGTAAAATATGCCCCGCAACCACATTCAAGACAACGACTTGCTTCCATTTGGGCTGTTTGTTCATCAGCATATCCAAGTTCAACTTCTGTAAAATTATTGCGTTGGTGTGCTTCAAGCACAGGCATCTCTGAACGCAACTGCCGGGCATATTTACCGACATAATCTTCGCTTTTCTGAATTTTGAAATTTTCTTTTTTGCTTAAAAATTCACGTGGAATTGGTACAACTTCCAGGTCATTAACATACTGATTACATGAATTTGCAGCAATTTTCGCCTGTGCAATGGCTTCAATAATAGTTGCAGGTCCTGTAACACCGTCACCAGCAGCAAAAACCGAAGGGATTCCTGTTCGTAAGGTATGTTTGTCAGCATCTATATCACCCCAGCGGTTAACTTGTAATTTTCCATTTGTGGCTGAAGCATTAATATCATCAATAAAGTTGACATCAGTTTTTTGGCCAATAGCAGCCAATACATAATCTGCCTCCAGCAAAAAGTCAGATCCGGGAATAGGAACTGGCCTGCGCCTACCTGATGCATCCGGCTCTCCCAGCTCCATACGAATCAGGTTCAATGCCTTAAGCTTCCCTTCCTGATCCTTAATTATTTCGGAAGGGTTGGTAAGAAACATATACTCAACGCCCTCAATTTTTGACTCGTGTATTTCGATAGGATTAGCGGGCATTTCTTTCTCAGTGCGCCTGTACACCACCACAACTTTTTTGGCATTACAGCGTTTGGCTGTCCTGCAACAGTCCATAGCCGTATTACCACCACCTACAACCACAACTGTTTTTCCACTGAAATCGTAGCGTTGCCCGGTCATTTCCATATTGCGTAAAAAATCAATACCCGAGAATACATTTTCAGCATCATCACCCGGGCACCCTACCAAAGTACCTATTTGCGACCCTATCGTTAACACAGTTGCATCGAAATTCTTTTGAATATCTTTGTAAGTCAGGTTATCTCCAAGTTTTCTATTATAGTGGATCTTAACACCAAGATCTGTTATATTTTTTACTTCAAGGTCCAGGATATCATTTGGCAAGCGGTATTCAGGAATTCCGTAGCGCAACCAACCTCCCGGTTGAGGTGATGCCTCAAATATTTCTATATCATGGCCCTCAAGCCGAAGAAAATATGCGGTTGACAAGCCACCCGGGCCGGCTCCTATTACAGCAATTTTTTTGCCGCTATCCGGTTTAATATCAGGAACATATTTATTCGGAGAGTCAAGGTCATAGTCAGACGCAAAGCGTTTAAGGTAATCAATCCCCACGGCAGCACCTTCATCAAGCAGGCCGCGGCGGCAAGCTGCTTCGCACGGTCGCACACAAACCCTTCCACAGATAGCAGGTAATGGGTTCGTTTCTTTGATCAATGCTACAGCATCATGATATCTGCCTTTATCGATCAGGGCGATATAGCCCTGCACATCCACGCCTGCAGGGCAGGTTTGTTTGCATGGGCCAAGGCAGTCAGCATAATGGTTGCTCAATAAAAGGTCGAGGGCTGTTTTACGGGACTTTTTAATGGCAGCACTTTCAGTTTCAATTTCCATTCCGGGCATCAGATAGGTAGAACATGATGGCTGGTGCCCACGCATTCCGGCCACTTCAACCACACACACGTAGCAAGACGAAAATGGTTCAACACGTGAGTCGTGACAGAGTGTAGGTATTTCTACACCATGCCTCGCAGCACATTCGTAGATAGTTTCGCCCTGAATGGCTTCAACAGTTTTTCCGTTAAGCTTTATATTAAAGTATTGACTCATATTAATTCAGATATTTGGCTTTGTACATTATTCCACCAATACAGCTTCAAATTTGCAAACGTTATAACATTCCCCACAATGTATACATGCATCCTGACGAATATAATGAACCTCTTTGCGTGAGCCGTCGATGGCATTTGTGGGACATTTTTTTGCACATACGGTACAACCAGTACAGTTCGTTTTATCTATGGTATACGTTAATAAAGGCTTGCATACCTTAGCCGTGCATTTATGATGGAATATATGGTCTTCGTATTCGTTTCGAAAGTATTTGATTGTTGTAAGCACCGGGTTAGGTGCCGTTTGTCCCAAACCACACAAGGAGTTATCTTTTATCTGGTAAGCAAGGTCTTCCAGTTTCTCAATGTCATCTTCCCTACCTTTACCTTCAGTAATGCGTTCCAATATTTCCAACATCCGTTTGGTACCTATTCTGCAAAAGGTGCATTTACCACATGATTCATCCTGAGTGAAATGCAGAAAGAATTTTGCCAGGTCAATCATACAGGTGGTTTCATCCATGACCACCATGCCTCCTGAACCCATGATCGCACCAGTGGCATTCACCGAGTCATAATCCACAGGAGTATCGCCCAATTCAGCAGGTATGCAACCCCCAGAGGGTCCGCCAAGCTGGACAGCCTTGAATTTTTTGTCATCCTGTATGCCACCTCCAAGTTTAAAAATTACATCATTGATGGTCATACCCATAGGAACTTCTACAAGTCCACCATTCCGGATCTTACCTGTAAGTGCGAATACCTTTGTTCCCTTACTCCTTTCGGTTCCATGCGCTGCGTATGCTTCTGCGCCATTGTTTATGATCCAGGGAACATTGGCCCATGTTTCCACATTATTAATATTGGTTGGCTTCTTCCACAAGCCTGATACTGCGGGGAATGGGGGTCTTTTCCGGGGCATACCGCGTTGGCCTTCGATCGAGGCTATCAATGCTGTTTCCTCTCCACATACAAAAGCACCTGCTCCTTCTTTCACATAAATATCAAAGCTAAAACCGGTTCCAAAAATATTATCACCGAGATAGGATTTTTTACGCGCCTGTTCAATAGCGATATTCAATCGTTTGATTGCCAGTGGGTACTCAGCCCTGCAATAAATAACACCCTGGCTTGCACCAATTGCATATCCACCTATCATCATCCCTTCTAAAACAGCATGAGGATCCCCTTCAAGAAGTGAACGGTCCATAAATGCTCCGGGGTCACCTTCATCAGCATTACAAATGATGTATTTCATTTCACTTTCACTCTGGTAGGCAAATTTCCATTTCATCCCCGTTGGGAAACCTCCTCCGCCTCGGCCACGTAATCCTGAGTCTAAAATTGTTTGTATTACTTCTTCCTGTGAAAGCGATTGCCTCAATATGTTTTTGATTGCCTTATAGGCTTCTCTATGCTCCGCCTGATCAATTGACTCAGGATCCATATACCCGCAATTTCTTAGCGCGATCTTAAGCTGTCCATCAAAAAAATCAGCTTCAGAAGCCTTAAAATGATCTGCAATTACAACCCTGTCGCGGTTTACTGATTTATCGTTTATATGTTTCAGAATGATCTCCTCAACCTGTTCAGCCACCATGTCGCCATAAATAATGCTGCCGTTTTCATCTATCACTTCAACCAGAGGTTCCTTGTAGCACATCCCTATGCAACTTGTTTTCGCCAGTTCAAAGTCAGCACGGCCACTCTGCAACAGTTGTGATAATTTATTAAATGTTTTGTTGGCACCAGCAGCAATGCCACAACTACCAAGCCCTACAATTACTTTGGTTTTATTCATTTTTAAAACTTCTTTCATGATCAGCTTATCCTTTAACCACCTTTACATTGTTCGTTTTTCATGTCCTTGATCACACGCACTGCAGCTTTACCATTTAGTTTACCATAGGTTTCTTCTCCAATCATCATTACAGGAGCTAGAGAACAACAGCCGAGACAAGCAACAGACTCAAGTGTAAATTGCATATCATCAGTAGTTTCACCATTCTTAACCTCGAGGGTATCACTCAGTGCATCCGTAATGGCGGTAGCATTTTGAACATGACATGCTGTGCCATGACAAACTTTTACAATGTGCTTACCCACAGGTTTAAGCCTGAATTGGGCATAAAAAGTAGCAACACCATATATATCTGCTGTTTTAATACCTGTAGCTTCTGAAATCAGCGCAAAGGCCTTGGGTGGAATAAATCCATAGAGCTGCTGAGTGCCCTGCAGCAATGGAATCAAGCTACCTGCTTTGTTGCCGTATTTGTGCAGTAACTCTTTCATCAGGTTCATGTCAACAGCTACCAGATCCTTCTCATCTGTTTCCTTCTTAACTCTTGTAATCCGCATAATGATAAACTAAAATTGTGAATGCAAAATCTGAATTAAAAATAGATATTTTCACAAACACCTAAGCGTTTAAATACTGATTTGCAGCAATTTAAATTGAATCTAAATAAGTTTTAAGGTTAAAATACTGGGAATGTACCAGAAAGCATATCGGCGGGTGAGACAATAGTAACGATCAGTTACTATAGATTCACTAAATGAATACGTAAAACACGGAGTACTTTTGATAGAAATGCGGAAAGCAAGGAAATAATGAAAATTGACTAAACTTTGATTGCGCATCACTTGACATTCCATCAATCTTCATATCTTTACAAGAAAATTCATTCTATGAAAAAAGCATTTTTACCTGTATTCATTATTACAGCCACACTGGCTGCCTGCACAACACATTACACAACAAATGACAGCGATGAAACTGAACATGGCAGCTGGCTCAAAGGAGACAAAAAGTATCTTATTGAAACAATTGAAGAACAGTTCGGAGGATTTTCTGCTACTATGATGGAAGTATCCTATCGATTCGAAGAGCTTTACTGGGCAGGTCTTGACGAAAACTGGGAGTATGCTGATCATCAGCTCGAGCATATCGAAGAAGCAATTGAAGCTGGCATAGTGCGCCGGCCGGAAAGAAAACTGAATGCCGAATTATTTCTTAAAGCAGACCATTCGAAAATGCAAACGATCATTGATAACAAAGACAGTGAAGGATTTATGGATGCCATTGAAACATATAAGAATGCATGTGTGGCCTGTCATATGCGCGAAGAGGTGTCATTTATACCTGTAAATCTGCCAAAGATCAGAAAAGGCGTCACATGGAAGAGCCAGGAATAAATCACATAGCAAAAAAAACGTTTGTCAGCTGACAAACGTTTAATTAAACCTGCATGACTCTTTGCTTAAATTGATTCGGTCACAACCACTTTGGCGAGCAAATCGGAATAAGGAATAACCAATAGTTTTTGATTCTCAAAGGTAACTTCGGTTCCGGAGTACTTTTTAAATAAAACCTCATCACCTACAGCAATAGCCACATTTTCAATGGTCCCGAGTGCAATAACCTTGGCTATTTGTGGTTTTTCTTTTGCAGTGTCAGGAATAATAATTCCTGCGGCAGTTTTTTGCTCGGTTTTCTCATCACTCATATCTAGAATGACATTCTCACCTAAAGGCTGTAATTCTCTCATTTTTATTAAATATTTGGGTTATTATTTTGTTGAATTTCCAATAATCTGTTTATCCGGTTTTTATCAAACCCGACGATGATCTGTCCATCAATATTTGTTTGTGGCACACCCTGCTGACCACTTCTGCGCACCATCTCCTCTGCTGCCTGTTGGTTGCGCGAAACATCTATTTCGGTAAACTGAATATGATTTGATCGTAAATATGATTTTAGTGTATTGCACCAACTGCAACTGGGTGTGGTATAAACTGTAACTGATCTGTTAGGTTTTCCTGCCAGTTTTGAAGCTGCATGAAAGTATGATTCTTCAAAAAGATTGATATAATATGCGGGGTCGTTACAACCTTTTACAACATTGATAAATTTCTCACCCTCAAATACCAAAAGAGATGGAACGCTACTGATGTTATAGACGGTATGAATATCCCGAACCTTGCTTACATCAGCAGCCATCACATGAAAGTTCTCAAGTTTACGGCTTGCTTCACTCAGGTTTTTGACACTGCAATCACTACTTTCAGAACCGGATTTGTATAATAAAACATAATTTTTTTGCTGCGGACGCAACTCACTCAACATTTGAGCATTCGAATTAATCTCTTTCAGCATGGCAATAAATTTTAATGATGTCCCAGATCAAATGTTATGCCAGTTGTAAATAATAATAGGTACTGTCTGATCAAAGACAGCATTATGACAAAAACCCTGTCAGTATGTCAATATAAAAAGGGAATTAACCGGTGGGTCCGTTTCATATAGTCCTCGTATTGATTATAATAGCGGTTCAGATAAAACTCTTCAATGTGGAGCTTAGCCAACAGGGTCAAACACAGCAAAATTGCAATGAGTAATCGAAGCCAACTAAAATAATCAGATACCAAAGCAAAGGTGATTAATATTAGAGATAGGTACATGGGGTGCCTGATCAAACTGTAAATTCCTTTGTCAATAAATCGTCCGTTTATCTTAACAAGAGGTGCAATTTTGAAATTTCCAATGCCAAGTGTAAACACAGCCATGCCTCCAATAAATAAGCCTGCCACTTGCACTAAGATGCCTCGGACAGATTCAGCAATAACTGGTGCAGTAACCAATATGAAAACCAATGTGGAAAATTGTATGATAACAGTCAGGTACGCTAAAAATAAACGCATGATCACGGCTAAGTAATTCTTATAAACGAAAAACAACTCCCGGCTGCCGGATTCCTCAAACCGGCATCTTATGCAAGTAGTGAGTTATAATATAACCGGGAGTTGAGCTGCAAAACTAATTAAAGTAACAATACCCTCTAATTTACAATGATCTGTTTTAAATCTTATGGAACTTCTCGTAAAAAAAGTACTTTTGCGACTGTAAAACCATAGAAAATAAATGATTTTTGGTAATAGTTAATTTTAAATCAACCCCTTATAGAAATGTTACGAATTATTTTACTCTTTAGCCTTCTGTTCATTTCCAGTCTTTTTCCAACAAATGCAGAAGCACAGGTGA
The DNA here is from genome assembly GCA_937926515.1 of uncultured Bacteroidales bacterium. Lineage (GTDB taxonomy): Bacteria > Bacteroidota > Bacteroidia > Bacteroidales > F082 > CALAZZ01. The sequence continues at coordinate 12,629 of CALAZZ010000193.1, read as the reverse complement.
GCCAGGGAGGCACCCCTTACACCTTATCAGATTTTAGTTTACGGAGTGATTTTCAAACACTCAATTTGCCATCATTTGACCTCGAGCAATTGTTAATTGAAGATTCAATTGATCAAATTGCCGGAGGCGTTCCTTATCGTTTTGGTTTCCCCCACGAGGTCAGCTTCAACCTGAACAATAGTGGCACCTGGGAACATTTTGAAAATGGTGACAGGCTTTGGCGATTAAGATTGACCAGCTCAGATGCATACAGCATCAACCTGCTTTATGACCATTTTTATATGCCTGAGGGAGCCCAACTATTTATATTCAACCCCGATGGTTCTGATATCAGGGGAGCATTCACCTCGAGGAACAATAATCCGGATGGTACTTTTTCATCATTCCTTACCAGAGGTGAAACTGCCATTGTTGAATATTATGAGCCTGCTGCAGTCAGTGGACAAGGCGTAGTCAGTATCAGCAGTGTGGTACATGGCTACCGCGAAATGTTTAGTAATAACGACCGTGGTTATGGTGATTCCGGTTGGTGCAATATCAATGTAAATTGTCCTGAAGGCGATGAATGGCAGGATCAGAAAAGAGGTGTGGGCATGGTGTTGCTCGGAAATGGAACACGCTGGTGTTCCGGCTCGATGATCAATAATACTGCACAAGACGGCACACCCTATTTCTTGACTGCAGATCACTGCCGTGGTGGTGAGAGCAACTGGATCATACTGTTTAATTACGAAAGCCCCGGTTGCGAAAACCAGGATGGGCCTCTTGATCACACCATTCAATATACCACTTTGCGTGCCTCCAACAGTGCCTCTGACTTTGCTTTGGTCGAGCTTTCGGAAGTACCTCCGGCCGAATATGGTGTTTATTATGCTGGCTGGAGCAGGATAAATGAGCCACATGAATCCTCAGTCGGCATCCATCACCCACGTGGCGATATAAAAAAGATCTCATTTGATCATGATCCGGTAACTTCAACCAGCTGGGGTAGTATTCCCAATACCCATTGGCGTGTTGGCAATTGGGAAGAAGGTACAACAGAACCGGGAAGCTCAGGATCGCCTCTTTACGATCCACAACAACGTATTGTAGGTCAGTTGCATGGGGGCACAGCATCCTGTTCGAGCATCACCTACGATGCTTATGGAAAAACTGCCGTTTCGTGGGACTACGGATCTACTCCAAGTACAAGGTTGATGGAGTGGCTTGACCCACTTGAAACAGGAGTGGAAGTCCTGGATGGTTGGGATCCTAATAATATGGGACCTATGAATGATGCAAACCTTTTCGCAATCCTGGAGCCTGCACATACCGTTTGCAGCCGAGACAGCATTACGCCTATAATCATTCTTCGAAATACAGGTTTACTTGAATTGACCAGTGTTGAAATCAGCTACCAAATTAATATGGGTGACACAACAACGATGGGCTGGGAAGGCTACCTTGAAACAGGTGAATTGGATACCTTATTCCTCCCTCCTTTTGTAGTTGAGGCCGGACAACATCAGATTAGAGGTTTTGTTTCAAACCCCAATGGCGAAAATGATGACAATCCGTTCAACGATGCAATCTTTAAAAACTTCAGCAATGATGGCCATCAATTGGATCTTATTTTACAGACCGGTGATCAGACCGAAGGACTTGTCTGGACTCTGAAAAATGATGATGATGACATTGTGTATTCAGGTGACAGCCTCGAAACAAACACTTTGTATAATATGTCGTTCTGCCTTGAACCAGCCTGTTACACACTCACGGTCCTGGATACAATTAACCAAAATACAGATGAAACAGCCTATTTCTCCATCATCAATACCAGCCTGCAGCAGGTAATTGCATTTGAGGAAATCATCACTGAGAGTAAATCGGTTTCTTTCTGCCTGAACTTTCCTGCTGCCTCTTTTGTTGCTGAGCAAGATACAATTTGCAGCGGATCAAGTGTGGCATTTCATAATCTGAGTATTGGAGGTGAATCCTATTACTGGGAGTTTGAAGGAGGAAATCCACCTACCAGCACGGATGAAAATCCTGTTGTCAATTATCCACAAGCAGGGCACTATGCGGTCAGCCTCACCATTACTCATGGAGACGAAACAGACAATTTTGTACGTGAAAACTATTTGTTTGTTGTCATCTGCACCACTATTGATGAGTTGGGAGCACACATGGAAGCCATCATTTCGCCTAATCCCGGTGCGGGTCATTTCGTGGTCAATCTTAGCAATACAGGCATCGGGCACTTCAATTTACGCTTGCTCAATACGACAGGACAATTGGTATATGATCAGGTCATTAAAGGTAAAAATGAACGACTGAATGTTCTGCTAGACCTTTCACACTTGCCTGTCGGAGTGTATTTTATGCACATTGATACCGAAAAACAAACCCTTGTCAAAAAATTGATCAAACATTAAAGTTACAGGGAAATAAAAAAAACGGGCTCCATCTAATGGGTGCCCGTTTTTATTTTGAATAGGTTGAGTAGGTCTGTTACCCAGTAATTAAAATGACTTAGTCATTTTGTGCCGCTAAAAACCGTTCAGCTTCCAAAGCAGCCATACAACCTGTTCCGGCAGCTGTTACTGCCTGCCTGTATACCTTATCCTGCACATCCCCACAAGCAAATATTCCAGGAATATTGGTCGCAGTGCTATCCGGTTTGGTTTTAATGTATCCGGTTTCATCCATGTCCAACACATCCGCAAATAATTCGCTATTAGGTTTGTGACCAATTGCCACAAAGAAACCCTCAATATCTATCACGCGCTCTTCATTTGTTTTGTTGTTCACCAGCACAGCACCCTGAAGCGTTTTGGTGAAACCTTGTTCTTGTCCAAATAATTCCTTCGTATTATGGTTCCACAGCATTTCAATATTAGGTGTACTAAAAACCCGCTTTTGCATGGCCTTGGATGCGCGCAATTCATCACGGCGCACGATCATATAAACTTTGCGACACAATTTTGCCAAATAAGTGGCTTCTTCAGCGGCTGTGTCACCACCACCTACCACAGCCACATCTTTTCCTTTATAAAAGAATCCATCGCATGTGGCACATGCTGATACACCACCACCTTTAAACCTATCTTCTGACTCAAGTCCAAGGTATTTTGCAGTTGCTCCTGTGGCAATGATCAGGGTGTCGGCCCACATCTCCTTGCCATCATCAGCCTTGACCTTAAACGGTCTGGATGTGGTATCTACCTCCGTTACAGCACCCCACCTCGTGTCGGTGCCAAATCTTTCAGCTTGCTTCTTAAGGTCTTCCATCATAGCCGGCCCATCAATTCCTTCAGGATAGCCGGGGTAATTTTCAACTTCAGTGGTTGTGGTTAGTTGCCCACCCGGCTGCATACCCAGGTACATAACAGGCTTGAGGTCGGCACGTGCAGCATAGATGGCTGCAGTGTAACCGGCTGGCCCTGATCCAATGATCAGACACTCATGATGTTCAATGTTTTCATTCATAATTATTAAGGTCTGGTTTAGAAATTATTGTTGGCATGCTAAAATAGTGCCATGTGTGCGAAAGCAATACAATTGGCAAAAATAGGTAAGTTCGGTCGGTTTGGCTGCCATAATGTCGTAAATTTTTTAGTGGGATTTAAGCGCTTTATATCCATACTGAACTTTTGACAGACTAGGCTATATTACAGCTCGTCAATTTGGACATGTTAGAACCAGGCTTCAATCAAAAAGTAAATGATAGGGTCTTTCAACAACTTCCTTAAGTTGAGAAACTGACACATATTTGCTCAAACGTGCCTGTTCGTGGCCTTCAAAAAAAATCAAAATGGTCGGGTTGGCAAACACCCCGAAGTGTGCCGCTACCGCTGGATTGGCAACTGAATCAATAAGTTTAAGTTTCATTTCTGGAAACTCAGCTGTGATTAAAGCCGCAACCCTGGGCCTAAGGCTGACGCAAGGCGCACATTGATCACTATAAAAATATAGCAAAACAGCCTTTTCATTTTCAATAAACTGTCGAACATCCGACTTCTCCATATGCTGTGTTTTGAAGGGTACAAAAATACGCATAACCTTGATGCATTCCTGTTGTGAAACTTTAAACATTAGCCGTTTTCAGTCCAAATTTTATCTACCTTAGCCATCCAAAAATCACAAACCAAGTTAAACCCTAAAAGTTATTAATAGATGAGCTTAATTATCACTGGTGACAACCTTAGTGTTGAAGACGTTGTGGCAGTAGCACGACAAGGCAAAAAAGTTGAATTGCATCCTGAAGCCATTGACCGGATCAAAAAATGCCGGGCTATGCTTGAAAAGAAAATTATTGCCCGCGAGATCATGTATGGTGTGAACACAGGTATTGGTGAGTTTTCTGAAGTTGTACTCAGTGATGACCAGGTTAGAGACTTTCAAAAATACCTGATTTACAATCATGCTGCAGGCATTGGCCAAGCTATGCCATTGGAACACGTTCGTGGTGCAATGTTGGGACGTATCAATGTACATGCTCATGGCAATTCTGGTTGCAGGCCTGAAATCACACAAACACTCGTTGAAATGTTGAACAAGGAGGTTACTCCTTATGTTTGTGAAAAAGGAAGTGTTGGTGCCTGTGGCGACCTTGCTCCCATGTCGCAAATCGCCCTTTTAATGATGGGTGAAGGAAAAGCATTTTATAAAGGCGAGCTTTTAAGCGGAAAGGAAGCCTTTAACAAAGCCGGTATTCCCATTCCCGGACTGGAGGCCAGGGACGGACTTGCCACAATCAATGGCTCCAATGTGCTTACAGCTATGAGTGCCTTATTTCTGTATGATGCTAATAACTTCCTGAAACAGGCTGAGATTGCAGCCTCCATGTCACTTGAGGCCCTAAAGGCCAATATGAAACCATATGCCTCAAAGATTCATGAAGTACGGGGTTTCAAAGGGGCAATTCGGACCGCAAAAGCCATCCAAAAGATGATCAAAGGTGGTGACCTTGCTGAAGGAAGAATCAAATGTAAAGTGCAGGACGCCTACAGCATGCGTTCTACACCACAGGTAATTGGCGCCGCTCATGATGCCCTGGCATGGGCGCGATCGCAAGTTGAGATTGAATTGAATGGAGTTGGTGACAATCCCATTTTCTTTCCGGATGAAAACCTACAACTTTCCGGCGCTAACTTTCAGGGTTCACCTGTTTCATTGCCAATGGATATGGCGGGAGCTGCCATAACAATGGTTTGTGTCCTGTCGGAAAGGCGGATGAACAGGTTGAACAATCCTGCACTTAGCGTTGGTCTGCCTGCATTTCTGACCAAGGGTGCCGGCATGTTCTCCGGATTAATGCTTTCGCAATACACAGCCGATATGCAGATTGTTGAACAACGTATCCTGTCCGCGCCTGCCAGCATTCAATCCATACCTGCTGCTGCCGACCAGGAAGATTTTGTGTCAATGGGCATGAATACAGCACTCAAAAACAACCAGATCATGGATAACGCATATGGTATTCTTGGCATTGAACTTATGGCTGCTGCGCAAGCCCTCGATTTTCGCGAATATAAATTTGGACAGGGAACCATGGAAGCTCATCGTGTAATCCGCAAGTATGTTGATTTTTTAGATATTGACAGGCCTCTTTATGACGATCATAACGCTATGAAAGACTTGGTTAAACGTTGCGAGATTCTGAATGATGTTGAACAAATAATTGGAAGACTTGAATAGTTATCTTAAATTAAATCATGAAAAAATACTCTTCAGTGTAAGGTTAATTAACCAGACTTGTTAATAAACAAACGACAAATTATGGATGACGCATCACAGCAAAAACCAGTAAAAAAAAGACCTCAACTGCTTAGCTTCCTTTGCGTTCTAAGTTTTATTGGCAGTGGCATTGGAGCTTTTAGCAGTTTCATGGTATTTTTTCTGCACGATGCCATACTTTCAGTAATCTCTTCAGGTGATTATGATGCCACAGCTTTTAATCTGGATTTTTTTAGTTCAATCGATAGGATCTATTTCTTATTAAGCGGACTGTTGATGGTGATCTCTTTCACAGGAGTTATGCATATGTGGCAACTGAGGAGGGCAGGTTTTCATTTATATGCCTTGTCACAGCTAATGATACTGATCGTTTCAACCATCTATGTGTACAAGCCTATGGATTCCTTTCCAATGTTTGACCTGTTGATTACCACCTTATTTATATTGTTGTATCTTCGATTTCGCAATATTATGGATTAGTGGCCATTAGCTTTTTAACTTTGTCAGTAGAGGTATGACACCCTTTTAATGATAATTAAATGCGGGTGCGGTAGGTTAAAACACTTTGTATTACGGTATATTTGTAAATGATCAAGACCATGAAACAAAGAATGGGAGCGTTAAGTGAAAAAAAAATGAGAAGCGAAAATCATATTTTGCTTCGTTTGGTCTGTTCCTTTGCTATTGCCTATTATGGCTTGTCCGGCCTGGTTCTCCTTGTTGCACTTGTTTTCAATGAGTTTATCACCGGATTAAGTATGCAATATTTGCCTGAACTGGGCCTCACACGTTTGCAGATCATCCTTTTCCTGTTGGCAGGCTTGATGATGAACCTGGGTGCTGTTTATGGAATAACACTGGTACTAAAGAAAAAAATAATTGGAGCGGTGGTATTTGTGCTTTCCTCTTTTCTGATCATGGGCTATCAATTCATCTTAAGCGGTACTGAAGGATGGCAAAAATATGCCGTTGAATCAGGCTTATTGTTGCTTTTCTTAATATTTCTAAGCTTTGGATTTAAAAAAATGCAACCATTAGAAGACTAAATCTATCTTATATTCATTGGATTATTCTGTCCTAAAATTTAATAATGTCACCTATAGTATTGATTTACATGCATATAAATAAATGGCCAGATTAATTGAAAATTATTTTTGTGTTAATTTTTTGTAATCGAAGTAGAATTTATAACTTGCACCCTCAAAAGTGCAAACGATTTCAATAAAAATGATTGCATAATCAAACAGAAGTTTAATCAATTCACTAACCAAATTTCATCATTATGAGAAAAATTACAATTATGTTAGTGTTCTTGCTTGTGGCAGGTATAAGTCATGCTTTTGCACAAACAAGGACCGTGACTGGAAAGGTAACCAGTTCAGAGGATGGTAGTGGAGTCCCAGGTGTAACAGTATTTGTTAAGGGAACCACAACCGGAACGGTTACCGACCTCGACGGGAACTATTCATTTGATGTTCCACCTGAGGCCAGAACACTAGTTTTCAGTTTCATTGGTATGCGAACCCAGGAAGTTGAAATTGCAGGGCGCAGCAATATCAATGTTACGATGGAAACGGATGTAGTAGCACTAGATGAGCTTGTTGTTACTGCATTTGGTATCAGTCGAGAACGGAAATCCCTAGGATATGCTGTTCAAGATGTTGATAATGAAGCAATTGCGCGTACAAGCAATTCAGATTTACTTGGTGCGTTACAAGGCAAAATTGCAGGTGTAGATATTAAGCCATCTAGTGGTATGCCAGGTGCCTCCTCGCAGTTCCAAATCAGAGGTGCAAGGTCATTTACCGGAAACAACACCCCATTATATGTTGTTGATGGGATGCCTATTTCCTCAGAACCTGCTTACTCCACGCTTAACAGTGTAACAGGAGCAGATATCTCAAATCGTGCAATTGACATCAACCCTAACGATATCGAAAGTATCGAAGTACTTAAAGGACAAGCTGCAAGTGCCTTGTACGGTATTCGTGCTTCCAACGGTGTAATCATTATTACCACTAAGAGTGGGAAAAGCAATCAAATTGGAAGACCAGTTGTATCGATCAGTCATTCGAGTAGTTTCGACCAAGTTTCCAGGACTCCTGATTACCAGACTACTTGGGCTCAGGGCACAGGTGGAAACTATGTTCCAACTTCTTCAATGTCATGGGGACCCAGAATTGTTGACCTACCGGATGATCCAAATCACGGTGGAAACAACTTTGATCGTCCAGGTTATTTCAGGGTACCTCAACTTGAACTAGCCGGACTGGATCCCTGGGTATTACCCAAAGTTTATAATAACTGGGATGATTACTACCAGACCGGTTATACGATGTCTAACAATATTAATGTTTCACAAGCAACAAATGAGGGACATTTCTCGCTTGGATTCAGCAATACGGAACAAACCGGTATTGCATTAAATACAGGTATGACCCGATACAACGTTAGGGCAAACGCAGAAAGAAATCTCAATGATAATTTCAAAGTAGGTTTCTCAGCTAATTATTCAACTGTGGACATTGATAAACTATCCGGCGCCAATGATGGATCCTTAACTGGGATTCTTGCTGCCCCCTCCAGCTATAACCTTGCCGGTATTCCTTACCACAGGCCAGGTGAACCTACCCGTCAGATCTATTTCCGTGGTGGTAGTTTTGATAACCCATATTGGGTCCCTGATAACAACACCTTTAATGAAAACACAAACCGTTTCTTCGGAAATGCATATATCAATTACAAAGCCATACTTGATCATAGCAAAACCCTGAATGTACGCTATCAAGCAGGTGCAGATACCTACACTACTCACCTCCAGGATATTTTCGGCTATGGTAGTAGGGGTAACTCAAGAGGAGTAATTGATAACTATGGAAAAACAAATTCAATCTTCAACTCACTGTTAACTGCTTCTCTGGATTGGAAAATTACAGATGATTTAGATTTCAATGTGATGGTTGGTAACGAATTAAACCACGAAAACACAAAAGAATACGAAGAAACAGGACAAAACTTTAATTTCCCCGGCTGGAACCATATCGGCAATGCTAGTGTTGTATCGGCTAACGAAGCACAATGGCAAAGAAGAATTGTTGGATTTTTCGGTAGCTTTTCACTCTCATGGAGGTCAATGCTGTTTTTGAATGCTACTGGCAGAAATGATATTGTTTCAACCATGCCTACTGACAACAGATCATTCTTTTATCCTTCTGTGTCATTGTCATTTGTTGCATCTGAACTCAATGCTTTAAGGGATATTGACTGGCTCTCGTATGCAAAAATACGGGCATCCTACGCTGAAGTGGGCCAGGCAGGCACTTACTATGATAACTTCTTTGTGTCTCCAACTTATTCTGGGGGATTCTGGATTGGAAATCCAATTCAATACCCAATTGGTGGTATCAGTGCTTACATTCCAAGTTATTCACTGTATGACCCCAACCTAAAACCTCAGAATACCAAATCCTATGAGATAGGTATTGATCTGAAATTCCTGGACAACAGGCTAGGTATTGACTATACTTTCTCAAATCAGAATGTTACAGATCAAATTTTCCCAGTTCCACTTGCCGGTTCTACCGGTTCGGGTACACTCGTTATGAACGGAGGTGCAATTACCACTGATGTACATGAGATTATGCTTTATACAACTCCAGTCAGAACCAGAGATTTCAGGTGGGATATTAATATCAATTACACCAAACTAACCAATATGGTTGATGAACTTGCTCCTGGTGTTGAAAGCATCTTTTTGGGTGGTTTCGTAACACCTCAGGTACGTGCAGGTATTGGCAACACCTTCCCGGTTATTTATGGTACCTCTTTTGTGCGTGATGATGCTGGTAATATCGTTGTAGTTGACGATCCCGGAGCTTGGAACCATGGGTTCCCTCAAGCTGGTGATCCTGATGTAATTGGTGAGGCTTCACCTGATTTTATTCTTAATGGAACAACAGCTTTCACTTACAAATCGCTGTCTTTAAGCACTGTATTTGAATGGAAAAATGGCGGTCAAATGTATTCCGGATCAAATGGTTTGCTTGACCTTTATGGAATGTCAGCTGTTACCGAAGACAGAGAATCAACCTTCATTTATGAGGGTGTAAAACCAGATGGCACACCAAACGATATTGTAAGAGGTGGACCAAACGATCCAAGAGCAATTGAAAGACTGTATGCAGACGTATTGTCAAATGTTGATGAGTATTATATCCATGATAACTCATTCGTAAAATTGCGTGAAATTTCATTAAGGTATCAGCTGCCAAGAAATATTTACAAGACAGCAACCGCAGGCATTTCACTCTATGCAAGAAATATTTTGCTTTGGACTGAACTTCGCAACCTTGACCCAGAAACTTCACAAGGTAATACTAATATGGGTGGTTCTTTTGAAAGGTTCTCACTACCTCAAACCACCAGCTACGGATTTACTTTAGATATTACGTTTTAATTAAAAAAAAGATAAATTATGAGAAAGTTACTTAATATCCTGCTATCTGGAGTACTGGTCATAGGTATATGGTCATGTTCAAAAGAAGTCATGGATGATATCAATAAAAATGTGAATGACCCTACTGATGTTGCCTCAAACTTGATTATTACAGATGTTATGACAAGAACCGCCTTTACTATTACAGGAAGCGACCTTGCATTCTACTCATCAGTTTATATTGAGCATAACGTCGGTATTTGGAATCAGAGCTATAATGCCGAAATCAGGTCAGGTGAACCTGTAAGTGCGACTACTTACAATAACTCATGGAATTCTATGTATAGAAATCTTGCGGATCTGAGGCTTATTATCGTGAAATGTTCCGAAGGAGGCTCTGAGGAAGGCAATTTCCACACATTGGGAATTGCTCAAGCTCTAAACGCCTATACTCTAGCAATACTTACTGATCTAATGGGTGATGTGCCATGGTCAGAAGCTTTGCAACCAGGAGTTATCTTCACACCAACACTTGATTCTCAGGAAGCTATCTACGCTGAAATTCTTCAACTTGTTGATGCTGCAATTGGAAATCTGGGACAATCAACTGTATTTCCACCCCTTGGCGGCCAAGACTTCATCTATGGTGGTGATACTGAGAAATGGTTAAAATTTGCACACGGTTTAAAAGCACGTTATCTCATGCGCTTATCACATAAGTCGCCAGCATATGCTGATGTTATCGCTAGTGCTAACCAGTCCTTTTCCTCTTCTGCTGAAGAATGCAAGTTCCTTTACAATGGCTCAACTACATATAGTCCATTCTATCGTTTCTTTACCGATCGCGATTATTTTGGTGCCAGTCAGAGCTTAGCTGATAAATTGGAAGAAAGAAGTGATCCAAGAGATACCATTTTCTGGAAAGCACACCCTGCTTCAGACGGTTTTGAATTTGCACCCAACGGAAGTCCGGTTCAAGTGCAAGGGCGCTATTCGATCTCAGCAATATCTACACCGACAGCACCTACGTATTTGTTGAGTTATCATGAAATTGAATTTTTGAAAGCAGAAGCTCATGTTCGCTTAGGAGACCTTGGAGCAGCTAAAACTGCACTAAAAAATGCTATTTCTGCTGCTTTCCAAAAAGTGAATATTGGCCTAGCCGCTGCTGCTGCAGATGACTACTTTGATAATGTAGTAAGTTCAAGATTTGATTCTAATCCGCTTGCGGAAGTTATGAATCAAAAATACATAGCATTCTTTGAGGAAGAAGCAATTGAAGCTTACAATGACTATCGTCGTCTTTCAGCAATGGGTGACAATGTGATTGAACTTGCTAATCCTTTGAACTCATCCCAGTTCCCATGGCGCTTTACATATGGAGCGAGTGATGTAACAACAAACGAAAATGTTCGCTCCGCTTATGGAGATGGAACCTACGTATTTTCTGAACGAGTATGGTGGGCCGGAGGCACACGCTAATATTTAATAAATTAAAATAACTAGAATATGAAAACATTTAAAACAATTACATTTCTGGTAGCGATGGTTCTAGCCTTTACATCATGTGAAACAGAAGTTGTGGATCCTGCTGGTGTAAGAGGCGAGGGTATTGTTCCCTCGATAACGAACCTAAATCCTGCAGTATTTGACGTAAACGATCCTGCGAATACTTTCGTTCAATTTGATCTGGATGTAGATTCGGATGTGGTGAGCGAAGTGAAATTGATCGTTTCCTATAATGGAGATATGAAAAGAGTTGAAGTTAAGTCATTTACATCTTTTCCGCAAAATGTGCAAATCTATATGCATGAGGCTGCTGCCGCTTTGGGCATGCAGCTCGATGATGTAGAAGAAGGTGCTGCATTTAATTTTGAAGCATTAACAATACAGGGTGATAAAACCTATAGAAGTAGTGCTTCTTTTAACGCAGCTGTAGTTTGTGCTTATGATACTGATAATGTTACCGGTAGTTATAATGCATTTAGTGCAGCATGGGCAGTTGATGGTACTATTACAATCACTGCTGACCCTGATGACGAATACATTTTATATGTTGCAGGATTAGCCGCTTTGGATGGACTTGACGAAGACCAAGGCCCATTAAAGATGATTGTTAACCCATTAGACTTTTCTGTAGTTGCAGAAAGAACAGTGCTTGCATCCAATGCATTTGGATACACAAACATTGCATACGCAGGCACAGGTCTGCTCAACACATGTGATGGAACTTATGAAATGCTTTTCAACATCACTGTTGATCAGGGTTCATTTGGCTCATATGCCTTTACATTTACTAAACAATAAGGATTTAATCCCTTATTGATGAAATTCCTATAAATCCATATCTAGGTATATGGATACAACTTAAAAGGAGGCTGCCTCGTAAGGACAGCCTCCTTTGTTATGATCTTCTACGTTGGCTCATTCGCCTAACTCTATAAACCAATGATATCAACACTTTCAGTTGATAACT
>CALAZZ010000192.1 GCA_937926515.1 uncultured Bacteroidales bacterium | reverse complement strand
GTTTCTGTGTACTACCTTTAGTGAGATTTAGTGTTTTTGTGCTTTTGTGGCTTCCCATGAGTTTTTATTGCCACTAAAACACGAAAGCACGAATGGTTATTATAGTGAGCTGACGGTCTATGGTTTCTGTGTACTACCTTTAGTGAGATTTAGTGTTTTTGTGCTTTTGTGGCTTCCCATGAGTTTTTATTGCCACTAAAACACGAAAGCACGAATGGTTATTATAGTGAGCTGACGGTCTATGGTTTCTGTGTACTACCTTTAGTGAGATTTAGTGTTTTTGTGCTTTTGTGGCTTCCATGAGTTTTTTTATTGCCACTAAAACACGAAAGCACTAACTGGCAAGAATGATTGCTTATAACACAAAGCGTTTTATACCACTTCCAATATTTACAACGTTAAAATTAATAAGGTAACCAAGCCTTTTATTTGTTAATTTGAGATGACTCAATATTTGAGCATCCCATACTGGATTTACCAGATCTACAGCTTTAATTTCGCAAATGATGCTCTCTTCAACCAGAACATCTAATCTCAGTCCTTCGTCGAAGACTAAACCATCATAGACTATTGGAATATCTAGCTGTCGTTTAAATTTCAAACCTCTTTTTTTCAATTCGTGGCATAAACAAACCTCATAAACTTTTTCCAACAGCCCCGGTCCAAGTGCTTTATGAACATGATAGGCAGCATCGACTATCTTCTTGCCAATTTCTTCAAGTTCTATTGGTATTGGATTATATTCCATTTTAAATGATTTTGTGCAGCAGTTCGTTTGGGATTATTTTCTTTTATTTATATTTCATTTTATTATATTTATTTTGGCGTGATCACCTGAACAATTGCATGCAATAGATCTGTTGTTAGTTCAGGAAACAGTGGCAAACAGATTACCCTTTCTGTGATCATTTCTGCTACCGGAAGTTTCCCGGGAGCAGATGATGCAAGACCCCGGTATGTGGGAAACTGACTAATGAGGGGGTAGAAATAGCGGCGGCCAAAGATGTTGTTTGTTTTTAGTTTTTCATAGAGGGCATCCCGTCTCATGCCAAATTCGGATTCATCCACAAAAATCGGGAAGTAGGAGTAGCAATGCGTTACACCAGGCATATCTTCTAAAAAACTGATTCCTTTGATATGGGCCAGTAGCTCGCGGTATCGATTTGAAATCTGGCGCCTCTTTTCAATGTATTGGTCAATATGTTTCAGTTGCAGCAGCCCCATAGCCGCCTGCAACTCGTTCATCTTGGCGTTTATGCCTGGACCAACCACTGAGGTTTCGCCATCGAAACCAAAGTTCTTGAGGTGGTCGATACGTTCTTTCATGGCTTCATTATGGCAAATAATGGCACCACCCTCAAAGGTGGTGAATACCTTGGTGGCATGAAAGCTCATAACTGACAGGTCGCCGAAGTTGAGTACCGGTTCCCCGTTTACGTTCACCCCAAAAGTATGGCAGGCGTCATAGATTACCTTCAGGCGATATTTATCAGAAATCTCTTGTATCCGCTTCACCTGGCAGGGGTTGCCATACACGTGCACGGGAAGGATGGCTGTAGTTTGAGGTGTGATGGCAGCTTCAATCTTTTCGGGGTCGAGGTTACAATAGTCTGGTTCGATGTCAATAAACACAGGCTTGATATTGTTCCACCACAATGCATGGGTGCTAGCTACAAAGCTGTAAGGCGTGGTGATCACCTCACCCTGAATATCAAGTGCCTGCAATGCTGTGAGCAGGGCCAGGGTGCCGTTGGCAAACAGTGAAACATATTTCACACCCAGGTATTCAGCCAGCTCTTTCTCAAATTGTTTATGAAAAGGGCCATTGTTGGTGAGGATGCGGTTTTCCCAAATTTGCTTCATCCTTTCCATGAAATCATCCTTAGGCGGAAGCGCGGGCTGGGTAACGTATATGGGTTTATTTGCGGGCATGTACGATGGCTTTGATTTTTGTTAAGATAATGTCCTTGATGTATAAATAAGGAGCAAGACGGAATAATTCACCAATTGTAATTACTACAAAGGCGCCTACTAACAGTTGAAGCGCTAGTGTGGTTTTGTAGCCAAATCCTGTATAAAATCCTGTTATAAATACCATTATGCCAACTGCCAATGCAGCTACAAACGATGGTAGGATATCTTTAAGCTGTTCACGCATGGGGTATTGGATCAGTCGTCCTGACCAAAAACTGTTAAGATAATAGGCAATAAGGCTGTTTACACACATACCCAATATCATCACCATGATCCCATAGTGCACTCCGATTACAATTACCGGCACTGCCATCAGCTTTTTGATGATCTCAAGTTTCAGGAATAGATCGGATCGCCCTTTGACTTTCAGCATATTCAGGTTAAGAGATTGCAGTGGGAACATCATCCCCACAAAGCATAGCAATTGCAGGTAAATTATTGAAGGGCGCCATTGTTCACCGATCAGCACAATCACCATTGGTTCAGCCACAGCTGCCATACCGATCATCAGAGTAAAGGTTAGGAAGGTGGTTGTTGTGATCATTTGTTTGTATCCTGTTTTCAGCCTGCTTGGTTCGTCCTGTAATTGTGCCAGTACAGGATAGGTCACACGTGACATGATACTCATGATATTCTGTGAAGGAAAGCTTTTAAATTGATCCGCACGGGTATAATAACCTAATTGCTGAGCGGAAAAGAACTTGCCTATGATTAGCAGATATATATTCCGATATGTGGTATCAATAAGCGAGCTAGCCAAAAGCTTACTCCCAAACCCAAACAGTTCCTTAAAGGCGGCCTTGCTGAACACCAGCGAGGGGCGCCAGCGGTTCCAGACCCACAGCAGCAGCGAGGTAATAAGTGTGCCGGCTACGATGCGGGCCACCAGGCTCCACACCCCATAGCCGCCATAAGCCATAGCAATGCCAAGTGTGCCGGAGGCCACAGACGCAATCACCGAGATCTTGGCCTTGAGCTTGAAGTCGATGCGGCGGGTGAGGTTCACACTCTGGATGATGGTGTAAGAGTTGATGATGAGGTTGAGGCCAAGCACCCGCACCATGGGCTTCAGCAGCGGCTCGTCGTAGAAGGCGCTGATGGGCCCCGCAGCGAAGAAAAGCAGGGCATACATGAGCAGGCCCACCGCCATATTATAGAAAAACACGGTGGAGTAGTCCGTTTGGCTGCAGTGCTTTTTGCGGATGAGGGCGCTGCCAAAGCCACTGTCCACAAAAGTTTGGGATATGGCAATGAAGATAGTGATCATGCCGATGAGGCCAAACTCACGTGGCGTGAGCAGCCTGGCCAGGATGATGCCCACTACAAAATGCACCGCGTTGGCCGACACATTGTCCACGGCGCTCCAGAGCACACCTGATATGGTTTTTTGTTTGAGGGACAAGGGGTTATTGTTTTGAATGTTCATGATTTTGGGTGCTCGCCGGGTTTGCCGCGTCAGCCATCTCGGGCAAAGGCCCTCGATGGCCTCCTCGCAAAGTCCGGCTCTGTAGCTTAGCAGCCGGAGCGGGAATTTGCGAGCAAGCAGCTGAGCTTCGCTCAGACTGCTTGTGAAGCAATCTCGCGGTTCCTCTGAAAGTGCCTTTCGGGCAACCCGCCGGGTGCTTTGTTCACGCTTTTTTAGTGGCCGCTGGGTCCTTTGTTCACGCTTTTTGGGTGCCCGCCGAGTTTGCTTCGTCGTCACTTAAGGGCGGAGCCCTTAAGTGCCTTCTCGCAAAGTCCGGCTCTGTAGCTTAGCAGCCGGAGCGGGAATTTGCGAGTCCCTGAAGGCTTGCTCCGCAAGCCATTCAGGGACGAAGCAATCTCGCGTTTCCTCTGAAGAGTGCCTTTTGGGCAACCCGCCTGGTGCTTTGTTCACGCATTTTGGGTGGCCGCCGGGTTTGCCGCGTCAGCCATCTCGGGCAAAGGCCCTCGATGGCCTCCTCGCAAAGTCCGGCTCTGTAGCCCACTTTCAGAGTGTGTCATATAGGTCTTTCCACTCAGGGTTCATGCTTTCGATAAGCATTATCTTTTTAGCCCGCGACCCGGCTTTGATCTGTTTTTCCCTGGCCTGGGCCGTGATTATGCTGTTAAAGGTTTCATAGTAAACAAGCTTATCCACATTATACCGGGCCGAGAATGCATTTTCGTACTTCTTCGTTTTATGGCTGGTAATGCGATATTTAAGCTCGCTGGTCAGGCCAGTGTAAAGCACCCCATGGGGTTTGTTAGCTGTTATGTAGACATATGCTCTCATTCTTATCAAAGGCTTTAGAGAACCCGCCGGGTTTGCTTCGTCAGCCATCTCGGGCAGGGGCCCTTGATGGCCTCCTCGCAAAGTCCGGCTTTGAAGACCGGCCTACAGAGTGCGAATTTGCGAGCTCCTGGAAGGCTTGCGGAGCAAGCCTTCCAGGGGCGAAGCAATCTCGCGGTTCCTTTGTAGGCGCCTTTCGAGCGACCCGCCGGATGCTTCGTTCGCGCCTTTCGGGCATCCCACGGTCCCTCTGAAGCCGCCTTTCGGGTACCCCGCCGCCTTCTCATAGTCCACCCCGGACATGCTTTCGCCTTCTAAGTCCCATCGTATTTTCTGTATGGAACTGGAGGCTAGTTGTTTAGCCCAAAACTGACTTGCAACGGAAATCAGTCCTTATGTTGCCATACCAGCAGTGCATGTTCCTGCATTAGTGCTGCTTGCTGCTGGAATGTTTCAGGTGTAAACACCCTGTAAAATATCTTACGTGTGATGGCATCCTGGGCCTTGCCTACTAAGTTTTCCAGGTAGGCCATATCGATATCATCTCCTATAATAATAAGGTGCAGGCTGTCGCTGTCGTTGCCTTTGGCCAGTTCGCCGCTCAGGTACACCGCTTTGGGCTTGCCCAGCTTATCGATCACTCTTTCGATGATCTTGTCCACCCCCACATATTTACGCACCAGGCTGTTGATATCACCAAACAGCGGATGCTCGGTATTGGCACGAAACAGCTTGCGCATGCCCTCATTGTGAGCCTTGAGCAGGCCTGCCTCTTCAAAGCGGTTCAGTTCGAGGCGGATGGAATTGGTGGAGGTGCCAAATTCATTGGCCAGGTCGCGCAGGTAGGAGGTGTTGCTGCTGTTTAAAAAAAACTTGAGCAACAGCCTGATCCTTGTTTTTGATGTGATCAGCGCCTGTAACACCGGTATTGTTTTTATAATTGAGCAACAAACTTACTCAATTTAATATTCGCTGCAAATTATTTGAACAATTTTTTTGCTCAGTTATAATGAACGCTACTTTCAAATTCAAATTGGTGCTCTTAGCTCAAGCCCTATGTATCCTCAGAACTTTGTTTATCGATCACGAACGAATCCTTTACAAATAATTCCAATAAAGCACTACATGCAAAGGAGGCTGAGAGGCATGCGATGTCATTATTTGTACTGGAAAAGGTGAGGCTAAACCATGAAAGTGGTTTCAAATTAATCAATTAACAAAAATATTTAGTAAAAAAATTTGCTTTTTCATTAAATTTTATTTTCTTTTGTGAATTAAGCTGAAAAAATCAGCATTCGTTGGGGAACGAATTTTATTTATTAATGAACGGTATCTTGATACAGATTGTCAATTTGGGCATAGATATGCCCAAATAAGGAATTGTGTTTATTTAAATAAATATAATGATATATATATGTATATAACGTGTTGTGCGGTTTGATTTGTTAATAAAAATGTTGATATCTTAAATG
>CALAZZ010000191.1 GCA_937926515.1 uncultured Bacteroidales bacterium | reverse complement strand
CATTGATAATAAGATACTTACGACCGCACTAATTTGTAAGGGGACAAGTCAGGAAGTATACCCGGATGAGTATTTATTACAAAAAAACGAAATTATTTTTCAATTAGCTTCTTAATTGACTGTATAATTGGAAGATAGTAAAGCAACGAAGCGCTAGTCGAAGGGGCGGTCCTGCAAGCATTCAGCCAACGGGGAGCATCACACACCCTTCTGGTTGTCAAAGTACAACTATACTTCTGCCAGCCATAACTGCAGGGTTTTCCGCCTAAGTCGAAAGAAATAATTTGCTGGATAACAATCACCATAGCTAGCTAGCCCCTTCTACACAATCGACCCAAGGTAATAACAGGACCAATTATAGGGATTCAGGCTACTATCCATCTTTATATTACAAAAAAGGAGGCCCGTTCCCATCCACACCGGATCGAATTTGGTTTATCCATTATCGCTCTGCCTTTTCATCAAATACCTCAATCAATAATAATTCCAACAATGAGGTCATGATCATAAACCGCCGACGAGATCAATAAATTCACGTATGCAGGCCACATCCTTGCCGGGTGCGTCATGCATGGTCATATGTGCTGCGCCTTTAACCACGTGCATTTTTGAGCCCGGTGTCATGTGATGAAACACACGAACTGTTTCAGGCCTGGCTTCGTCAAATTCTCCACACAGGTAAAGCACCGGAATTTGGATAGCTGTAAGGCTATGGCTGCGGTCATGATGCTTCAGGATGCCGTTGGCCGTAAATTCACTTGGGCCCCACATATGCTGATACACCTCCAGTCCCATCTGTTCAAAAGTTTGCAACAGATCCTCCGGCCAGGGTTGTTTTCGAGCCAGGAAGCGCTCATAGAAAACCTGCATGGCCTGCTGGTATTCAGGCGAATCAAAGCTGCCGGCAGCCTCATGGGTGTTGATGGCATCCTGAACCTGTACCGGTAAAGTCTTGATCAGCAAGCCGGCATCCTTGATCCAGGAAGGGGTTGAAATAAGGGGGCTGCTGAGTATCATGGCTTGTATATGCCCGGGATGCTTCAGATAATATTCCAGGGCCAGCAATGCACCCCACGACTGGCCGTATAGATAAAAGCGGCTGAGCCCCAGGTAACGGCAAAGCTGCTCCACCACGTCCACGAAATATTCGATGTTCAGGCAGGATATATCGGCCACCCCTCCTGAACGCCCACATCCCGGCTGATCAAAGAAAACAACAGGCCTGTCGGCAGCGAGCTCTCCGAGCGGGTTCAGATAATAGGCCGGGGCACCCGGGCCGCCATGCAGCAACAGAATTGGTAGGCGGTCGCCCCTACCCGCTATGCGATACCACACTTTTGTATCGCTAATATTCAAATAGCCTTCTGAGGGATGTAACATATGCTATTCTTGATGTTCAATAAACTGTCGTCCGTAGGCATCGGCTTGCAGCATGGCATCATAAACCATTTCGGGGCTTATGCCGGGGCCTTCATGATGAATGGATGATCCCGGCTCTACCGACTTATGTGCCACCTGCATAAGGGCATCTTTATCAGCGGCAGACACACCTATACCGACCAGGGTAAGCGGCAGGCCCACGGCTTTGCAGAAACCATAAACTTCATTGCACTCATGCACCGGCGCGCCTGTCAGATGCAATCCGGTCAGTAAGCCAAAAGCCACTTTTTCGCCATGGTAATAGGCATGTGTTTCCGGCAATGCCGTTAAACCATTATGTATGGCGTGTGCCGCAGCCAGTCCGCCACTTTCAAACCCGATTCCGCTAAGGAGGATATTGGCCTCTACGATATGCACCAGGGCCTCGCTGACCAGGCCGGCATCATTGTCATGCTTGGCCTGAAGGCCATATTCAAGCAACAGGTTATAACACAGTTTGGCCATCCGGCGGCCTGCATTGGTGCTGATACCACCACATTCGTTCATCGATGAGGTGGCTGCACAAGAGCGTGCTTCGAACCAGGTAGCCAGCGCATCACCCATGCCTGCTACCAAAAACCTTGGAGGGGCCTTAGCCATGATATCCATATCAACAAGTACGACAGCCGGATTTGCCCGCTGGTAATGCACCTTTTCAAAAACACCATCCGAAGTATAGCTTACGGCACAGCCACTGCAGGGGGCATCGGTGGAAGCAATGGTGGGAACCACAATGACCGGCACGCCTGCCCTGTCGGCCGCTATCTTGGCTGTGTCAATGGTTTTACCGCCACCCATGCCAACCAGCACATCCACCTTTTCCCGGCGGATGCGATCGGTCAGGTGCCTAACCTCACCCTCGGTGCACTCCCCACCGAATCCTGCCTGGGAGATCAGGGAGGATAAAGGGGGCTGAAGAAATTTTTCGGGGAGGAAGGTTTTTGCAGTTGGAGAAGCCAGAATGATGGCTTTGCTGCCAAACAGGCTGATCAGGCTCTCAAGCTCCATAATGGTTCCCCTGCCCTGGATGTATTTTCCTGGAAAACAGGCTATGTGATTCATCGTATCATGTTTTGGTATCAATCAAGTGATCATTTCAATCCGATAGGCCTTCATTAATATGGGTACAAAGCGCCATCTCATGCAAATATAAGCAATTAGCTTATTAATTCTTTGGATGACAATGTGCCGGTCAGAAGCCTCTTCATATCTTGTCTGTGTATTTTTGTGAAGCTTATGATGAGCGATAAAATCTTCCCGGAAAGCGATGAATAACAATTTTATTTATACTTGCCGGACTAAAAACAATGAATGATGCAAAAAATACCAGCTGTTGACTTAAGTGAATTTCTGTCGGATGATCCGGCATCGAAACAAAAATTTGTAGGCGAGATTGGCGAAGCCTATGAACATATCGGCTTTGTTGCGCTCAAAGGCCATTTTCTTGATGATAAGCTCGTTAGAGAGCTTTATGAGGAAGTGAAAAAGTTTTTTGAACTGCCCCCAGAGGTTAAGCTGAAGTACGAAATACCGGGTATTGGCGGTCAGAGGGGCTATACTTCTTTTGGGAAGGAGACGGCCAAAGGCAGGACAACTGCCGACCTGAAGGAGTTTTGGCATTTTGGGCAATACCTTGACGCACACTCCAAATACCTGGATGAGTATCCGCCCAATGTGGAAGTGGCAGAGTTGCCCCGCTTCAACCAGGTAGGTAAGAGAGCCTACCAGTTGCTTGAAAAAACAGGAATCTTTGTACTGCGTGCACTGGCACTGCACCTGGGTCTGGATGAATATTATTTTGACCCCTATGTAAAGGAAGGCAACAGCATTTTGCGGCCCATCCATTACCCGCCCATCACCCAGGAGCCCAAAGAGGCCGTGAGGGCTGCCGCTCATGGCGATATCAACCTCATTACGTTGCTTATGGGCGCACAAGGAAAAGGCTTGCAGGTGCAAAACCATAAAGGCGAATGGATTGATGCCATCGCTGAGGATGATGAGCTGATGATCAACGTGGGAGATATGCTGTCGCGGCATACCAACAACAGGCTTAAATCAACCATACACAGGGTGGTGAACCCGCCCAGGGAACTGTGGTCAAGCTCAAGATACTCCATTCCTTTTTTCATGCATCCGGTAAGCGAGATGCCGCTCAATTGTCTTGAAAACTGCATTGATGCTGACAATCCAAAACGCTATGACGACATCACCGCCGGTGCGTTTCTGCATGAACGGCTGGTAGAGCTGGGGTTGATCAAGTAGTCAGTTGAAATTGTTTAAATTTAATGCTTAAAAACCGGTAAATTGGGAACCCTGTTAAAAGCTGTTTGCAGCAATTGTGATTTTAGTGAGGAATTTCTGTTTGGGGGAGGCATGCAGGATTTTGACCGAGTTTGCAATGTGCCGGCAATCGAAAAGCGGACAGGTAAATTTGTTGTAGAGAACTATTTCAGAAACAAGACAAATGCGAACCTTAAATTCTACAACCAGTCCGGGATGTATGCCGGTGAGCCTGGCGACGACTACCACCAGTGGATGGACGTTTATTTAAAAAGTGATCATAATATTTGTCCTTTGTGCAATGAATTTGCTATGCGATTTGAAATGATAGGGTTTTACGATTGACTGTTGGCCTTAAAAAAACTACCCAACTTGAGATCAGACAGGTATTATATGGAAAAGGCCCTAGACTTGGCGCTGTTTGCCAAACGGGAAGGCAACCTGCCCATCGGGGCGCTTATCGTGCTTGATGGTGAGGTCATCGCACAGGGCTGCAATACCATGCTCATACCGGATTATCACCCCGGACGCCATGCCGAAATGGAGGCAC
This sequence comes from uncultured Bacteroidales bacterium, assembly GCA_937926515.1. GTDB lineage: Bacteria > Bacteroidota > Bacteroidia > Bacteroidales > F082 > CALAZZ01. Next base: position 2,569 of record CALAZZ010000191.1, on the reverse strand, counting down.
TCAAACACCTACCTGCTAAACTATGGCCACAAGCGGCTGCCATGACCTGTTACACCACCCTCGAGCCCTGCACCATGTGTTTTGGTGCCCTGTTGCTTCATGGTATCGGTCGTGTGGTATTTGGTGCCCGCGACAAGCAGGGAGGCGCATCAGTGTTAATGCCCCACCTTCCCCCCTACTACAAGCACAAAAACCGGGTGTTCAAATGGGACGGGCCGATCATGCCTGAAGTTTGTGACCCACTCTATGAGCACGCTTTGTTGATGTTTCGCAAATTGCAGGCTGAATAGGAGATGGCATGGAAATCCATGAGCCTAAAAATTTCTTTAAATATTAAATACGAGGGATTTGCGAACCTCGGAAAGGGCTGAGCAGCATTCCTAGTCGTGGCAAAGCAATCCTGTGGATTTTCATTCCACCTTTACCATTTGAAGTGCTATGGGAAAGTTTCTTTGTTCTTCATGGAGAACCTTGGAATAGGAATTTCAACAAAGATATGCTTTACTGAACAGGACCAGTGATACTTTGGCGGCTATGATACCAACAAAACGGTGGAAGGTGTGAGGGGCTATTCCGACTATGAATAAACCTATACAATTGAACCTGATCAGGTCAATAAACTTTACGTAATTTTAGACACTGAACCGGGCGATAGGTCCGCATTGCTGCAGGAAATAATAACCACTTCGGCTGCAAAGATGCCTACACTCTTTTTGGTAACTTCCTCGATGCAAACAAAATAAAATACACTGGCTTCACCCGGACCTGATATAGCCCATAGTGTCGAAAGTGGAACTTACCGCCGTGGTATCTCAAAAGACACAATACACGGAAAGTGTTGATTCTTAACACCTATTCACCCGGATATTCCACCTTTCCCAGAAACAGCAGGGTGTTCGTTTGGGTTTCCCTGAGAGCAAACACAAAGGGGCGGTCCACCCTGAACACAGGCAGGTAAGCAGGCATGCTGGTTAAACTTACACCGACAGCGGTTACTGCTGCGGCCTCAGTGCCTTCTTCATTCACTTCCACAAAAGTTTTGTGTTTCACCTCACTCAGGTAGAGATCGGCATCGGCGATTCCACTAAAATTGGCCAGGGAAGGCGCAAATGCATCTTCCATTCCCATGCTGATCAGCACCTCATTCATCTCGAGTTCATACTCATAACTAAATTTAGGCAAGTACAGCTCGGTTTCGTAGGTTTGTCCCAGCCTACCGGTGAGGAGCTCCCACTCTTGTGCATTGAGGCTTGCAATCACCTCGCCCGGACTTGTTTCCCCATCAGGCAAAAACACCAGCATGCTGAAGTTGCCGCGTCCATAAGGCAGTTCAATCACATGGTAATCTTCAGCAGATGTCTGTGCAAACTCGGCTTTGGTGAACATAGTGGGCACCTCCTTTATGCTGCCGGTGCTCATATGAAAAGGAGTAGGTTCGGTATTGCTTTTTTTGAAACCATTTTGCCATATGCCCTTGAAATAGATGGCATTCACAAGGAACATGAGGTGGCTGGCGTTTATTTCCTGAATGATCTCCTCAATCAAGCCATGTGTGTTGTCTGCCACCCATGCATTGATAATGTCTTTTGCGTTGGGGTTGTCAAAGTCAACACCTTGCACAACAGCATCAAAATACTCGGTATTTGTATCAATAAAAGCTTGATTAATCACATAGGTATTGCGGTACCAGATGGAGTTGGCGACTTCCATGGTTACTTTCTCATCCACCGAAAGCAGTTCATGGATGAGGTTTTTATATGAAAGGTTCATCTCGCCGGCACTCATATTTGGGAAATTCATGGCTTCGGCCATTTGGTCGCGGGTGGTCCCTTCGGCACCGTTCCAGGTCATAGCCAGGGCCATATGTATACTTAAGGGCGAAATAAATACATTGGTACTGGCATCCTCTGCAGCATCAATCTTTTTCATCAGTTCGAACCCAAACTGGTTGCTGCTTTCCACGATCCGGTTCTCCGCTTGGGAGAGGCTGATGGATTTAGGTGAAAGAACAGGGGGGTCATCGGTTTTCTTGCATGACAGGAGTGCTGTTATCAGCAGCATGGGTATGATCAGCTTTTTCATGATGGTGAGGGTTAGGGTTAATACCTGATAGATACAAATAGCGTACCTAAAGTTGCACCCGGCTTCGTATAAAACTAATATATTCACGCACAATTATGGGTCGAAGGAATTAGCGGTCAAATTATAAATTGTGTCAGCAAATGGCGCAAAAAAAAACCTAATTTTGCAGCCCGGCATATCGGGTTGTTCATGAGGGAGAGATGGCAGAGTGGTTGAATGCGGCGGTCTCGAAAACCGTTGTTCCGCTATCGTGGAACCGGGGGTTCGAATCCCCCTCTCTCCGCAATCTTTGTGTTCCTTATTGGCTTGGCATCTTTTATTTTTGTGTCCCACAAAGGCACTAAGAGCACAAAGGAGTTTTTTTAATTCCTGGTCAGATCATTTTCATATTCGTTGCAGGAGCATCTTTGTGGTTCTTAGTGGCTTAGTGTCTATTATTTTTGTGTCCCACAAAGGCACTAAGAGCACAAAGGAGTTTTTTTAATTC
>CALAZZ010000190.1 GCA_937926515.1 uncultured Bacteroidales bacterium | reverse complement strand
GCCTGGTTGGTAAAAAACCTGTTTTTATACAGCAAGCCTCCCCTGTTTTGGTTACCAATACCGGACCGGGTGTTGTAGCCCTCTCCGTAATGTTAGAATAGATAAAAACCCAAATATTTATTTGGGAAAAGATACCGCTGTTATTTATAACGGTTTCTTTTTCTGCACTAATGATATAGCGCACCTTAACTGGATTTGATTAAATGTTTTACCTTTGGACTGTATCAATCAATACGTAAAGGATTGCATTCTAACCTACCAATAAAAATATTACTTTTTTCGATTACTTGCTTGCTTTCATATTCAGTAAACTACGCCAATGAAGCCAACACCATCGATTCGCTTTATTTTCTTATGGAAACAAGTAATTCGGACACAGCGAAAGTTAAAGTTTTGATCTCCCTTTCAAAAAAATACAGCAACAACAATACATCTGCTTCTATGACTCATGCCAAAGAGGCCCTTGAACTGGCAGATAAAACCGGAAATATCGAGTTGATTAGGCAAAGCTTACTTAACCTGGGAAACGAAGCGTTTACAGCAGGTCTCTTCGAGCATGCGACCAAACACTATTACCGCTACCTCGAAATAAGCAAAAATCTTAATGATGACAGAGGAATTGCAACAGCTCTGATTAATATAGGTGGCCTGAAACTGCAAAGTAAAAGTTTTAAGGAAGCACTTTCCAATTTCAATAAAGCACTGGAAATGCGTAGCCTAAACCCGGACAAGGAAATTATTTCCAACGAAAATCTGCCCTTGATATACAACAATATTGGCATTTCTTTTGAAAATATGGGAGATTTTGATCAAGCCATTGCCTATTACAATAAAGCCCTTACAATTGCCAGCTCATTAAACAATTTGGAGCAGGTGACCAGTATGATTTATAATAACCTTGGCAAAACCTATACGATAAAAGAAATGTATGGCGAAGCCCTGCAAGTATTGAACAAAGCATTGGAAATAAGGGAAGCTACAGCTAATAAATGGGGACAGGCTGCTTCATACCGAAATCTGGGATCTTTGTATGAGGAGCAAGAACAATATGAAGAAGCGCTTTACAACCTCTATAAGGGGCTGAAATTGGCAGGTGAAATAGAGAATACGCCGTTGCTTGGCCAATTGTGCGAGAGGATTTATGCAATTTATAAGCAATTGAACCATCCGGATTCAGCGTTGAAGTATCATGTATTGTTTGTGCAGTACAACGATGCCATCCGAATGAACGAAACAATGAAAGAGTTAACCAGGCTGGAACTTACTAGTCAGTTTAATGAAATGGAAAAACAAAGGGAAGAAGCCCAGAAACGAATCCAACAGCTATACCTTTTTCTTGGTATAATTCTTATGATGTTGTTGGTTATTCTTGGATTGTTCTATTACCTCTCTCTAAGCAGGTTACGCCGCCTAAAACTGGAAAAAGAAAACAGCATGCTAGTAACATCCAATTTAAAACTGGCCAATGCAAACCTTGAAAAGGAACTGGAGTTGAAGAACAAAGAGCTTACAACAAATATAATGTATCAGATTAATAAAAATGAGCTCATCAACGATATTGCGCAGCGATTGCTTAGCCATAGCTATAAATTTAAAGGGGAAAACCAGGAACTGATTGAAAGCATTATCAAGGACTTGGCAAAAACACAAAATGATAAGGTATGGGATGAATTTGAAACTCGTTTTCACCAGGTTTACGAGAATTTTTACGAACGCCTGAATCAAATCAATCCTGATTTGTCGATAAATGAAAGACGGTTGTGTGCTTTTCTAAGGCTGAATATGACCACAAAGGAAATAGCAGCAATCACCAACCAAAGTATCAGAAGCATTGAGGTGGCACGCACCCGATTGCGCAGAAAACTCCAGCTTACCAATTCTGAAACAGGATTGGTTGAATTCCTGATATCAGTGTAATTTATTTATTTACAAGCTCTTGACTGTTTGTGTAGCAGTAAAGTAGCAGTGTTTTTTATTAGATGGTGTAGTATTGTGCCAGTACCTAATATGGGGTGGGTGCTTATGGACAACTATATTTGCCTCGTTAAATCAAATCTAATTTTGCCATGCCGAAACCAACAAAGAAAGAAGCCAGCTTACCAGATTATTTTGAGCACAACAAAATCAAAACCAAGGCATTAAAAAAATTGCTCAAGTCAATTGAATCGCAAAATTGTAAAAAAAATGAAAGCACAAAATAAATTACATACACCTTTTTATTAACCAAAACCTATAAACATGAAAAATACATTTACGAACTCCCTTTCTATTTTAAGCCTGTTTATATTCGTTGCCGGATTAAAATTAGCTGTGATCGGGCAGCAAATCGATCCCTTATTCGATAGCCGGTTTTCTGCACCCTTGCAAACAAAAATTGAGAACCAAACTGCCACCATGGATGTTGGAGAAGTGATCCGGTCCGATGAAGTTACCATCGTTATCATGGCGAACGAATACCTTTTTCCTTATGGCATATCACCTGATGGTGAGCATATTGTAATCGCAGGATTTGGTGAAGCTGGTGGTTACTATTACTCACAGTCGGGTGGTTTGCAATCGGTTCCCGGTACTTTGTATGGCATTTCTGCTGACGCGCTGATTGCCGGCAGCTTTAACAATCCGGAAATCCTTTACAACGGCAATCCTGTTGAAACAGCCGGCACCTATAACCTTGATGAAGCCTCCTGGACATTTCTGGGTATGAATCCGGTTGCACCTAACATCACTATTCCTGACTACAATTCCGGGTGGGGCATTGACGATGCAGGTCTCAAAGTTGTTGGATTGCAATATGTAAATGGATACAGCTTGTATCAAGCTTTTGCATGGACCGAAGCCGCAGGATATGAAATGCTGGGTAATCAGCATCCGCTGGGTTCAAGGGCCAGTGGTATCAGCCGCGACGGCAGCCTGGTTTTTGGTTGGGTGCAACCACCTACAGCATCACGCTCACCCGCTGTATGGAAAGATGGACAATTATACTATGTTTCAGAAAATGAATCTGGCGAAGCCTTTGCCGCTTCACCCAATGGAACCTATGCAGCAGGAACGGCTGGAGCCAACGCTTTTATCTGGTCCCTTGCTGAAGGCACTGAGGTTGTGCCCAACACATTGAACCCTGGGGCCATTTCACCTACCATCATTTTGGAGGATAAAACCATGTTTGGCTATACCAACGAAGCTTGGCCTCCATTCCCAGATGCGCGTCGTGCCTTTGCACGCTATAGCGATGGCACCATGGTTTCATTTAATGAATATGCTCAAGACCGGGGAATGACCAATGCTGATGAATGGACATTTTTCAGCGTAAATGCCGTTACTCCCGACGAAAACCAATTTATTGGGGCAGCTATAAACCCCCAAGGCGATTGGGTTTCATTCTTAATGATTTTTCAGGCTGGAGCCTCAGCTATTGAAGTTATGCCGGAGTCGCTTACTGAGACTCTGGATGAAGGTGAAACTGATGTTCAGGAACTTACCATTACCAACAATGGCACAGCAAGTCTTACTTTTAGTGCCATAGTAAACTTTAACGAGGGTTCCGGATGGCTGTCAGTTGCACCAGCCTTTGGATCAGTAGCTGTTGGCGAAAGCAATACTGTTTATGCAACATTTAATGCAACGGGACTTGAATCAGGTATTTATACTGCTACAATCAATTTTAACAGCAACGACCCAAACAACCCTGTAGTAGGTATTCCTGTCGAACTGATTGTAAACGAAACGTGCATAATCCCGGAAAACCTCGAAGCATTAGTAGATGAGAAGAACCCTAACCTTATCCATCTCTACTGGGAGCATCCGGAAGCAGCCAAAAGGGCTTTTCTGGGGTTCAATATTTATAAGAACGGAGAAATTTTAGAAGAACTATGGCCTTCAAACAGTTTCTCCTACACCGAATTGCAAATCAACCTGCATTGTTTTGAGGTTACAGCTGAATATAGCCTATGTGGTGAATCAGAACCCTCAAACGAAGCCTGTGCTGATATACAAGTGAGTGCACCTGAAATGATAGCGAAAAGTCCTGTAATGTTTTATCCTAATCCAACGAAAGAAACATTATATATCACTCATGAAAATGATCTAACAATATTTTTATACAATTCGATTGGTCAGATGGTCTTCCAAAGTGAAATAGTTGGAAGTAAAACCTCTGGTATACAATTACATCAATTGCCTAGGGGTATATACCAGCTTATCGCTATAGGTACAAATGATAATATAATCAGCCTAAAACTTATTATAGACAAATAAGTTACCAAGTAATCTTAATATAGTGTAGGCCGGCTGCTTTGTAACCGGCCTTTTTTATTTAACTTTCTTATATGCCGTTAGATTCTTACAAACCCATTATAAATACCTCATATCCCATACTGCCAAAGCCTTAAATACCTATATTTGCAACACCGTCTATTGTTAATAAATAAACAATAATAAGACTCTATGATTACCAGACAGTTGACAC
>CALAZZ010000189.1 GCA_937926515.1 uncultured Bacteroidales bacterium | reverse complement strand
GTTTAAATATGAAAACACTTCAATAAATGAGCACAACGAAGTATAATCTTGAGTATGATGTGGACTTACATGGTGTTCGACAGTTGGATGCGTGTGATGCATTGTATCAAATAATGCCGTTCATTTCAGTTAAGGACGCTAATCAGACGTTAAGTTTATTATTGTCAACCCCGAGATTATATCGGATTTCATTAGGCAACAGTACTACAATTATTAATTTTGAAGAAGCAGCAAGTTATTATCCCAACAGGGTTTCAATTACACGATTAATACTTTATGCTACAATAGGGAGTGATCAGACTGTTGAGTTTAAAGAGAACGGAACAATTTTACCTTCTACTGTATTTGTCAATTCGGATAAAATTACCACTATACCTGCAGGAAAGTTATTGATCGTTGATTGCTTAAGAATTCCATGGGAAAATGACATACACTTTATAATGCTTGAGTGTAAAAGACGAGGGTGGGTATAAATACAAAGAAAAAAATACAAAAATGACTGAAAGACAACCCCACATCATAACATACCAAGGCGAACAATACCAAGCCATAAACTGGCAAGGCCGCGAGTGGATCCTCCAGGAAACCTGGGGCCAGGTGCACGAGGATAAACCATATTTTTGGTATGATCCCTCGGCCGTAGCTATTGATCGCGATGATGCACTGCTGCTAAAAACACACCACAACCCGCACTACTTCCCGCACATTAATTACACTTCAGAAATTGGTGCCGGCCTTGTATGCTGCCTTAATGAGTTTCATTTCGGTAGTTACAAAATCGTCTTCATCCTGCCCAAAGGCGCCGGTATGTTTCCCGCAGCATGGATGTATCGACACCCAACTGTGCCACCGCCTACACCAGGCCATGGCAATTGGCTGAATGAGTATGACTTTGTTGAGGCTTACTCAAAAAAGAATACGTCCTACAAGTCGTTCCACCTGTTCAGGTTGCGCAAACTTGATAAACTTGAATCACAGCTTCATTATTACGACCAGGGGCATAAGCGCTATAAGATCGAACGCTTCAACCTGGGATGGCGCGATATGATATACTCCTACCTGAAAGGCCCATACAGGCCTATTACAATTGAGGTTGAGTGGACGCCTGAACACTTACATCAAAAGGTAAATGGGCGCGATCACCGCATTTTCAAAGGCGACATTATGCAGCACCTGCAACACCCGATGAGGGTTGTACTTAATGCCGGCATACGTGCCAGGCACCTATATGACAAAAATGAAGTGACTACATTCCGGATTCCTGAGTTTAGTTACGACTCCTTAATAAACATTTCTTAAAATTATAATCATGGCACTTACCCGAAACAAACTCATTCGGGCGCTAATGCTCGAAGAAAAAGGAAAGTCCCAAATGAAAATCCATGACCTTAGACAGGTTATCGCCGACTTGGCTGATTGGATGTGGGATGATCCCGCTGTTACCCACTTACTCCTCGAAATGGGGAAAAAGCGTGCTCAGCGGAATGTAAACAAGCCTTCCTGGTGGAAAGAGTTCATCAGCTAAGGTAGGTAGTCAAATCGACAAATAACCACTAAACATATGTCAATATTGACTTTATTAAATCGCACTATTGCTATACTGATGGACCTAACCTGGCCAGCAAAATTCTTTGCCGTGGCACTAACCTTTTTTGCTCCCCTGGCAAGCCTGATTTACGTAATTGTTTTCTTGCTGATTGTAGACGCTATAACAAGTATATACTATCAGATGAAAATGGCAGGTCGAGGCTTACCTACTGTAAGGCAAAGGTTCAAGGCCAGCACCCAGGTCATTGAGAGTGGAAAACTGAGACGGACTCTCGAAAAGATGTTCTTCTACTTCCTTATGATCATTGTCTTTTACACCTTTGATGTGTATGTGATCAAGGTAAAACCAGTCAGCGCTGCTGAGATTCACACTTTCTCAATTACCAATCTGGCAGCTGTATTAATTTGCATGGTTGAGCTCACAAGCATCGCAAGTAATGTGAGTAAGATCACTGCAAATCCTGTTTTTGACCGTATTGTAAAACTGTTTCAAAAAAAGGTAGACAAGAAATTCGAAATTGATGAAGATCATGAAAACAAATGACACGAAATGTTTCCACTTATCTTGTCTTAACCAGGCTGACTGGCCGGGTGGATTCAGACCGACAAACCCTTGGAGAGCTCGAGGCTGTTATAAAGGGCAAGACCATTTTCAAGTGTTGTACCCTCGAGCTCCCATGGAGACAAAACCAGAGAGGAATTAGTTGTATCCCAACCGGCGCTTACCAGGTAACACATCGTACTTCACCAAGATACAAGTTACACTTACATGTGCTCGATGTCCCTAACCGGGATTGGATCCTGATTCACCCTGCCAATTTTGTTAGGCAACTTGAGGGCTGTATTGCCCCAGGAGAATCATTTATTGATATTGACGGAGACGGACTTAAAGATGTGACTAATAGCCGTAAAACGCTTGACAGACTACTTGATATCATGCCTTCCTCATTTCCGTTGTATATCGAAAACCAGGGCACTCACAAAACAACCGTAAGATGAAAAAATTGATCATTATAATACTTATCGCTACAACCATGGGTGGCTGCAGTATGAAAAAGTGGTGTTATAACAGCTTTCCACCTCAGCACATCAGGGATAGCGTGTTCATTACCGAAACAAAAACGATCTACCGCGATACCACAATCTTTTACCAGATCCCGGCTGATACCGTGAAGCTGGTTGATAGTGTAACAATCGAGTCAGGCCTTGTTAGGCTCCCATATCGACGACTTGATGTCCAGCACGCATGGGCGTTCGTTCAAATTGAGAATAGCCGGCTGCAGTTCGAGTTATTCCAGAAGGAGGCTGAGCTGGCTAAGACAATTGAAAACGCCATTAAAGAGGCTACGATTACAAACACCGTTACGGTTACAGAAACAATCCCCTACCCTGTCCCTGCAGAGCTCAGCTGGTGGCAACAGACATTGATCCGGGGTGGGTATGCACTACTGGCACTAATTGTTGCTGCGGGCGCACTATTTGTGATTCGGAAAAAGATACCATTTTAGAGTGTGAACTACCCACCCACGCCATAGGCGTTGGGTTGGGCTTCGGAAGTCAGCACTCCTACTAACTTCCAATCTTTTTTAAGTGTTTTTTGTTTTAGATTAAGCATATTAGATATTGTACCGTTTGAAACACTAAAATAGTTAGCAGCTTCTACAATACCGTCAAATTCTTTAATCTCTCCACTTTTAATACTTTTAAACACTACTTGCTTTTTATCTCTAATAGAGCCTAACATTAAACTTCTAATTTTATCCGAAAACTCTTTACTCATTTTCTTTCCTTTATTCCAAGGGGTATTTCCTTTATTTGCTTTACCTATTTTGTTTTTTGTTTCAGGCTTTAAAGTTAAACCTTTATGAGATTCTCTATTTTGTGCAATATGTTCTTTAGTATGTTTAACACCTGTTTTTGTCTTAGATATTTTATTTTTTGTTGATTCAGAGTGATTACCGTTTCCTTTACCCCCTAAGTCTATGTTGTAACCGATTGGACAAAAACAATCGTATTTTTTGATATATTCTTTTTCTAAAGAATTGAGTTCTTCCATAGAATTAATATTATCAACAAGTATCGTTTTCTTGAAATTTTCTTTGCCATATTTTTTTATAGCATCTTTTAGAGCAATACCACTACCCAAGTAGTTCTGCTTATTTTTCTGATTAACGGAAATACCAATGTATAATTTACCGTTAGCTAAACATTCTGTTTTATATAGGTAACCTTTCATAATGCAAATATACTAAAATTTAGAGCGATAGTGAACTATTCTTGCGAATTTCAGAAGTCAATACTCCTACCAAAGTGTATTTATCCCACCCACGTTCTGATGGGTGGGTTTTACGCTCCGTCATATAAAATAATTGCAACATTTCTTAATTTTTTCTTGACTTTTCTGTATTTATCTTTATCTTTGCCAAATGAAAATATATAATTATACAAATGTAAGTTAAAAACTAACCTACGAAAATAGCAAAAACTAATTAATTCTATGGAAGTTAAAACAAAACCGCGAACTAAATATCCTTATCCCGGCTTTCAGAAAGGTCTTGACAATTTAATAGTCAAGGACTTGCCAAAAGTAAGGGTCATGATTCAAAAGATACTGGGAATTAACAATCCGGTGTCTTTTAGGGCCTATCGAAAAGGTGAGATTGAACCAAGTTACAGCAAGGCACAGCAAATCGAAGCACTGTTCCGTCAGTTTGGTGTAACTGATCCATGGGGGAAGTCATGAACTGGCGTGCCACACTTTCGCCTCGCGAATCACAGATAGCCAGATTGCTGGCCTGGGGCCTCTCAAAAAAAGAGGTAGCCTCCAGATTGTTTATATCCGAGCATACTGTAGTTGCCACCACCAGGAACATTTACGAAAAGCTCGAAATACAAAAAGCCACCGAGCTATCGGTATGGTGGTTCTGCACCAAGTACAAGGTGCCAGTTTCCCTCGATCCGCTCAAACGAACACTTATAGCAATCTTATTAATAATTGCCATCCTTCCCAGGGATATCATTTTGCCTGGGCAAAGCTTGATCCTGATGCGAACAAGGCACAGGATTACGCTCCGAACACCAAATCGTAGGCGGGATGATGCTGACGACTTAAGTTTTAACCTAATCCCACAAATGTGATCCAGATCGAACAATATCAATTAAAAAATATGTTACAAACAGCAGCCGAAATGGGAGCAACAATAGCCTTGAAAAAGG
>CALAZZ010000188.1 GCA_937926515.1 uncultured Bacteroidales bacterium | reverse complement strand
GTTCGGCGAAAACTTTTGGAAAAATATTTAGGGTGTCCCAGTGTCGAAGTCAGGTTTATAACTTCACCGGCATTCGGGATAACAGGAACGAACATCAACAACTGGAATACAGCCTTCGGCTGGGGCAATCACAGCAGTGCCGGCTATCTGACAAACGAATTTGACCCTGTTTTTTCCACTTCACCCTCCTTTGGGATCACCGTTGGCAATATCTCTAACTGGAATACAGCGCATAGCTGGGGCGACCATGCTATGGCGGGCTATATCACAGGATCACGAATTTTGACCATCAACGGTATTGCACAAGACCTGAGTGCCGACAGAAGCTGGAATGTAGGTTCTGTAACTGCGGTAAGCGGCGAGCTTCCGATTTCGGTCAGCAGCAGCACAACCACCCCATTGATCAGTATTGCCGTGAACTCAGCCAGCAGCAGCGGAGTGGTCAGCGCGGGTTCAGGACAAGCCGATAAAGTATGGAAAACCGATGCTTCAGGTAACCCTGACTGGCGGGATGATGATGCAGGTGACATGCCAGCCGGAAGCAGTATGCATACCATGCGGCATGATGGCTCCGGCTGGGTAGCCAGCAGCCTGCTCAGAAACAATGGCGCAGGATTGGGAATAAATGGCAATCCTGTTGTTAATACCCAATTGTATTTATTCCGGCCAAACGGTAATTTTGGAGCCGGTTATGCAAATATCTATGCCGTGAGAGATGGTAACTTTTATGCAGCACCCGGCGGAACATCCTGGGGCATAACCGGAGTTGATGCTGCCATCAAAGGTTTCTCAAACTGGGGAAATAACTTTTCAGCTGCTGTGGCAGGATATAGCTACCTTGATTATACTAATTCAGCTGCAGTTATTGGCAGTACTCAACCGGGTGATAAATTCGGCGCTTTGGCATTCAAAGATGAAAACAACGCCCTCTGGGCGGGCTATTTCAATGGAAATGCAAACATAACGGGGACCGTACGCATACAAGGTGGTTCGCCGGGCGCAGGCAAAGTGCTTACCTCTGATGCCGATGGCTTCGCAAGCTGGCAGCCAGCTATACAGACTTACCAGATTGGCGATTTTGCCCACGGTGGTGTTGTGTTTTATGTTGAGCCTTGCGGAACAAAAGGGCTCGTTTGTTCTATGGAAGATCTGGGTGGTGGCACCCCTATCAAATGGAGGGGAGGTCTTACCTATTACAATACCATGGCCAGGGGAGAACAAATCTATGGCGGTAAAATGAATACCTCAATAATTGTTGCTGTTCATACTGCAAAAGGTGATTTTGATAATCACGCGGCATTGGTCTGCGCCAATTATACCGGAGAAGGTTATAGCGACTGGTATCTTCCATCAAGATATGAATTATTTCTGATATATCTCAACCGGTTTGCAATTAATACCACACTAACTGCTCATGGGGGTATTACTCTTTCTTCAGCCTATTATTGGAGTTCTACCGAGGATGACAGTAGTCATGCATGGAGGCAGCATTTCGTCGGCCCAACTTGGTGGAGCGACCCTAAGTCGAATTTAAGCCTGATTCGCGCTGTTCGAAATTTTTAGCTAATCAATAAAGAAATAAACCGAGCATTATACCTCCCATCCTGCTGAGGATCTAAACCAGTATAGGGGTTCCATGTTAACGCCCATATGACGTTTGTTTCCTGAACAAAAAATTATGTTGATGCCTGCTTTAGCTAAAATGAGAACTACTGTTTTTTCAAAAAGTAATCATCAACAAACGCATAGGCATGTGGCTTAACCCTGGATAATGGAAAGTTGGTAAGCAATATCTTTGATAAAACATACGGTTGTTACTTGTTTTACCTCAAAGTTATTGAACAATTGTTCGATGAAACAGTCAGCTTCCCCGGTCAAGGCATATTCTAAAACATAATTCAACAGTCATTTTGGTGAATTATGAGCTCATCATACCTTGACTTTCGGATTGGACTATTCATAAAAATTAGGGCTGCAAATGGGTTGTACCTTAATATGCTGAGTTTTTTATGTTACATTTGAAGGCATCTTATTTCACTTTTAATTCATTCATATCCAAATGAATAATCCGAGTAGAATAATTCGATGGGGCATTATTGGCCTCGGTAAAATTGCACATAAATTCGCTGAGGATATAAGCAAAGTACCCAATGCTGCACTCTATGCCGTGGCTTCGCGGGATGAATCCAAAGCCAAACAATTTGCCAAACAGTACCACGCGGTGAAATCTTACGGCAGCTACCTTGACCTGGCCAACGACCCGCAGCTGGATGCAGTGTACATTGCCACCCCGCATGTGTTTCACAAGGAGCACAGCATGCTTTGCCTGAACCAGAAAAAGGCCGTCCTCTGCGAAAAGCCTTTTGCCATGAACAGCACAGAGGTGAATGCGATGATTGAAACCGCACAAGCCAACAACACTTTGCTGATGGAGGCCATGTGGACCTGCTTCCTGCCTCATTTTCAAATGGTGTTAAACCTTTTGGCTGAAGGCGCCATAGGCCGCATTCTTAGTCTGGAAGCTGATTTTGGCTTTAAGCCGGAATACAATCCTGACTCACGGGTTATCAATAAAGAACTGGGTGGTGGCAGCTTGCTGGATATTGGCATATACCCTATCTTTTTAGCACTGACGGTGCTGGGCATACCAAATCGTATTGAAGCCAGCGCCACCTTTTTTGACGATGGTGCCGATTCATCCTGCCAAATGACATTTGATTATGGCAACAATGTCAAGGCCCGGTTAAAAAGCAGCTTTCTGGAACAAACACCCACCGAAGCAACGATCATAGGCGAAAAAGGAAGGATCAGGATACATGCCAGGTTTCACAGCCCAACCACTTTCAGCCTGGAAAAGGATGGCAGCACCAAATTGTTCAACCCCGGCATCAAATCCAATGGATATAATTATGAAATTGAGCATTTTAGTAATCTGCTCCTGCAAGGCAAAACCGAAAGCCCCATTATGACATTTGAGCGTAGCAGGAAATTGATAAGGCTGCTGGATGCAGTGAGGGAGCGTATTGGCTTGGATTATTGAAATGGCATGATTGGCCAATAACCATGCGAAAGTTACCAATGAAGTACTGATAATCTATCAATTAATATTGTAGAGACAGGCATCTATACGTTAGAAAGATGCCTAATTACGAAGGAACGCAAATAAGGTTTCAAAACAATTAAACCTAAATATGGGTCCAGATTTCTTCCATCATTGTATATGCTTGATATTGAATAATTTTAACCCATTATGAGCCATGATTCGGTTAGGCCAAACTTGACAAATGTCCATACTTTTAGTATATTTTGCCATGATGCTTCAACAAATTAAAGATGAGATAATAATTCTAAAATCTTATAGGCCAAAAGATGAGTTTGCAACCTTGGTCTTCCAGTAATATTTGGTAATTAATGATCATCAATAAATATGAGCACCATGAAAATCAAACCAAACAAAACAGCATCTCTCCTCTTCATGTTTATGTTTTTCTTTCAAGGAATTAATTCCCAGGACTACCTTATTACTTTTTCCGGCTCAGGACAAAGCAATACGGTTGAAAGTGTCGAGGTGAAAAACATTGACCAGCAGGAAACATTAATTTTAAGCGGCACAGATACACTTCATTTGTTGCATAATGTTGGGGTCGGCCATTTGAATTCAGTTCATGAAAACATGATTATATATCCAAATCCCGCAGATCATGAGTGCCGTCTGGAGCTGCATCAAACCGGTCCCGGTAAGGTTAATATTGAAATTTATGACATCAGTGGCAGGTTGTCCATGAGTAACTCCATCCAACTTACTGCCGGCATGCATGCTTTTACAATCAGTGGCCTGAAAGCCGGAATTTACCTCGTAAAAGTGAAGAGTCCGAAACACACATACAGCCGGCGGCTGTTGTCAGCTTCAAGCTTCAATTCAATGCCTGATATTCGGTATGATGGCATTGTACAAGATTCAAAGGCAGCTCGCCAATTGAAGCGTACCAGCAATATGGTGGCCATGCAATACAACGAAGGTGAAAGGCTGGTTTTCAAAGCCATTTCAGGTGATTACGCCCACACAAAATCCCTTGTTCCCATCAAAAGCCAGGATATTGATTTTGAATTTATAGATTGTATTGATGGTGATGGCAATCATTATGGGGTTGTCAGCATTGGCGAGCAGATTTGGATGGCTGAAAACCTGAAAACCCAGAAAGACGCTGCAGGAAACAACATCACACGCTATTGCTATGACAACAATACTGACTATTGCAGCTGGTATGGAGGACTCTATCTTTGGTCTACCTTAATGAACGGAGACGGCAGCAGCAACAGCAATCCCAGTGGCGTGCAGGGTATTTGCCCTACAGGCTGGCATGTGCCCTCTGATGCCGAATGGACACAATTGGTTGATTATGTGGTGGCACAGGGATATCCTAACAACGATGTAACCAACGGCGCAGGAAATGCCCTCAAATCCTGCCGACAGGAAAACTCACCGCTAGGTGGTGATTGTAATACTACGGTTCACCCCCGCTGGAACTCGAATCTCAACCATCACGGATTTGATTTGTTCGGCTTTGCTATGTTTCCGGGTGGTTTCCGTTCCACCGATGGCAATTATCTCTACCTTGGCGTCAACGGTTACCCGTGGTCTTCCTCCGAAAACTCTTCTATGCACGCTTGGGGTCGGTACATTTACCACATTTACGGCCACATACACCGCAACACCCTCTATAAGACAGGCGGTTTCAGCATCCGGTGCCTCCGGGATTAAGCTGCTTTACTATAACCAACTCCAAACTTTTCAGAGATTGAGGTTCCTAACATATAACCGTGTATTACCTGGTGTGGAGGATGTTATGTACTTATCGAAGGTTTCTGGTAAGTTTTAATGAAATTTGAACGGACATTCTTTAATAAACTGAAGTTTTATTGGTTTTGGCAGTAACTTAAACCCAAGTTACGCAACAGGAGGTGCTCCAAGCGCAGAAGCGTTTGCATTTACTTCCGCCGGCTGGCGGAGGAATTAGAAAATCATCCCGTAAGTGTGGGAGGTGAAATGTTGTGGAAACTAAAAAGATTCATTTTCTTTCTCCTAAATGAAAATGATGATATGGAGTAGGAAAATTTGGAATGTGCTGTATCCATACGTGAAATGAATAGTAAGAGGGCAAAATCACTATCTTTACAACCTAATTAATTGTCCGGGACGGAGCTGATTCAATACCTTGAAAAAGCATCCGGAGTATGTTGGATACACTTTTTTTTTAGCACTTATTGCATCCCCGCATACTCACTCACCGGATTGGACTAGCTTCTTAAAAAATGAACTGCAACACTACTTCCAGGCTATGCACAAAAAACAGATCCATGCAACACTCCACAAATACTATATCATACTTGTTCTATTGGCTGCCATAGCCATAAGTGGAGGAAGGGATTTTCTGTTTCGCAAAGATGCCGTTGAAGTCAATGTGGGTTTGGAAGATATGCAGAAAGTTTACCCAGGTGCAGCAGATTTTACACTAAACAGGTACGGTGTTTATGAAGTGTACGGTGCTAACAGAAACAAAACCGGCACAGTATTTCTCTCGTCCAATTACACGCAACAATTAGGTTATGCCGGCATCGTTCCACTGCTAATTGGTGTGGATGAAAACCTGCTTATTTCAAAGATTGTTGTTTTATCAAACAATGAAACAGGCGACTATGTGGAAGCCATCTATAGCGATAAGTTTATTGGCAGGTGGCTAGGCGTCAGCCTGGAGGATGCCATGCAATTGCAGATGGATGTTGTTTCGGGGGCAACACACACAAGCAGAGCCGTTATAGCAGGCGTAAGGTACACCGCCTCACATGTGCTGGATGCAGATGTGTCTGTTGTTGGTGAAACAAAGCATTGGGCATTAATTAAAGACCTGCTGTTTTTACTGATGGTGTTGCTGTCGCTCGTGATGGTATATAAAAAGGGAAGGGCCAGGTTCAGGAATGTTTACCTTTTATTCGTATTGCTTATCATGGGATTAATGCTCAACAATGTACTTTCAGCCCGCTTACTACATGGATGGTTGTTGGAAGGATTTATTTGGAGAGCCAACTGGCAAAGCATGCTTGTGTTTTTCCTCGCATTGACCCTGTCGGTTGTCGGTAAACACAAATTTTATTGTAACTATCTTTGTCCGATGGGTGCATTGCAGGAATTGACAAATAAAATCACGCCTTTCAAAAAGAGAACACTACCAAACCGGTTTAGGGGCATCAGCTTGAGGGAATTATATCTTACCTTGATCGCAGGTGCTTTGCTGACAGGCTTTAGGCCAGAGTTGGCCTATCTGGAGCCATTCATGTTTTTCTCATTTCATATTATCGGCATTGGACTTATCCTGTTCGGTTCGTCGGTTGTAGTTTTATCACTGTTTTATAAGCAACCATGGTGCTCAGTCTGCCCAACTGGTTGTTTGATGGATACCTTGTCCTACAACAAAATAAAAGCTATTGATTCAAAGCATATTGAACATGCAAAAAAGTAAATATTTAAATGTTGTACTTGCCACAGCAGTATTGGTGCTGGCCATACTTCTGGCAACTAAAAATGACCCATCCGCCATGCGTAAAAAACACACATCAACTGCATCCATTGATGCACAACGCTATGCTACCGATTCAACCTATGTTCCTTTTAAAAAGCAGTCGTTAGGTGTTAGGGCAGAATTGCACCCTAAGCCCGCTGCGGTGATTGGCACCTATGATCAGTCAGGTAAACCTAACATCATGACTGCTGCCTGGATTGGTATCAGTAACTCCAACCCGCTCAGTATTGCCGTTTCCATGCGCCCTGCCACTTACTCCTATGGCAATGTAACCGAAACAGGTTTTTTTACAGTTAATATTCCGTCATCTGACATGGTCAGGTATGTGGATTATGCAGGCCGGTTTTCCGGTAGGGATGTAGACAAATTCAAAGAGACAGGCCTTACGCCTGTAAGGGCGGAATTTGTAAATGCGCCCTATGTGAAGGAATTCCCGATCGTAATAGAGTGCGAGCTTACAGCTTTTCATGAACTTGGTTCTCATCGGCAGTTTATCGGAAAAGTGATCGATGTAAAAGCAGATGAAGCCATACTGGATGCCAATGGAAAGGTAGATGTGAAGTTGTTGAATCCGCTGATTTATGCCGGCGGAAAGTATTATGAAACAGGAAGTTTCATTGCTGAAGTGGGTGAATCATTACACGAAATAGATGGACAACCATTTGTTCCTGCCTACCGGAAAAAATATGAAAATGAAATCCTAAAAGTGATTCACAGCCGTAAGAGCGTACGCCATTTTACCGAACAAGCCATTTCGAATAAACATATTGAGCTATTGCTTCGCGCGGGCATGGCAGCTCCAACAGCTGTGAACAGACAGCCATGGGCCTTTTATGTGGTTACGAATCGTAAAACCTTGGATGCACTTGGCGAAGCCTTGCCTTATGCGAAGATGCTACATCAGGCACAAGTGGCCATAGTGGTGTGCGGCGATATGGATAAGGCCGGCAATTTAAAAGATCAGGGTTATTGGGTTCAGGATTGTTCAGCAGCCACCCAAAATGTGCTTCTTGCCGCAGAAAGTCTCGGATTAGGTGCTGTCTGGACAGCAGTCTATCCCTACGATGACAGAACAAAAGTGGTTATAGAATCCCTGAACCTGCCAGAAAAACATTTGCCTTTAAATGTAATCCCAATTGGCTATCCTACAGGCGAAGATCAGCCCAAAGACAAATGGAATCCAGAAAATATTTTTTGGGATGAAAAGGTGAATGATATACAGTAAACAGTCTAGACGTCCATACTATGAACTATTGGATAGGCCTTGCTGGCGCCTCCCGAACAAACGAGATGCAGCCAGCGTCTTAATAAATCGTTTGGGTCTGAATAGGCAGAATTACTGTAGATCATTATTGTCATGCAGAGAGAACGGGATAATTTTAAGTGTGAATAAGAATCACCACTATAAGCATGATGCATGCAGTGGTAATTTATTTATACAGGCATCTGCAGATTGGTGCAAAGCCATAATTAGGGAAGCTCCCTTTTCAAGTTACACTTATGTATTGATAAGGATTCAAGCATTGCGCATAAAATCCTCTATTTTGTAGACATATGTAGGCTCTCATAAAATGGAAAAGTGTACTTTTGAAATGTACTAAAAATGGGAAGCCTACAGAGTGATAAAGTGAATACTTGAAAGATAACAATGATAACTTTAATTATATATTTATTAATTGCCTTAGTAATATCCTTTATTTGCTCAATAATGGAATCAGTTCTGCTTTCAACTCCTCACTCATTTCTGACTGTGAAGAAAAAGAAAGGACATAATTGGGCTAAATCTTATATAGATCTGAAATTTTATATCGATAAACCATTATCCGCAATATTATCTTTAAATACTGTGGCTCATACAGTTGGTGCTTCTGGGGTTGGTGCCCAAGCTGTTAAGGTTTTTGGAGAAGCATATTTTGGAATTGTTTCAGCGATTCTTACACTTTTAATTTTAGTAATCACCGAAATTATTCCTAAAACAATTGGCGCAAGATATTGGAGAAGTCTAGCAAAGCTTTCTTATTTTACAATTAAAGTAATGATTATTTTGACCTATCCTTTGGTAATACTGTCTTCGATCATTACCAGAACATTTTCAAATAACAGTGAAGAACAGACTACAAGCAGAGAGGAAATCGCAGCTATGGCAAGCATTGGTGCAGACGAAGGAGTATTCACTGACGAAGAAAATAAAATCATCCAAAATTTATTAAGATTAAAAAATGTAAAGGCAAACGAAATTATGACTCCTAGAGTTGTACTGGCTATAGCTGATGAAGATATCCCGTTACATAACTTCTTAAAAAATAAAGATTACCTGAAGTTTTCTCGTATTCCCATATACTCAGAAAACGAAGAAAATATTACCGGTTACGTATTTAGGCAAGAAGTATTTGAGAATTTGGCAGAAGACAAACATGAACTGACACTAAAAGATATAAAAAGAAAAATTTTAGTGTTTCCAGATTCCATGACATTGTTCTCTTTGTGGGAAATACTCTTAGAAAAAAAAGAGCATATCGCACTTATAGTAGACGAGTACGGAGGAATAGATGGAATTGTAACAATGGAGGATATAATTGAGACCCTACTAGGGTTAGACATTGTTGACGAAAAAGATACAATAACGGATATGCGACAATATGCAAGAGAAAGATGGATGACAAGACAAGCTAAATATAATCTGATTGATAAATTGAATAAAATTGATCATTAGTGTTGCATTATAAATCGAACAAATTCGGTTGATTATATAGTTCCTTTTTTTGTTCTTTAAAAATTTTGTAAGTAGCTCATTTAAAGGTGTTTTATCAAACTTGGATACACCCAAAATTTGCAAGATTTCATAGAATGAGAGATTGCTTTTTAATTGCTTTTTTACCAAGGCCATTATCAGATAAGTGCAGATTGCGATCCACCAAATTTGCGTTTAAACCGCATTGGGAGAATATCCCCAAAAAGCTTTAATCCGTAAGTGTTGCTTAATCCACTTGAAAAACAACTCGATCTGCCAACTCATTTTATAAAGCATACATATTGTCAAAGCATCTGCTTGAAAATTATTGGTAAGAAATACAAGAAGCAACTCATTATCAGCGTCCCAGTATTTAACCCTTCGCAATTTTCCGGGGTATAGCTTAGAGGTTTTTATTCCTGTAAGCCTGATTATCTGATCACATTTCAATCCTTATGTTTTGTCTACCTTGATGGAAGAAACACGTTTAAACTTGAGATTGTCTTTTGCGCGAATGGTGAAAAATGCTTTACTCATTTCAATCTCAAACAGCCGTTCAAAATCTGTGTAAGCTTTGTCCATCACATAGATAGCATAGGGCACGAAGTCAATCAGGTCAAGGGTGTTTACATCATGTACTTTGCCGTCTGTAATATCGATAAACACTGGTATATTGCTACGTAGATCAAGCATAGTGTGCATTTTCACAGCTGCCTTTTTCTTTCTAAACTTTGCCCATGGAAAAACACTCATGCATAAGTCGATTGTAGTTGAATCCAAAGCATAAACGGTATTATCCAAATCGATAGCAAAGTCATTGTCATCAGCATATAATGGCCTGACAAGATCGATAAGGCATTTGCCAAAATCAGCATAAATACCCCAATCCCGATTTTCAATAGCACGAGTTATGGTTGAATGTGAAACTGCTTGTTTGATGCCAAGGTGATAAATCTTGTTTTGATGCGCTCTCAAGCAGGTAGCAATAT
>CALAZZ010000187.1 GCA_937926515.1 uncultured Bacteroidales bacterium | reverse complement strand
ACTTACGATGATCCGGCAGACGCCAACGAAGATGCCTGCGACTATGCAGATCAGGCAGCCCTTGAAACGGCCTTTGACAACTGGCTTACCGCACAGACTGCAGCCATCCTGGCCAACCTGGACGGCGGTTGCGACCCGGATCTTGACAACGATTGGGTAGATCAGTATCCGACGCTTTGCACCACCTCGAGTGTGACCGTAGAGTGGACCATCACCGACCTGTGTGAGACCATTGACAACATCACGGCTACGTTCTACCTGACAGCCCCCGATGCCATTACTTACGATGATCCGGCAGACGCCAACGAAGATGCCTGCGACTATGCAGATCAGGGTGAGCTCGATGATGCCATTGAAGATTGGGTGAACGACCAGACGGCAGCGCTCGAATCCAGCCTCGATGGTGGATGCAACCCTGTAGTATCTAATGACTTCAACACACCACGACAGGCTATAGACTGGTGCCAGGGTGGCAGCATCACCGTGGAATGGACCATCACCGACCTGTGTGAGGTGATTGATAACATCACGGCTACCTTTACGCTTACACCGCTGCCAGATTTGGTAATGACATGTCCTCCTTTCTATTCAACACTGGCTGATCCGGGTACAGTAACAACTACCTTGGCAGAAATTGATCTCGGTTGGCCCGGTACCGAGGCCAATTGCGTTTCTACCACTGTAACAAGTGACTTCTACGACCAGTTCCCAAGCGGTGAAGTGCCTGTTGGTAATTATACCGTCACCTGGACAGCAGAGGATGACTGTGGACGTACAGTGAGCTGTGCACAGCTGCTGGAAGTGCTTCCCGGCAATGTCCTTAGTGCCACAGTATTCCTTCAGGGCCCGTATCAGCAGGTTAGAAGCTATGGCGATATGAGTACTGCTTTGAATGCTGCCGGACAGCTTCCACAGCAACAACCCTACAACACCGAACCATGGTTCTACGATGGTGATGAAGAGTTGCCGCAACAATTATCACCTGATGTGGTGGATTGGATGCTGGTTGAACTTCGTGAGGACGAATTCTCTACCGGTGACATATTCAGAGCCGGATTGCTTTACAGTGACGGATCACTGAATGTGAGTTTTGTTGGGGATATCGAAGATGAAAATGATGAATTCTGGGTAGTGCTCCATCACCGTAATCATATGCCGGTGATGTCGTCACAAACAATACAGATCCCACATATTGGTACTACTTATGATTTCACGGAACTATCCAATATTTATGAAGAAGGAGCAATTGATCTTTATTTTGAACCCATAAGGAATGGCTCTGTTTACGGAATGATAGCCGGCGAGATTAATCCTGATGGGCAGCTTAAATACAGTGGCCCGGGCAATGACCGCAGTTTGTTATTGGGCCAAATAGTTGCCAATGGAGGTGATCTGTTCTACAACCCTACCAATGGTTATTGGAACGCTGATGCTGATCTTAATAATTTCCTGAGTTATCAGGGGGCCAACAACGACCGTGCATATATTATTGAGAATATTGGCATCATGACCGGTTCACCACTGCTTACAACTATATACCATTGTGTTGTGCCTGGCATATTCAATGGAAGTAAGCAAATGCTTAGCCGAAGTGATGGCCCTGTCAACATACAAGTGAAAGGTGCCGAAGATGGAATTGGTGTGGTGTTGTCAACATTGGAGCCCATCTACGATGGGTTGATTGACAACATCCAGTTTACTTTGGCATGGCATGCTTCAGATATGGAAATGAATCAGTTACTTGCCTATTACTCCTCTGCATATATGCTCGAAGCACAAGGCGATGTTGTGGTCGTTGACGGAATCAGTCACCAGGTATTTGCTACGGCCATACCTACCTTCCTGCCTCCATACTGGAGCGCTGAAGAACTGACGATTTTATGGTTTGAAACTGATCAAGGAATGCAGATCGAAGGCCGGCTGTGGATAGCTGATAATTACTTTACCAATCAGAACAATGCCATGTACTTTGTTTCTGTATGGGGAAGTGATCAAACGGGTATGATCAATAGCACTATGGTGGATCTGGATGAATTTAGTTCAGATTACAAGATCAGGCTTTATCCTAATCCGGTTTCAGATGGTAGGTTGATCGTCGATTATGTTGGCTTATCCGGGCAAACACTGCAAATGAATATCCATGATGCCTCCGGAAAACAGGTGTGGAGCTCAATACTAGAAATGAATGGATCGGGCATACACACCATTGATGTATCATCGATGCTGCCCGGAGTTTATGTGCTTCAATTGGTTAATGAAAAGATGATTTATTTAGAAAAATTTGTAATTTTAAATCAATAATGTATACATTTGTGCGTGTTTACCGTATACATAGGTGTAAACACGCACAAATAAATAATGAATTACATAAACTTCACAATTGAACACCAACAATAACATTATGAAGACACTAAAAACCAAAATGTTAGGGAAAATCTTGAAACTAGTAATAGTTGTATTCATGATTTTATCTTTTCAGCAACTAAGGGCTGATCAGATCGATATAGGTATTTTTGTATCGGGTCCCAGTTCTATGGAAATAAGAATGAAACCTGACTTTACCATCACACCTGGGCAATTTATTGAGGAAATCCGGTTTACGCTTCGATATCAGGATGATCCGGCGATAGATATAACCGTCTTGAATCTGATACCACCTTTTAATGTTGATTATGATGGTCCGGCTGTAGTTGATGCAGGCTTTAAATATCAGACATTCAGTGTACAACCTTTTCTTGTTACCTTTGGATCCACAATCAATGCAGGAGAAGAGGTTGTAATATCATCGTTTTTATATTCGGGAGGGCCTTCCGCCTTGTTTGTAATGAGTGATGATTCATTTACACTTAATAATAACCTCGAATACTATTTTGGAATCGCCTGCGGAGAAGTAAATGGTCCATGTACTTTTGTCGGTGAGCCTCTGGATTTGACTGGTATTATATACGCTTCTTATGCAACTATTCCTGTATCAAACTGGGCTGTACTTTCAGGTTTGGTTTTAATTATGACATTTTTAGCTATACGCTTTCGTAAACTGATTTAATTGGGATATATTTTCAAGCCCTGTTTGGGTTTTGCTATGTACGGCCCCGTCAGGGATAAACTCACTGACGGGGTTATTTTATTGATGCAACCATAACATCATATGGTTTATGATTACCAATTCAAAAGTTTCTCCATGTATTTTTAAGTTAAGACTGTTAGCAGCTTTGTGTATTCTGTTTATCAGTAATCATGTATATGCCTTACAAGTGGATATTGGTATTTTTGAGGCAGCTGCGCCCAACAGGATAGATGTTAAGATCAGGCCGGATTTTACCATTAACAGCAACCTTACCATCACCAATATCATCTATACGATACGATGGGAAGACCCGACGATAAATATTTCCTTGATCAATGTGGCACCCTACAATATGATCCCCTACCAATCACCGGTGTTTGATGGCGGATTTTACTATCAGCGGTTTTATTCATTTCCTAATAATCCGGTTGGAACAACCATACTACCCGGTGAGGAACGTCTTATTTCGTCTTTCACCTATACAGGCGGGCCAAATGCTTATTTCGAGATCATTGTAAATACCTGGACCCAATCAAACGGAGGGAATTATTATCTTGAATTGCAAGGGTCAAACCGTACAGGTGTCATTTATCAACCCATAGCACCGGTTGGAGATCTAAACATCAATTGTCCATCAAATATTACCCTGAATAATGCATCTGGTTTATGTGGCAGGTATGTGAACTACAACTTGCCCACCTCCAACAATCCCAATGCTACGATTACACAAATAGGTGGCTTGCCAAGCGGATCATTGTTTCCTGTGGGTACCACAGTAAACACCTTTCAGGCCGATGATGGTGAGAATGTTGTTGTTTGTAGTTTTACCATTACCATAAATGACACCCAGCCCCCCACCTTACCTGCCAACGGAAGCGCCACGGTGCAGTGTGTGTCAGCCATCACCACCCCCTCACCGCCCAATGGAACGGATAACTGCAGCGGCACCATCAGTCCGGTGCTGCACAGTGTGGTGAATACACCCAACCCCATCACATGCCAGGGTACAAGAGTGTACACCTACCGCTATACAGATGGTGCAGGAAACCAATCCTTCTGGACATATACCTACAATGTAGTGCGAAGCACACCTCCGGCCCAGGCCGGAGGGCCGGTGCCCACATCAGGCGGAACAGTGGAATGCCCTTCACAGGCAAGCCCGCCAACTAGCTTACCGGTGGTGCAGGATGTGTGCGGTAATACCCTTAGCCCTCCAACACCAACCATCGGCGGCACCTATGAAGGCTGCGAAGGCACCTACACCTATAATTACACCTATACAGACTGCGCCGGATTGCAGTATCTGTGGGTGTACACCTACAACATCACCAGGACAACACCACCCGCCCAGGAGGGTGGTCCGGTGACCACTATTGCAACGGTGGAGTGCGTTTCAGGGGCTGTTCCTCCATCTGATTTACCCGTGGTGAAGGATGTTTGTGGAAATGTGCTGAATGCGCCCTTGCCAACCATAACCGATTCGCCTGATCCATTAAGCTGTGAAGGCACACGCACATACACTTACAACTATATGGATTGTAAAGGCCTGACGTATGAATGGACGTTTACGTACAGCA
>CALAZZ010000186.1 GCA_937926515.1 uncultured Bacteroidales bacterium | reverse complement strand
GGCATTCGCTCTCACCGTCGGCAGCTTCGGCCACGATCTGAGGCGGTGTGGTGTCAAATATCGATATGATTTGAACATAAGGTGTTGGATTTATATTTCCACATGAGTCAATGGCTTGCCATGCACGCTGGATGAGGTAATTATCCGGACAGCTTCCCGGAATGGTATCATGTTGTGTTTCAATAATAATCACTTCAGAGGTGTAATCATCAATGGCTTCAGGCATTAACTGCAGTGCAGTTGCAATTCCTTCGTAATCGCTGCATTCCAAGATGGTATCCAGTGCGCCGGGAGCTGTAACCCAAACAGGAGGCTGCAGATCGTTCACACCAATGGTGAGGATAGTCAACATAATTTCGTTTACCGGATTGGCTGCATCCCGAATCCAGACCTCATAAGTGCCTTGGTAGAGTTCTTCGAACAGTGAATCAGCCTGCCATGTTTCTCCGCCGTCGATGCTGTATTCGTAGGTATTGCTAATTGCTCCCATAGGATCGGATATGGTTATCGTACCATCGTTCCCA
This sequence comes from uncultured Bacteroidales bacterium, assembly GCA_937926515.1. GTDB lineage: Bacteria > Bacteroidota > Bacteroidia > Bacteroidales > F082 > CALAZZ01. The sequence continues at coordinate 3,142 of CALAZZ010000186.1, read as the reverse complement.
CCATCACATGTCACATTTGTGAACTCAACGGTGGCACTCAACGAACCTCCCTGGTTAATCACTTCTATTGTCAGCATGATAAAGCAATCCGGTGCATTGGCATCGCGGATGTACACTTCATAGGTTCCGGGTGCCAGGCCAACGAATAATGGATCGGCTTGCCAGTCGGTTCCGGTGATCATGTATTCATAGCTGCCTGATCCACCTTGTGGGTTTATGATTTCGATGGTTCCATCATTAGCACCCAGGAATGTTTCATCCGTTGAGATCACGGTGGCAGTGATCAGGGCCGGTTGGGTGATGGTGACACCTCCTGTCTTGGTACAGCCGGCGGCATCGGTCACTATATATTCGTAGTAGCCGGCAGCCAAGTCAGCAAACATTCCGCTTGAATTGGTTTCTGAACCAAGCGTATATTCATAAGGCTCCATACCTTCATGGGCAACCAGTTGTATGAATCCGTCATTGAAACCGAAACAACTCACATGGGTAAGAATTTCTTCCACCATGAGGTTGCTGATGGTGATCGTAATGTCAGCCAGTGCAGGTGTACAGGTGCCTGGATAACCAAGTCCTGTAGCCTCAATGGTAAGGGTAACATAACCATTGGCGATATCTTCAGGCCCGAAACTGTATATCGGATGCAGGGCCGATGAATCATTGAATGAGCCATCTCCTGAGCTTATCCATGTGATGGAGCTATGGTTGTTCACTTCTGCATCGCTTAGCAATATGGGTTCGGTGGTGCAGAGGGTCATATCTTCACCTGCATAGGCATAAGGATGATCATACACTTCCACAATACCCAACTCCATATCGGCATCGCAACCATCGGCACTATGCTGTATAGCTGAGAGTTCATAATTCCCGGGATTAAATGGCCACACAATGGTCACTGTATCCAGTGTTTCGGGCAGGGTGACCAAGGTGCCATCAGGATGTTGCAAGAACCAGGTGTATGTTGAACCATCTTCACCGTCAATACGATAATGTCTTTCTGTGCCGGCACATACCTTGTCAATCACATAGCTCTGGCCTGCCACCATGTTGGTAGCTGCCAGTAGTATGATTAACAATATGTGTCTCAGCCTGTTCATTTTATTATTTTTTTGCTTGTGGATCGTATTGGTAAATGGGTGAACTAACAGGTTTCGGATACACGATCAAGGTCACTGTATTTGATGGCGTGGTGTTGGTACCATTGGTATCGCTGATCTCAATCACACGGTAATTTGTTGTTTGGGTTGGAGCAACCTCAATTACAATCGGGTTATCGGCCACATTGGTGTATGTGGTAGTGGTGATGCCATCGGCATCTTCGGCTTCAAGGATGAAGTTCCATGGAGGTGTTCCGGTGAAGTGAATCTCCAGGAACCCACTATCACCCACGCAGATGGATCCGGGATCTTCGATATAAGCGGTTGGCATTGACTCGATCACATGCATACGGCCTACTTTGAGATTCATACACCCATCATCATTTACAGCTATGACGCGGTAGAAATAATCACCGGGTTCGAGCCACATCACTTCCACGCTTGCACCTTCGTTTATAGCGTCAACAAAATACGCCTGAGTGGGCGGGCAGTTTTCGGGGTCGGTTGCGAAGTTCACACCACCGGCCGAATTGAACAATGACCAGGTGTAAGTTGTACCTGGTTCATCAACCACTGCCAACGCAGTTGTTTGACCCTGATACACAATATTCCCCTGTGCCATGACTTGAGGTGCCATAGCCAGCAGCAACGCTACTGTTGTCAGCGCGATGCCCAGGAATTTATGCAGGGTCGTTTTCACTTAGCTCTTATTTCGTTTTATATTTTCATACTATCAATATGACCGATTCCGGTCCGGCAAATCCATTGCCGTCCGGTGAGTCGAATCATATTTTTTTTATGTTTTCATTTTAAGTTATCTGTCATATGCCATGATATTTTGTTTCATTGTTTTTTTCTTTGCCACAACATGCTGCCAGTAATAGCATAAATGCTATTACTATACGCGAGGCATTTTTTTGCAGCTTTTTTCATTTTTTTAAGGTTAAATTTTGATGTATCTATCATAATACCAAATAAATAACTAATATTTCTATCAGCGCATTGTTGTTTCGTTTTGGACATACCTTTCCCGGTCCGCTTTGCAGCAGATTGCCGTCGAGGCGCGTTTTGCGTGATGTGGTTATGCCTGTTGAGGGATTCGCCCGAACTACCAAAACAGGTATGAGTCACCCAGGCCCTGGCCCGGACATGCGGGATGGGTATTCGTTGACGGTTATCAGTAAACACATTACCTGGCCATCTGGTTAACTTTATTGGGCATAGTTCAAATGGTCCGGCTCTGTAATTTACGACCCAGCCTGTACGGATCTTATTAAGCTCATGTTCAACCATTGTCGAACAGGAGCATATCCTGTCAGTGCTGCTTCGTAAACCGCTCATCATGGCCATGGAATGGGCGCTCAGATCGGACCTGAAATCTATCAAGGACCTGAGTGATCCTTTTCTTCCAGGGCTTCTGTTGGGCGGCCGTCCACGACAATTCTTGTGATCGGTTTCTATTTTAAACATTAGTTCATTGTTATCACGATTTTAATTAAGTACATGTATGAGAGATGAGATGTACACAACACTTTGGGAAGGGCATGGCTCCGCCATATCCAATCCTTGCAGCGATTGGTACTTATAGCTTCTGATGAAGCATGTTTTATAGTAATTCATAATCTGAAGGATTAATGTCACTGCTGTGTGACGTTATACAATCATCCTTCAGCCCGGGCAAAGCAATAGCGGTCAAACCCGGTTATTAGCCGTTTTGTATCATGTCCTCATGGCATACCACAAGGACCACCGTCCTCGTATCATTCTGCCCATGGCTGCATGGTATTAAGTTTTAACAGCGACCATCCTTTTCATCACGCGGGTGTGGCGTGGCTGTCCTGAAAGTCAAATCAAAGATTCGTTCCTTGTGACCCTTGATATGATCCTTTGAGATGCTGTGCAGCTATTTTCATCATGTAGCTGTACATAACTACCCAAGGTGTTTCCGGGCACATCAAGTTCTTTCAAGACAGCCTCACTTCCCGTGTATGAAAAAGCATTTAATGTCATTGTTAGGCTCTATACCTGCAGATTATGGGGCGATT